>JANMSE010000629.1:0-3251 GCA_031389045.1 Deltaproteobacteria bacterium | reverse complement strand
CGCTCGGTCTTTTCACTCTCCATGCTGTCGCGCATGATCTGCTCTTCAGCTATCGCTAGGCCAGACATCAATAAGAGGGCGGCAGTCGTCATGGCTATACGTTTCATCTTTTTCTCCTTCTTTCGTTACGCCTGACAGGTTGTGACTGTCGGCAAGTGAGTGGTCATAGCGTAAGGACTTTTTCCAAGAGTGCCCTTGCCTGCCGCCGCATGCCAGCGGGGCGAACCAGGACAATTAGTTCTGGGCGGTGGTGAGATGCAGATCGTTCTCAACCGCGCGTACCCCTGAGACTGCCCGTACGGCCACCGCCGCCTCCAGGCGCCGCGCTCCGGTGGAGATGCTCCCCGTCAGCCGTACGACACCGTTCTTTACCGCGATGCTGATGTCCTTGAACGCCGGGGTATCAAGCGTTTTCTTCACCTCACCCTCGATCTCCTCGTCTCGGAGCTGTCTCGCCGCCTGCTGGGTGCTCGGCACCACCTGCAGTTCGTTCTCCACGCCCTTCACGCCGCTCACCTCGCGGGCATGCGCTTCAGCGGCGGCCTTGGCCTCCTGGGAGGGCACGATTCCGAAGAGCGTCACGACGCCTCCCCACGTATCCACATTGATCTCGAGCGCTGGCGTGAGGCTGTCGGCCAGCAAGCGCATCTTGGTGGCCGAGGTGATCCAGATATCGCTGGCCGTATCCCAGACGCCCGGCTCTTCGCTGGCTGTTGGCCACGTGCCCTCGAGCCACATCTCCGCATCGGCCAGGGTCTCTGGACTCTGCACCACACTCGCGACCCGCAAGACGCCCGGAACGAAGGCGACTACTTCGATGGCGCGCAGGTTCGCGCTTAGCGTCTTGGCGGTACCCCCCAGCAGCACCACGCCCTTGGTCACCGACTGGACAGAGATGTCGCTGCTTTTGAGGGAGGAGTCCGCCTGCAACCTTTTCTCGATCCGTTGCTGGAGCGCATCATCGGCTACCTGCACCGCCTGCTCCTGCCGCGGGGGCACCACCTGGAGCAAGTTCCGCACGTTCGTGACCCCGTCGATCCGCTGGGCGAGGCTCTCGGCTTTCGTCTTCTCCGCCGTGGAGTCTACCTTGCCGTGCAAAGTGACCCGTCCTCTGACGGTGTCCACTTTGATAGCAGTTCCGCTCACGCCCTCCGTGCTCAAGAGGGCGAGCTTCGTCTTGGCGGTGATCCAGGCGTCGGGTGTAGTCGCTTCGGCCGCAGTGGCCAGCGCAACGCTTACGACCACGGCAAGTAGGCTAGGCTGGATCCATGAGGTTTTCCGCATGAGTCTTCTCCTTTGGGTTTTAGGTGTGTTGTGAGGTGAAGGTGCGCCGTACGACAGCAGAGTTAGCCGGGACCCCCTTAGAGTCGTCCGGTGAGGAGCAGGACGACCAGGACCAGGACCAACACCCCGGATATCCCCGAAGGCGCATAGCCATACGAGTGATAGCCAAAGTTAGGCAGACCGCCCACCAAAAGCAGAATTAAGACGATCAATAATAAGAGACTCATAATACGTGACCTCCGTCATAGTGAATGACCCCTACATGAGGGAAAAGGAACGCGGTGAGGATAGAACTGGTTCGACTTGTTCAGAAGAAGATAAGATCGGTGGTCCGTGCCGTCTGTGAGATTCCGGCTCTACATATTGGAATCCTGCGATAATCGGGCAAGGGGAAGGATGGATACCCTCGTCGCGGTGCGCGCTCCGTTGTTTGCACTGGTAAGCTTATTGGTGAAAGTACTGCCGGACTTTTGCCGCAATCTGCGGATCGGTCATCTTGTCCTCGGTTTCAACCGCAACGACGCGCTCCCCGAGCTTTTCCTTCGCCAACCGTGATTTAAGCTCGCCCTTGGCCTCACCCGGACCAAAGATGAGAATGGCGTCCGCCTCACGAACATACGCAATGACCTCGTCATAGTAGCGGTTCAGATAGTTCGCAAATCGTCGGTCTTGCTGGTTCTCCGCCACGCTATTGCCTGAACCCGGCTTACCGGAAGATCGGGTATACCTCTCCATGTCCGATTCTATGCGTTTCGTTTCTTCGCCGTGCTCACCGAGAGTCACGATAATCGTCTCTCGGTGGTCAATCCACAAACCCATTTGTTTTTTCATAAAACTGTCCTCTCGCTCTAAAGGTGACCACGCCGTAGGGTTCAACTGTCCACTGAGCAGCGCGTCGAGAAAACAACCCGAACTCAAAAAAATTGACTGCGCGTCTTGTATCATCGTACCACTGTGATTTCAGGAAAATTGCTTGTTGTTCAGGTTCCGGCCCGCTCCCTCGTCCCCCCCCCAAAAAAAGTCAACGACCGTCAATCGTCATTAGGAAGGTAACGCTGACTTCCCCCGTCGTCTGTGAGATTCCGGCTACAGCTATTGAAATCCGACGACAATCGGGAAGGGAAGAAAAAACTGTCCCCAACGCGCTTGCCACCCGTTCCCTGACAACTTTCAATACAGGTATAATGCCTCGCCATGAACAATCACTTGCGCGATTTCGCGAAGAAACGATTTGCGGTTGACCTTGAGGCACTCCCTGAACCTGAACAACGAGTGATTCACCACTACGGTGAACGCCGGCATATCAGCCGGAATACCAATCGAGAGTTTGAAAAAGAGTTGACTTTTGGCCAACGACTCGCCGACCGAGTCGCGACCTTTGGTGGCTCCTGGATGTTTATCATCATCTTTGCCACAATCCTGCTTGCGTGGGTGCTGTTCAATTCTGTCATTCTTGCGCGGCGTGGGGATGCGTTTGACCCCTACCCGTATATTTTGCTGAATCTCTTTCTTTCCATGCTGGCCGCCATTCAAGCCCCAGTCATTTTAATGTCGCAGAGTCGCCAAGCGGCGAAGGATCGGGTGGGTGCGGCACATGACTACGAAGTCAATTTGAAGGCGGAGCTGGAAATTCTCAGTTTGCACGAAAAGCTGGACGAGTTGCGGGAGAAGAAGTGGGGGGAGTTACTTGTGTTGCAACAAGAGCAAATTCAATTGTTGACGCGGCTAGCGAAAGAGCATGGAGGGGGAGTGGTGAGCGAGAGAACGGGAGAGGAGTAAAGATGCTTGCCGGGGGCGCATGTCGCGATCCCCCCCCGGCTCCCACCGAGTCGGTCCCCTGCTCCCCGAAGTGCGCGAGCGGGCTCTATGCCCGTGCCTCTTTCTCGACTCCCGCCTCTTCCGTGTACGAGATGTCCTCGGCGCCCGCACGCTCAAAGATGGCCTTGGCGCGGTCCCGTTCGGCACTA
>JANMSE010000624.1:0-9230 GCA_031389045.1 Deltaproteobacteria bacterium | reverse complement strand
CTCCACGCCAGTCCCAAGCGGGGTAACCAGCCCGAGGCCCGTAACGACCACGCGACGACGCTCTTGTTCCATAACTTCTGACCTTTGTCCTTCACCGGTATGTGTTGTGGTGGGCGCATATTAGAGGCTCTGTTTCTGGACCGCAACCGCAGGCATGCGCTCCAAAGCGGTGCCCCCGACTCTTGCGCGTCTAGGGCATCGCACCGCGGAAAAGAGCCCCAAGAGCCCCAAGAGTCCGTGGTTTGACGATTTGCCTTGACACGCGTGATCTCCCATCTTACGGTTCGGCAGGATTCTCCCGACCTGAGGTAGGTGCACTGCGGGAAGAGGATCAAGGACAAACGGATCGCGCTGGCGTGGAGCAGGACGGGCGCGTCTCTCAGGGGTGGGAGCTGGGTGAATAAATCGTGAAGCCTTATCAAACCTCGCTACAGCATCTCCTCGCGGAGATCGCGCGGATTGATGTCCTCATTCGCAGACAGGTGTGGTGGACTCGCCACACGCAGGGACCGGAGGATGAGTTCCGCGGGCTCTATATCTCGGAGCGGGAAATCGATGCGCTCGTCGCACCTCCCCCCGCACAGCTTGATCCCCAGGCGGCGTCGCACCTGGCTGAATTCCAGAAGGCTCTTGAGCAACACTGCGCGGAGATCGCTCAGCGCAAGGCCGTCAGCGAGCAAGCCGGTCTGGTCCTGCGCCTTGAACGACTGCGACAGCTCTTTGGGTTGACATCGTTTGACATCGACACGGTGTTGCTATGTCTCGTGCCAGAGATCGATCTTCGCTATGAGCGACTCTATGCCTATCTGCACGATGACGTGAACAAGAAATCGCCGACCGTCGATCTGGCCTTGCGCCTACTCTGTTCGTCGCCCGATGAAAAAATCACGCGACGCCAACACTTCCTGCCCACCGCGCCGTTACGGACCGCGCAGCTCGTGGACCTCGTGGACGACATGGCGCAGCCACATACGCCTTTGCCGCGCCGCACGCTGAAAATCGATGAACGGATTGTGGCCTATTTGTTTGGCAGCGATGAACCGAGCGCTCGCGTGCTCCCATATCTTCGCGCCCTCACGCCACAGCGGACCCTTGACGAGTTGTTGCTCCCCAGCGAGCTTCGACAGCGTCTCGCGGCATTGCTCGACACGCCGTCACAACCGCACGCGGGGATGGTCTTTTTCCTGCAAGGACCGCCTGGCGTTGGGAAACGAGAACTCGCGGCAGCGGTCTGCCAACAGCGAGGAATTGGGCTTTTATTAGTTGTCGATGGAGAACGACTCTTGGACGCATCGGAGATCACGTTCTCCATGGGAGTGACGTTAGTGGTGCGTGAGGCACAGTTGCGGGACGCGGCCATTTTCTGGCGCGGATTTGATGCGCTGGCTGGTGATGACAAACGACCCCAGCGGGAAATCCTCTTGCACGCGCTGCACACCTGGCAAGGGATCAGCTTCCTCGCTGGCACGCTGCCCTGGGAGCCAGCGAACGTGCGACGGACGGTCCCTTTCTTTCCCATCCTGTATCCGCGCTCTAGCGCCGTGCAACGTGAACAGACGTGGCAACATGCCCTCACCGCCGAACTTCCTCACGAAATGGATGTCGATCTTTCCGCGGTGGCGAACAAGTTCCGCCTCACCAGTGGCCAAATCCATGAGGCCGCCACCACGGCTCGCGATCTCGCACGCTGGCGCGACCCGAAGCATCCACGAATCAGCATGAGTGATCTCACCACCGCGAGCCGTCTGCACTCCAACCACAAGCTCGCCACGCTCGCGCGCAAGATCACTCCTCAGTACACGTGGGACGACATCGTGCTTCCCCCGGACCGCCTCCAACAGCTTGGTGAGATTTGCGCCGCGGTGCGACATCGAGTCCTGGTATACGAACAGTGGGGATTTGATGGCAAACTCTCGCTGGGGAAAGGACTCAATGTGCTTTTCGCTGGCCCTTCGGGGACAGGGAAAACGATGGCGGCGGAACTCATCGCGGGTGAGATGCAACTGGACCTCTATAAGATTGATGTCTCCACCGTGGTCAGCAAATACATTGGCGAGACCGAAAAGAACTTGTCGCGGATTTTCGCCGAGGCGGAGACCAGCAACGCCATTCTCTTCTTTGATGAAGCCGATGCGCTGTTCGGCAAACGCAGCGAGGTACGTGATGCCCATGATCGCTATGCCAACATTGAGATCAGCTATCTGCTCCAGCGGATGGAGGAGTACGAAGGCGTGGTGATTCTGGCCACGAACCTGCGCAATAATATGGATGAAGCGTTTGTCCGGCGAATGCACTATACGCTGGACTTCCCGTTTCCGAACGAAGACGACCGCTGCCGGATCTGGCGGAAATTGTGGCCCGCCCAAACGCCGCGCGCGGACAACCTGGACTTCGAGTTCCTCGCCCGTCGCTTTGAGCTGGCGGGCGGCAACATTCGGAACATCGTGCTCGCCGCGGCGTTTCTGGCCGCAGATGATGGGCAGGTGGTAGCCATGTCACACCTGCTGCATGCGACGCGGCGCGAGCATCAAAAAATGGGCAAGATGGTGACGGATCGCGACTTTGGTGAGTAGGAAAAGCGAGGAAAGGTGATGAAAAACGATCGTGTGGCACGCATACCAGCAACGCCTGCTCGTCAGTCGCGACCAGCTCCTCGTCCTCACGACACCACGGAGGACGCACTCCCGGCTGTTGCCGCTACACACCTCATGCCCCAACCCACACGCCCACAACCTGCATCAGTGTTCGCTCAGTTGCTGAATAAAAATGACTCGCGGCACCCGTCCTCCGCCTCAACGTTGCTCCAACTGCAACGCCAGTACGGGAACCGTTACGTCCAGCGGGTCATGCAACTCGCGCGACCCGAACGTGAGGTAATCCAGCAGGCTGCACGACAGGGGCTTCAGACTCCGGCCAATACGCTTCCTTACGCCACACAGATTCAAGAGTTGTTTGGCCGACACGACGTCAGCCAGGTTCAGGCGCATTGGGGGCCCCAGGCGAGCGCCAGTAGTGCAGCCATGAATGCTGCTGCCTACACGACGGGGAATCACGTGGTGTTCGCAGGTACACCGAACCTCCGTGTTGCTGCCCATGAAGCAACACACGTGATTCAACAACGTGGGGGCGTGCAGCTGACGGGTGGTATTGGGAAGGTGGGAGATGTGTACGAGCAACAGGCTGAGGCCGTAGCGGATCGGGTAATGGCAGGGCAACCAGCCGTGGATTTGCTGGATCGCTTGACCAACGCAGAGCGTGAGTGGCAAAGCGGAGAACATAATAGCGGTGGGACAAACGTGGACCCGCCCGTGCAACGGCTCATCGGCTTCGAATTTGAGACCGCCGTCAAACTCCTCCCCGGCGCTACGGAGAGCCGCCCCCAAAAGGATGAGAAGCTTCTCGTGGGGGAAAATTGGCATCTGGCTGCCGAAGTGGTCCCCGACAAAGAAGAGCGAGTGGCTGAATTCAAAACCACGGCACTGGACGACCAGGTAGACGCTTCGCGGATAGCGACGATTATGGAAAGTATGGAGTACGCCGTATGGAATATAGCGATGCGTCAGGACACGACCTTACGCTCACTGTCGCCATACGGAACTATTCAGGAGGCCCACAAGGATACGACGGCGAGACGTGAGAACGCTATCATTACATCCCGCCCTCAAGTCACTGGCGGTATCAATGTAGGCCGTATCATTAATCTTCTCGCCGACCTCGGTAGCGGAACAGAGTCAAGCCGAGAGGAATTGCTAGGTGCGGCAGTCTATTCGAAAGAAAAGACTACCAATATTGAAGACTACATTCGCTGGACAGTACAACAGGTGCGGGAGAAGCTGTCGAAGGAGCCACCCGAGTACCAGAGTTTTATCGCCCTCTTAGCCGTGTACATCATCCAGGCCCAGACCTCGGAAGCGCCACGGTATTTCAAGGCAATTATCCCAGCTCTGAGCCGCATGGATTTGGGCGAGTTCATAAAGGTGCAGGCAGTTATCGAACGGGAGAAACAAGTGTTGACCGATCTCAAGAGATTTCTCCCCGACCACTTCTCTGAGCCATTGTTCCCGAAGGGAGTCTACGACTCGGAAAAGAAAAAAATCCTCCCACTGCCCCATCCAACTATTGAAGAGTGGGTGGCAGGCATCCTCCAGGGCCACGATCCTATTCCTTGGACTGTGAATGTAAACCAAAAAGAGGAGCCCTTTGCGCTGGAACCAACAGGGCCACCAAAGGGTGAACAGACGCGCTCGCTCGGCGTGCCGATTGAAATTCGTTCACTCAAAGGCGGAGTGCCGTTTTATGATTGGAAGCCTCTCGCGGTGAATCTATTCCGCTATATCCAGACGCTCAACGACTGGAGCAAGGAACCCAAAGCGTTCGAGCGTGTGGCAAAAACGTTGACTGGGGAGGAAAAGCGGAAGCACGAAGCGTGGGCTGATTTCTTAAAAACCCTTCTCGCTAACAAGTAAAAGGAAACTCAGGTGGCCCTATCCGCCGCAGCCTTGATGAAGCGGAGCGGAATCGAGGGATCGCCGCAGCTGTGGGAATGACAATTCCCGCGAAGGCGGGAATCCAGTCCCGCCACGGCGGGTTCCCCCTCAACCCCCAGGTTTGACAAGGCCGTAGGATGGACAATCTTCAGTGAACGAGCCGTCGCTGGTCCGTCACCACGGGTTCACCCTTGACGTGGACGAGGGACGTTTGCTACAGAATGTCTCCACTTATTACGGGCGCGCGCGGCCCCCCTCTTCATCCTTCCCTCGATTCTCCTCACGCGTGGTCCATCTCGGAAAGACCAACGGTATCGCCGCCGTCGGCAAAGGGCAGTGTTGATATTGTGGGGGGATAGGGACTGTGATCCACGATCTCGATAAAACGCTCGAAACGCTGCTCAAACGCGAACTCCCCGCGGATATTGTGAAGGAGATCGCGATCAGCTTTGTCCCGCCGGATGAAAAATTCCCGCCGCAGGCGGTCAAGCTCCCGGCTCTGGATCTCTTTTTATACGACATTCGCGAGAACCGGGACTTGCGCGGTAACGAGTGGATCATTGAGCGCCAACCACAGGAGAGGACCGCCACCAAACGCCGCGCGCCCGTGCGGATCGATTGTTCCTATCTTGTGACCGCATGGACAACCGACACATTGGATGAACACCGGGTGCTGGGCGCGGCGATGAACGTCCTGCTGCGCTACGGCACCCTCCCGCCCGACGTATTACAAGGCGTGCTCACGACGCAAGAATTCCCCCTCCCGACGGTTAGTCTCCAGCCTGGCCGTGAACAGAGCATGCCGGACCTCTGGCGTGCGCTAGGCGGGAAACCCAAAGCCGCGTTGCACTATACGGTGACACTCGCTATCGAACCAACAGCACCGGTCGCCACGGAGCGCCTGGTCGGGGAAAAGGGAAATATTATCCGTGTGGAACTTCCGGAGACAAAGGGAAAAATTCCACGGAATTGAGAATGAAGAAGAATGAAGCGCGACAACTTGTATGCGTGTCCGCGTTGATCGTCCAGCATTCATCACCGCGCATAGAGAATAAGGAGGAAGACGATGCCACAGTATCTGTCCCCTGGAGTGTATGTTGAAGAGGTGCCGTCCGCGGTACAACCTATCGCTGGTGTGGGTACGAGCACGGCGGGGTTCGTCGGAGTCGTGCCCGACACCGTGGTGCTTCCTCCGTACACCACGGCCAAAGTGACGGATGAGACCCCTACAGTTAAACCGGATGGAGCGAAAACGCCTTTGCCATTGTCCAGGTATCCTGTGTTGACGACCCCTGGGACGTTTACGGTCAAGGTCGATGGAACGGTGGACGCGACGGCGGCCCTCGCCAATGACCATGCGACTCTCAAGTCATCGGTGACATGGATCACCGCGCCAAAGCAAAATGCGGTGGTGACAGTTGATTACTACGCGGTTTCACCGCTGCAAATACGAAGAGAAGCGGTCGCGGTGGGGGACGGTAAGACCACGAAGTTTCGGCTCGCGAATTACCCAGTGAATACCACAGGGGCCACCTTCACAGTCGGAGGAAAGCCTGCCTCGCCAGCACCGACGCTGTCGAACGAGACCGGGAATCTGGCCTCCTTTGCCACCTTTACCACCCGACCGGACGCGGGTCTCGCGATCACGGGCGACTACGTAGCGTTTGGGCGCACCTTTGCGCCGGTCGCTGCTGGTCAACCGACTCTGTGCACGAACTTCGGCGAATTCAAGAAAGCGTTTGGCGACTTTTCCACCGACACGGGCCAGGGTGCCCTGGCTCACGCGGTGTATGGCTTCTTCAATAATGGGGGCACTCGGTGTTTTGTGATGCGCTATGCGACACTGGCGGGCCTGCAAGGGCTCACCGCGCTAGAGCCATTTGAGGCGATTGATGAAATCGCGTTGGTGGCCGCACCCGGCATCACGGACAACGTCGTGTGGACGAATGTCCTCAGTCACTGCGCGAAGACCAACGACCGTTTCGCCATTCTCGATAGCCCTGCTATCGCCGCCACCCCGACTAACACAACCCCTACACCACCCGCGAACAGCAACTATGGGGCGTTCTACCTCCCACGTATTCAGGTGTTCGATCCCGCCACTAAGGCGACCAACCCCGACAGTTCGGGATTGATCTATGTGGGACCGAGCGGCCACCTGGCGGGCATTTACGCGCGCGTGGATACCACTCGCGGTGTCCACAAGGCGCCCGCCAATGAAGTCGTCCAAGGGGCCGTCGGTCTGGAATGGCCCATCTCCAAAGCCGTGCAAGATGGACTCAATCCGTCTGGCATCAATTGCATTCGCAATCTCAACGGCAACATCCGCGTGTGGGGCGCGCGCACGATTGGTGGGGATGACAATGCGGAGTTCAAATATATCAATGTGCGCCGGTTATTACTGTTCCTGCGCGAGTCGATTGAAAAAGGGACGCAGTGGGTCGTGTTCGAGCCCAACGACCAAGGCTTGTGGGCGAAGATTACCCGCAACGTGACCGCCTTTTTGACGACGGTGTGGCGCGCTGGGGCCCTGTTCGGCGCGACGCCACAAGAGGCGTTCTATGTGAGATGCAACGCGGAGACCAATCCCTCCGAGGTGCGCGAGCAAGGCCAGGTGGTGACGGAAATCGGCGTCGCCATTGTCAAACCAGCGGAGTTCGTCGTCTTCCGCATCAGTCAATGGGCGGGACCGGGTCAATAATCGTGGAAAAGTGCACGCGGCTGGAGAATACCCGATGCCCGACTACTTGACCCCAGGGGTCTACAAGGAAGACATCCTCCCACCGCCACGGGCGGCGTTTCGCACGGGCGTACCGGTGTTCCTTGGCTATGCGGCGGGCGTGGCACCAAATACGCCGCGCCCGCTGACGCTCTGGTCGCAATTTGCCCAGTCCTTTGGAACGGCTCTCTCAGCCGGGGGGCCGTTCGTGCCACGGTCAGGTGGCTATCTGGCGGACGCGGTGCGTGGCTTCTTCGCCAATGGGGGCACCCTGTGTTATGTCGTGCGGTTGGATGAGAACCGTGACGGCATTGAGGCTCTCGAAGCAGGACTCGAGGCGGTCGCCGCGCTCGATACGATTGACCTTGTGTGCGCGCCGGACATTATGTGGGCGCGTGAGCAGTCACTCACGCTGAACCCCCTGGCCATCCAGGCAATGCAAAACCTGGTCTTGCACCTGTGCGATAGTACCGGGGACCGGTTCGCCATTCTTGACGCACTGCCGGTGGACGACAACGTCCGGGTCATCCACCAGCGCCAAGGATTGCACGGCACCAATGGCGCGCTGTACTTCCCGTGGTTGCTCTCCTCGGCGGACACCCGCATCCCTCCCTGTGGCCATATCGCTGGCATCTATGCCCGTACGGACAACCGCACCGGCGTCCACAAAGCCCCGGCCAATGAGACGGTGGAGGGTGTCCTCGATGTGGATGTCGTGGTGACGGACGCCGACCAAGCGCAACTGAATCCCTTGGGTATAAATTGTACCCGCGCGTTCCGTGGCCGTGGCATTCGTGTCTGGGGGGCACGGACCCTGAGCCAAGACCCGAATTGGAGGTATGTCAATGTCCGACGATTATTCTTGACGGCGGGTCGCTGGGTTGAGCGGGCGTTGGGCGCGGTCGCTTTCGAACCGAACGATCCGCGTTTGTGGACGCGCATTACCCGAGAACTGACGAGTTATTGCACCCAGTTGTTCGCGGCGGGCGCGCTGCAAGGGCGAACGGCAGCGGACGCGTTTTTTGTCAAGTGCGACATAGAAACGAATCCCGCCGACGTGCGCGAGGCGGGGAGGGTGGTGACAGAAATCGGCCTCGCCCCCAGCCGCCCCAATGAGTTTATTATTGTCCGCATTATTCACGATGCCAGCGGGGTGAGCATCACTGGCCCCACGCCACCCAGTTGACGTCGCGGTCAAACAACCGGAAGGAGCAAGACATGGCAACAGGAGATCGCAAGGATCCGTATCGCGGCTATAACTTCCTCGTCGAAATCGATGGGATTACGCGGGCGGGGTTCCGCGAGTGCGGGGGGGTGGATTCCACGCAAACCCCGATCACCTACCGCGAGGGGAATGATCCCTTGACGATGCGGAAACTCCCCGGCCTCGTTGAGCATAGCAATATCACCCTGACCCGCGGCATTACGGACGACCACGAACTGTGGGAATGGCGGAAAAAAGCGATGGATGGCAAGGTCGAACGCAAGAACGGCTCCATCGTGCTGCTTGATGATACCGGCGAGGAAAAAATTCGCTGGAACTTCGTCAACGGCTGGCCAAGCAAGTGGACCGGGCCAACGCTCAACGCCACAGGGAGCGACGTCGCGGTGGAACAACTGGAAATCGCCCATGAAGGGGTTCTGCGCGCATGATCCTGCAAACCGAGTTCCCGTTCACGTTACCGCGCGGGTACGTCGACGCCGAGGGGAATCTGCACCGTGACGGTGTGATGCGCCTAGCGACGGCGTACGATGAGATCGCCCCCATGAAGGACCCGCGTGTACAGGCGAATCCTGGCTACCTGGTGATCATTCTCCTGTCACGGGTCATCACGCGGTTAGGCACCATTGCCCAACTGAACCCCAAGTTAGTCGAGGGGCTCTTCGCGGCGGACCTGGCCTACTTGCAGGATTTCTATCGACGTATCAACGAATATGGGCATACCCGGCAAGCGGTGACGTGCCCCCATTGCGAGGGCCAATTTGAGGTCGAGGTCGCGCCGCCGGGGGAGTAGCAAGCTACC
>JANMSE010000580.1:0-17513 GCA_031389045.1 Deltaproteobacteria bacterium | reverse complement strand
ATCCACGCTATCAGCCCTTAGTGATTACCGCTCCTGGCGAGGAGACCGTCGCCACCCGCATTGGGGTAACCGCGATCAATTGGTCTGATTTTCTGCTCTCTGGACCACCAGGAAGAACCGGAGAATAGGGGAATCGGCAACGGAGAGAAACGGGGAGAAGACACGTGCTGCTTTAGAATGTCGCCACCAGCCCCGGCAACGCCGCCAGTGTCTTCAGATCATAGACCGTCACCGCCCCGCCTCGATTCTCTTCGAGCGTCAACACGGCCACCGTACCCGGTTGCGCGCTATAGTTGTGAGGAAAGGTCGGGCTGCCAGGGTTAATCACGAGTACCTCACCGTAACGCGCGATCATCTCGACATGCGTGTGACCACACACGATCATATCGGTCCGACTCCCAAAGTAGGTCTCCATCGTCCGCTCAATCGGCCACGAGGAAAATTCCTTCGGGTCCAACACGTCATGGACCAAGCCGATGCGAAACCCCGCACTCGTGGTGACCACGGCATCATGCAGCCGCGGATCGTCCGGCACCACGGCGCGCCCACCGGATCCTTCATCGCCATTGCCGCGACAGGCCAGCACCGGTGCGATTTCTTCTAGCCAGTTCAGCACGTCAAGACAGTGCAAATCCCCGGCGTGGAGAATCAAATCCATCCCCGCGAACACGGTCCGCACCTGACTCGGCAGTTCAGGCATCGCTTCAGGAATATGCGTGTCGGAAATCAAACCAATCTTCATGGTTCCCACCTTTCTTACCCGCGGACTATAACGGCTGGACACCCGGCAAGCAACGTGAAATGTATGCCCTATCTCACGCCGATAGGGAGGACGTTGTAATGTCCGACGAGTTAGAAACACGGCTACCGGTCACCATGCTGACCGACAATGAAGAATTCTTTCGAGGGACAGTGCGCGAATTCGCGGAGAAGCGGGTCAAGCCTCACGTGCGGGCAATGGACCAAGCGGGAAAACTGCCACGTGAACTGATTGATGAGCTGTTTTCGCTTGGCGTCATGGGCGTGGAAATTCCCACGATGTATGGCGGGGCCGGCTCAAATTTCTTGATGTCGATTTTGGCGATCGAGGAACTCGCTCGGGTGGACCCCTCGGTCGCGGTCTGTGTCGATGTGCAAAACACCCTGGTCAACAACGCGCTGGTTCGCTGGCTGACACCGGCGCAGCAGCAACGATTTTTTCCACGCTTGGCGAAGGATACCGTTGGCGCCTACGCGCTCTCGGAACCCGACTCTGGCAGTGATGCTTTCGCCATGAGCACGCGCGCCACGCTTGATGGGGACTCCTTCATCTTGACAGGGCGCAAGATGTGGATCACCAACGGTGCGGAAGCGGGCCTCTATCTCCTCTTCGCCACGGTCGATCCGTCCAAAGGGTATAAAGGCGTGACGGGCTTTATCGTGGAGCGCGACTTTCCCGGCTTTAGTGTCGGCAAAAAGGAAGACAAACTGGGGATTCGCGCGAGTTCGACCTGCGAGCTGATTCTTGAAGATGTCCGCGTGCCCCGCGCGAACGTGGTTGGTGCGGAGGGACAGGGCTACAAGGTGGCGATTGAAACGCTCAACGAAGGGCGGATCGGCATCGGCGCGCAGATGGTCGGCTTAGCACAGGGCGCATTCGAGGCGGCGCTGGCCTACGCGATGGAACGCAAGCAATTCGGCAAACCCATTTTCGACTTTCAGGCGATTCAGTTCCAGCTCGCGGAAATGGCCATCGACATTGAGGCCGCACGGCTGCTGGTCTACAACACCGCCCGCATGAAGGAAAACGGACAGCCGTTCATGCGGCAGTCCGCCATGACCAAATACTTTTGTTCACAAGTCGGCGAGCGTGTGGCCTCGCAGGCGCTCGAAGTCTTTGGCGGTGTGGGCTACACGAAGGACTTTCCCGCCGAGAAATTCTACCGCGACGCGAAGATCGGCAAAATTTACGAAGGCACCTCGAACATTCAACTGCAAACGATCGCACGTACTTTTGTGGGGAGATAACCAATGGCGCAGCAACCAACACGGATTGTCACGGACACGATGGCCGGGCTGAAAATGCCCGATTTCGATATTTGGAGCGAGCGCGTCTCGACCGTGCTCGGCAAGAATCCCGGCCCGTTCACCGGTCCGGGTACGAACACCTATCTGGTCGGTACCAGCAAACGCCCCATTCTGTTGGATACGGGCATTGGACTGGAGGTCTACGATCCGTTGTTGAAGCAAGGGCTCGCGGAAACCAAGGGTGGTAACGAGCTACAAGAGATCGTGCTGACGCATGTGCATCAGGACCACATCGGCGGGGTGCCGCGCGTGCAGGCGCAGTTCGGCGATCTCACAGTGTCCAAGATCGCGTGGCCGGGAAAGGATGATGCCTATCAGTTCCCGCTGACCTACATTCAAGACGGCGCGCGTATTCAGACCGAGGGCGCGACGTTGCGGGCGATTCATACGCCGGGCCATGCGAAAGACCATATCTGCTACTACCTCGAAGAGGAAAAAGCACTGTTCACCGGCGACCTCGTGCTTGGGGCTGGGACGACGGTTGTGCCTGAAGAGGGTGGTGGGTTGATTCAGTACATGGCCTCGCTACGAAAATTGTTGCCACTTGAGCTGACGGTCATCTATCCGGCGCACGGTCCCGCCATTCGTCAACCACATAAGAAACTGAATGAATACATCGCGCATCGCGAGTTACGTGAACAACAGATTCTTGACGCAATCAAGGCCGGAGTCAACGAAATCCCGGCGATGGTGAAACGGATTTACGTGGACACGCCCACCTTTCTCCACGGCGCGGCGGGCAATTCGGTGCTTTCACATCTCAATAAACTCAAGACCGAAGGGGTGGTGCGGCAGGATGGGGAGCGGTGGGGCTTGCAGTAGTGGAGAGTGGAGAGTGGAGAGTGGAGAGTGGAGAGTGAAGTATGAGTCAGCACGCGCTTGACGCAATCCCGCAACCGCACGAAGGAGCGGTGCACACGACGACGGTCGATATCCCTCCGCTCAAGGCCGGTGACTCCCTGACGCGTGACGAGTTCGAGCGACGGTATCACGCCAGACCGGACCTCAAGAAAGCCGAACTGATCGAAGGGGTCGTCTATATGCCATCTCCAGTGCGGGTAAAAAGTCATGGCGAACCACATGGGCAAGTTATGACGTGGTTAGGAACCTATTGCGCCTCCACTCCTGGTGTTGGCTTCGCGGATAACGCCACGGTTCGGCTGGACCTCGACAACGAACCCCAGCCAGATGCGATTCTCCGGATCGAGCCGTCAGCGGGTGGTCATTCTCAGATTAGTGAAGATGATTATCTCGAAGGAGCGCCAGAACTGGTCGTTGAAATCGCCGCCAGTAGCGCCTCGTATGATCTGCACGAGAAGCTGCGCGCCTATCGTCGCAACGGGGTGCAAGAGTACCTCGTCTGGCGCGTGCAAGACAAACAGCTCGATTGGTTCGCCTTATCGCACGATGAGTATGTCCGGTTAGTACCGGACGCTTCCCACATCATCCAGAGCCAGGTCTTTACGGGGCTCCGATTGGATGTCGCCGCGCTCCTCGCTGGAAACTTGGCGCATGTCCTCAGCGAATTACAACGAGGTCTCGGCACCCCCGAACACGTCGCATTCGTCGAACGCTTACGGAACCAATGAAAGGACCGACAGTGATGAACATTCGCGTGCTCCTATCTTCAACCGCGCTCCTCTTGCTGCCGCTTTCGACAGCGGTCTTCTCTCAAACCGCACCCGCCAAACCGGCGCACGCCTTTCAAGAGCTGTTCGACTACAGCTTGAAGGAAAAAAAGGGTCTGACGTTCTTCGTCCAAGGACAAACAATCCCTGGCGTGGTGACCAAGATGGTGGGCGAGGAGGCCATTGAAGTGCGCAATCAGACTTCCAGCCGCATCATTATTCGTGTGGATCGCATTGACGCGGTGGCGGCGAACTAACCGCCTCAACATGAGCACGAAAAATGTTGATCGCGCTCATATAAGAGCCCGCTTCTCGTGCATTCAAAATTGTTTCGCTACAGGTAGAACAGTATCGTCCGTGTTGTCGAATCGTGGTTGTTCGTCCGCGGTAGATATACGAAAGCTGGCGTATTTCCTTCGTCAGCTTTCCCTTGTCGCAAACGGGACACTTCATCGGCGATTTCCATCCCTTAACTGAACAATATCTTCGCCAACTCCCCACGATAATGTTCCGCCAGCTCACTGCGCTGGCCCACGACCTCGAAAATCTCCAGGATGGCTTTGCGTGCGCCGTCGTCGCGGAACGTGCGATCTTTTTTGACCACGAGCAGCAGTGCGTTCAAGGCTTCCTCGTAGCGTCCAACCGCGGCCAGAATTTGCGCCAATTCAAAACGGGCCTCAATGTCATCGGCATTCTCCGCGAGCCGCGCGCGATATTGCTTCTCATCATCGGCCTTCGCGCCACTTTGCTTGAGTCGCAGTTGCGCGGTCAGTTGCTGGGCCGCCGCTTGCTCCGGTGTGCCCAGCGGCACGCGGCTCAGTAACAAGAGCGCTTCCGCGTCTTCCTCTCGCTGCACCAGCACACGAGCGAGCCCGAGCAACGCGTGTGGGTGATTCGCCGCTTTGGATAGGGCCGCGCGGTAGATGCTCTCCGCGCCTTGCAGCTTGCCGGCTTCTTCCAACCGGGCCCCTTCCAGCGCCAACACATCGGCTTCGGACGGTAGCAGTTGCTCAATGAACTGCCGGATACTGGGCTCAGGCTGTGCCCCCAGAAATTCGCTGACGATCGCGCCGTTTCGCACTGCTTTCACCGCCGGAATGCTGCGAATCGCGAACGCCTGTGACAACGTCGGATTCTCATCGACATTGACCTTGGCGAGAATAAACTTGCCTTCCTGCTCCTCCGCCACCTTTTCCAGCACCGGACCAATGGCGCGACAGGGACCGCACCACGGGGCCCAAAAGTCGATCACCACCGGCACTTCGTGAGAGCGTGCCACCACGGTTTGTTCAAAGTCTTGTTCCGACACGTCGATAGTCCATTCGTTCATGCGGGTCTCCTCCGAGTCAACGATGAGTCAATGACTCAAGGCGGAGCGCTTCGCGGCGATTCGCCGCTCGCGGTCGCTCCGTCAGGGGCCTTGTAGCATAGCCACGCGCGGGCTTCTATGTTCGCGCCGTGCCTTGCCAGTTTCCGGTAAATCTGCGAAATGTAGGGCCGCATATCAGTTTTCATTTTTCATCCAAAGGAGCCCGTATGGCGGCAAAGACCATGTTCGAAAAGATTTGGGAGTCACATATTGTTTGGACGGAACCGGACGGCACCGTGCTCCTCTATGTTGACCGTCACCTCGTCCACGAAGTGACCTCCCCACAGGCATTCGAGGGATTGCAACTCGCGGGCCGTCTGCCTCGTCGCACCCACGCGGCGCTCGCCGTGCCCGATCATAACGTCCCCACGACCGACCGCGACAAACCCATCGCGGACCTCGTCGCCGCCAAACAAGTCGATACCCTCCGCGAGAATTGTCAGGCCACCGGTATCCCCCTGTTCGACATGAATGACATCCGTCAAGGGATTTGCCATATCATCGGACCGGAACAAGGCTTCACGCTGCCGGGAACGACGATTGTGTGTGGCGACTCGCACACCGCCACGCATGGGGCATTCGGTGCGCTCGCTTTTGGCATCGGCACCAGTGAAGTCGAGCATGTCCTCGCGACCCAATGCTTAGTGCAACGCCCGGCGAAAACAATGGAAGTCCGCGTGGAAGGCACGCTCCCCGCGCGGTGTAACGCCAAGGACATCATTCTCGCGGTCATCGGCAAGATCGGCACGGCGGGCGGCACGGGATATGTGATCGAATACACCGGCTCGGCGATTCGTGCGCTGTCAATGGAAGGACGGATGACGCTGTGCAATATGTCCATTGAAGCCGGCGCGCGCGCGGGCATGGTGGCGCCAGATGACACGACTTTCGCGTATTTGCGTGGCCTGCCGCTCTCTCCTCAAGGCGCGATGTTTGATCGCGCGGTCGCGGCATGGAAGCAACTACCCAGTGACCCAGGGGCGAAATTTGACCAGGTCGTAGAACTACGAGCGGAAGACATCATTCCCCAAGTCACCTGGGGCACGAGTCCAGGCATGGTCACCGACATCAACGGCAAGGTGCCAGACCCCGCGGCCATGCCCACTTCGCAACAGAGAGAAGCGACCGAACGCGCGCTGGAGTACATGGGACTCACGGCGGGCACGCCGATCATGGACATTACAATTGACCGTGTCTTTATTGGTTCCTGCACCAACGGTCGCATTGAGGACATTCGCACTGCGGCTCAATATGCCAAAGGGAAGAAAGTCGCCTCGACCGTCAAGGCGATGGTGGTCCCAGGCTCTGGCTTAGTGAAGCAACAAGCGGAAAAAGAAGGACTCGACAAAATCCTCAAGGAAGCGGGGTTTGAGTGGCGCGAGCCGGGTTGTTCGATGTGTTTGGCGATGAATGCCGACGTGTTGCAACCAGGCGAACGGTGCGCCTCGACCAGCAACCGCAACTTCGAGGGACGCCAAGGCAAGGGTGGCCGCACGCATCTGGTCTCCCCAGCAATGGCGACGGCGGCGGCGATCGCCGGACATTTTGTTGATATACGGACGTGGAACTAAACACGTAAGAAGAAAGTAGTCAGTAGTCAGTAGTCAGTAGTCAGCATTCAGTAGCCAGTAGAAAGACTTTGGACTTCCTGAAACTCCGAACTCCCAACTGAGAGGATTCTTCTTAGACCTATTTACGTTTCACGTTCTCCTAAGGAGCTTGCACATGGACGCATTCACAAAACATAAAGGACTCGTTGCTCCCCTCGACCGGACCAACGTCGATACGGACCAGATCATTCCCAAGCAATATCTCAAGACCATTAAGCGGACCGGCATGCGCGAAGGACTGTTCTCGGACTGGCGCTACGGCGTGGATGGCAAAGGCGACCGCACGTTTTTTCTCAATCAGGCACGCTACCAAAGCGCGACCGTGTTGCTCACGCGCGACAATTTCGGCTGTGGCTCGTCGCGCGAACATGCCCCGTGGGCGTTGATGGATTACGGGTTCCGTTGTCTCATCGCGCCGAGTTACGCCGACATCTTTTTCAACAACTGCTTCAAGAATGGCATGCTGCCAGTCGTGCTCAAGCCGGAGGAAGTCTCCCAGTTGTTCACCGAAGTCGAGGCCCAGGTCGGCGCGCAGGTGACGGTTGATCTCGCGTCGCAGACCGTCACTTCGCCATCTGGAGCGACATTCCATTTCGACATTGATCCGTTCCGCAAGGAATCTCTGCTCAAGGGGCTTGATGAAATCGGCATCACGCTGACCCATGAGGCCGAGATCACCGCGTACGAACAACGGCGCAAACAAGAAGCGCCGTGGCTATTCGCCGATCTCCAGTAATCACCAAACCGCGGGATACGGATTCCGCAATCCGCATTCCGCAATGGTACAGGTATGGCGAGTTACGCTCTGACTCTAGAGGAATGCGAGCTGCTGGCGCGAGCCGCTGACATGGCGGGGAGTCGCTTGGCCCGGCAGGAGAACGATTCGGGCACGCGTGTCATGGAGGCGTTGATCGCGCACTTGGACACGCACCCGGACACCGTCGCGCTGAATCTCGTGCAACGGGAAGTGCTCGCCAAGATGTTGATGAATATCGCGTATGATCTCTTTCGTGAAAACCAGGATAGTCAGGCCGAGATCGCCGAAGCGTTAGCCGAGCGGCTGTTCGACAACGAAGCAGGAGAATCCCAATGAAGTTTGGCGTCGTCATTCGCAACATGGGTCCGCAATCGACTCGTGCCACCATCGCCGCCTGCGCCCGCGCGGTGGAAGACGCGGGCTTTGATGCCGCGTTCGTCGTCGATCATCTCGCCATCCCGCCCGACCAAACGGAGGGGTCTGGTGGTCGGTATCTTGAGCCCTTGATGACGCTGGGCTACCTCGCCGGGATCACGACCCGCATTCGTCTGGGCATTTCCGTGCTGGTGATTCCGTATCGTCCCGCCGTGCTCATGGCCAAACAACTCGCGACACTGCAAGAACTCTCCGGTGAGCGGATCATTCTCGGTGCGGGAGTTGGGTGGATGCGGCCAGAGTTTGAAGTGCTTGGGGTCGATCCTCGCAAACGCGGCGCGCTTACGGATGAAACGTTGCAGATTCTCCACACGTTGTTCGCGAATGATGTGAATGCGTATGATGGCAAACTGGTGAAGTTCCCGCCATTCGTATTCGCGCCACGTCCGGCACGACCACCAATCTGGGTTGGCGGCAGTGGCCCCAAGGCACTGGAACGGACCCTCCAGTTTGGCGAGGCATATTACCCGATTGGCCTCAAACCCGACGAGCTGACTCAGATTGGCGGCTACCTGCGTGAAGAAGCGACCAAACGCGGGCGCGCGGTGCCTGAGATCATTGTCGGCGGTATGATTCGTGAGGGTGAAGGCGGCACGGCCAGTATGATCGACCGTATCTCCGCCTATCGTGATGCCGGAGCGAACTATTACGTGCTCGGTCTCGGTCGCTATCCAGATGCGGATACGTTTCGGCGTGGTGTTGAACGGTTTGCCACGCAGGTGATGCCGAAGGTATAAGAGCAGTTAGCGGTCAGCAAAAGACAAGCACCATAGAAGAGAAGCCAATGGCAGATACGACAATAGCTGTTCATATTCCTGAGTCACTCTTTCAGAAACTCAAACGCGCCGCGGATCTCACTCATCGTTCAGTAGAAGACGTGACGATCACGAGTTTGGAAGCCGCGCTGCCGGTGGCACCCACCCTACCGCCCGACACCGCGAGTGAACTGGCGGCGATGCATCTCTTCAGTGATGAGGCATTGTGGGCCGCTACTGCACCCTCCTTCTCTCCAACGGAAGAGTATCGCCTCAATCAGCTCAATACCGAGGCTGGGGAACGTGACTTGACGCGAGCTGAGGAAGCTGAGCAGCGTGGTCTGATCGCCGCGTACCACCGGTCAGTCTTGCGTCGGGCGAAGGCTCTCGCCATTCTTGCCCAGCGGGGACACCGTGTTCCTCTGGCGGCGGAGATTGACGTAGCAGATCATGGCCGGAGTTGAGGTCTCCGAAGCATTACGCAACGCTGTTCGTGAACGGGCGAAGGGCCGTTGCGAGTACTGTCTGACGTCCGAAGCGTTGAGCGGTATTCGCTGTCAGACCGATCATATTATCCCTCGCTCTCGGGATGGAGCCACGACCCTCGACAACCTGTGCTTGGCCTGTGTGGCGTGTAACGGGCATAAGCATGCACGCACTCACGCTCTCGACCCAACATCAGGGACAGAAGTTGCGCTCTTCAATCCGCGACGGCAACGTTGGAGTGAACATTTTGTGTGGAGTACTGATGGCATAGAAATCATTGCACAGACGGCAACCGGACGCGCAACCGTTGCCGCACTGAGGTTGAATGATGCGCTCATTGTCGGGGCTCGCGCTCTTTGGGTAGGCATGAGAGTACATCCACCGCAAGATCTGTAATGCGGTCGCGTACATTGTTGGTTGTTACGACGAGGAACGGGCAGCGTCAGGACAATTTCGCCAGCAAGGCCTTCGCTTCTTGCAAGTCCTTCGTATCAAACCCTTCGGTGAACCAATTGTAGATGTCGGATAACATCGTGTGCGCTTCGTGGTGCTTTCCTTGTTGCTGCCAGAGACGCGCGAGGCTCATCGTTGCACGCAGTTCCAGTGACTTCGCCTGCTGATGGCGAGAAACTTCGAGGGCTTTGAGGAAACACGCTTCGGCTTCGCCTTGGGGGTCGGGGGTCAGGGGTCGGGGATCGGTAATTTTTGACTTTTGACTTACTTCTTCGCCAGCCCCTAGTTCCCAGCCCCTAGCCCCTTTTTGTAGCGTAAGCGTTCCTTTGAGCCGATAGATTTCCGCTTCCCACCAGCGTTCGCCCGTGGTTGTCATAATGCTCAAAGCCTTTTCGAGTTGATTTGACCCTTCTTCTGGTCGCTCCGCTTGGCCATACAATTCGGCCATCCGGGCATGATGATACGGCATCCGCAGGTTCGAACCCATGTTCTGTCTGACTCCAGAGCCCTCGCGCATCAGTCCGAGACCGACGACACTTTCTCCCTCTCGCGCAAGTGCCCATCCGCGCAGGCCATGTGCTGCTAACTCCCAGTGTTGAAAGCCGTGTTCGCGGGCGAGCGCCAACAAGACTTCGACTTCCGCACGCACCGCTGGAACGTTGTCGGAAAGTTGGTGGATGAACACTTCATCGTGCAGGGCAAACGCTTCGCTAAAGGGATGTCCCAGCTCGCGGGCGTAGCGTAACGCTTCCCGCACCCGCGTGAACGCCTGGTCACGGTACCCGAGCAGCCAGAACACGTGGGCAGAGTAAGAGCGACAAGCCACCCAAGGATCTTGGCTATACGTTTTTGCGAGGGACCGATGGTGTGCAGGGTCGTAGACGGCCATTCCCTCTTCGAAATGGCTCTGCGCAGCGCCAATCTCTCCAAGATGGAACAGTGTGACTCCTACTAACCCGTGGGCCTCGGTAAGCAGTGCTGGGTTGTGGCTCCGTTGCGCGAGGCTCAAGAGCTGGTCGCCCAGTGTTCGTGCGATGCTGTACTCCGCTCGCACCACGTGCAATTGGCACAACCCAAACAGCACGCGGAAGAGCTGCTCTGGTTCTTGGACGCGCGCAGACAATGCGCGCGCTTGGGCGTAGGCTTGCTCAACCAGTGGGTTCCCGTACCCGCGGATTGCCTGTAATGAAATGCCTAATGTGGTATGGAGTGCCAGCTCCTGCTGCGTGCGTGCCGGGGTGTCTGGCAGTGTCCGCAGCAGCTCTAAACTCTTTGTGAGATGAGAGACCGCTTCTTCATGAGCACAACGGCGAATCGCACCCTCTGCGGCCTGTGCGAGGTACCGGGTTGCCCGTGCGTAATCGCGTGCTTGTTCGAAGTGCACCGCAAGTTCGGCGGCGATCTCCTCCGTCCGGTTGCGGTATGCGACTTCATGGCGCTCGGCGATGCGGTAATGCCAGCGTTGCCGCCGGATCATCCCTGTGCGTTCATGCCACAATTGTTGGTACAACGCATGAACAAACCGGTACCGTTCTGATGCGGTGCCGTCTGGCCATTCACTAAAACCGGCAGGCCGGAGAAACAGTTGACGCGCGGCGAGCCCCGCACACCATTCCTCTACTTCTTCGCTGTCCATTTCCAGCGCCGCCGCGAGCGAGGCTGTCGCGAACTCCGCCCCAATCACACTGGCGGCTTCCAGTACCCAGCACTCCAGGGGCAATAACCGGTCCGCCTGATGAGTCAACAGCAGGCGGATGCTATCTGGTATTTGCTGTACGATGGCGTCGATATCCCCGTGCACGAGCACTTGCTGCTCTGTTTGCACTAAGAGCCCTTGGGTCACTAAGTCATCCACAACGGTCACCAGAAAAAAAGGGTGCCCTTCCGTACGACGGTACAACACGTGCGGGAGCATCGGTGGCAGCGCGCGACCGGCGAAACGATTCCGCAGATAGGTGGCGATATCGTCTTGACTCAACGGTGGTAACGCGAGCTCCGTACACAAGTCGTGAATGCGCAGCTCCTGAATCCCACTCTTCAGCGGATGGTCTGGACTGAGCAGGTCGCTCGACCGATAGGTGCCGATGAGCAGAAATCGCGCACGCTCCGGTCGTCGCGCCAAGGCCGCGACCAGCACGAGCGTCGAGTAATCGCACCATTGCAAATCTTCTAACAGGAGGATGAGTGGGCGCTGCTGCGTCATTATTTCGATGCCTTCGCTCATCTCGCGGAGCATGCGTTCGTGCGTGGTCCCCTGGAGCTCCCGCTGCAAGGCAGCCAATTCACTGGTGCCGAGCAGGGCTGGCATCTGCACGAGCCACGTCGGCGCATGCTGCTGGAGCACGGCAATCAGACGCTCACCATCGGGCTCGCGACACAACCGCCCCAACGCTTCCAGAATCGGCATGTACGGTTCGCCGGAGCCGTACTGCTCGATGCACTGCCCCCAAGCGAACCAGGGTTCAGGGGACGGGGTTCGGGGGTCGGTATTGGGAGACTTTGGACCTTGGACCTTGGACTTTAGACTCTTTGTGACTCCGAACTCTTCGCGACTCCGCACTCCGAACAGAAAGGCTTCGAGCAGCGTGGTCTTACCAATCCCCGGCTCTCCCGTGACGAAGACGATTTGGCGCGCGCCGCTCAAGGCTTTATCTAACCATGAGTGAAGTTGCGCAAGTTCGGTCTCGCGACCGACCAGCATGGGGGCTGGGTGTTGGGGGCTAGGGGCTGGGGGAAGGTCTTCTACTTTTGCCTTTTGATTTTTGCCTTTTGCCTTTTGATTTTTCTCCTCCCTACTGACTACTGGCTGCGTGGTGGCAGGCGCTGGCGCAGCACGTCCCTCAGACTCCCACGTCACCCGATAGACGCGCACCGGCTCGGCAATGTTCTTGACCGTCCGCTCCCCAAGATACTCATAGGCCAGGGCTACCTTGTTCTTGATCTGGTCATAGACCGTGCCCGCGATGCACAGCCCCCCGGCCTCCGCCAGCCCTTCCAGCCGGGCGGCAATATTGACCCCATCACCATAGATCCGTTCGCCTTCCACCATCACATCGCCCACGTTGATCCCGATGCGAAACTCCATCCGCCGCTCCGGTGTCAGCTTGGCATTACGCTCGGTGAGCGCCCGCTGTATCGCCACTGCGCCTTCGACCGCATTCACAACACTCCCAAACTCGGCCAATAGATTATCCCCAGGCGTGTCGACCACCCGCCCCCGGTGACGGTGGATGAGGGCGGTGAGCACTTCGCGATACGCCGTTAAGGTCCGGACGGTG
Source organism: Deltaproteobacteria bacterium (assembly GCA_031389045.1). GTDB lineage: Bacteria > Desulfobacterota > Binatia > Bin18 > Bin18 > JABFSC01. The sequence goes on along the minus strand of JANMSE010000580.1, from coordinate 4,675 downwards.
GCCACCTCATCCGCGCTCATCAACCGGCTATAGCCTTGGACATCGGCACTCAGGATGGCCATCAGCTTCCGTTCGACCTCCTGCCCTCCCTCTGCTCCCTGCTGGTGCCCCCTCTCAATGGTCGCCGTGGTCTGCCCCTGAAGGGTGCTGAGCGGACCGATGAACCGATACCCGCGCCGATGCACGGTCTCGATAAAGCGGGGTGCTTTCGCGTTATCTCCCAGCGCCTTACGCAACTCCACGATGCAGAACGTCAGCGCGCTATCGGTCACCGCGGTGCCGGGCCACAGGGCCGCAAATAACTCGGCTTTGGTTACTAACTGCCCGGCATGCTCCACCAAATAGTGCAGCAGGGCAAAGGCTTTGCCGGGTAGGAGAATCTCCTCACTCCCACACCACAACTGCTCGCTGGCCAGATCGAGCCGATAGCGATCAAAGGTCAACTGTTGCTCTGTCTGCATTATGGTCCTCTTTCGCCGCCTCGGAGAAACCTCGTAGTTTCCTCGTAGTTTCCTCGTAGTTTCCTCGCGACTTGGTTGTTCTCTCGCAGTACCTTGCCCCTATGAGCGGGACCATACTACAGCCCCGGACAAAAGCACAGGGAAACCTGCAAGCCGAATCGCCGCTGTCTCCCTATCGGGCCTTTGTCGTGCAGTTCCGGGCAGAGACGAATGTGACACACGGGCGCTATGCGGGCCGGGTGGGGGATATGGTCTCCGGGCAAGCGACACATTTTGCCTCGTTGGAGGAACTGCTGGCGTTTATCGGGCGGGTACTGGCAACGGTGCGTGCTCCGCCACACAAGAGAGCGAAAGAAGGCGGCTAAGGATATGGCTCCCGTCACCGTTCTAAATCGAACCACAAAAGATTCGTACACTTCGTCACAACTTGAGCCCTCCACCGCCCGATGATGAATCATCGGGCTCAGAGCATCAAGCCTGGTAAACCAGGCTCCCAGGGAGCTTTAGTCCCCTTTGTTCCTTGAAACCGCGACGCGCTTTGAGTAGGTAATGCCGTAGCCCGGATGGAGTGCAACGGAATCCGGGAACATAATTCCCCGGATTTCATCCCGGCTACAGACTGAGCGGAAAGGAGGGATGCCCCGGCTGAAGCAACAGTGGGCATTGGCAAAGTCGCGTTTACATTTCCGAGTCGCTCACAATCGTCGGGGGAGTTTTGTAGGGTGGGTCACAACCCACCCTACGTTGCTCGTGCCCACCGCCTGTTTGTGGTTCCTGCGGCGACCGAAAAAGTACCGCGAGCTGGGCCGGTTGCCTGCTCGTTTTACATTCATGTCACTCTGTGAGTTCATGGAGAGTCGATAACCGATGAACTATTTTGACCCGAAATCCGCTGCTGAGAGATACGCCACAGGCCGCCCCTATTTTCATCCGCACGTGGTCAGCCGCATACAAGCGTATTTGTCACTCACCGAGTCAGTGTCGCGTGCTCTGGATGTGGGATGCGGCACGGGATTGTCTACCATTGCGCTCAAAGCCATTGCTCGTCACGTCGTAGGGATAGACAGCTCAGCCGAGATGATCGCGTTGGCTCCACCTGACCCACGGATTACGTATGGGGTGGCGCCTGCGGAGAACATTCCGGTCAACAACGACGACTTCGACTTAATCACCCTCTCGTCGGTCTTCCACTGGATTAGCCGGAGTGCGTTCTTGGGGGAAGCCCGCCGGGTGCTGCGCTCACACGGGTGGCTCATTGTCTACGACAACTACTTTTCCGCACGGATGGCGGAAAACCCCACCTTTCACACGTGGTGGCGAGAACGCTATCTTACGAAGTATCCGAGTCCACTGCGGGCGTGGGTTGGGTTCGCGGCAGAAGACGTGGAAAAGGAAGGCTTCACTTTGGTCGGCCAGGAAGACTATCAAAATGTGGTGCGGTTTTCGGTTGAGACCTTGGTCGATTATATAGTCACGCAGAGCAACATCATCGCGGCGGTGGAAGGTGGGAAGGAAAGAATAGCGGACATACGGCAGTGGCTGACAGCAAGCGTTACGCCATTTTTTGCGGACCGAGCAGCAGCAACGTTCATGTTTCATGGACCCATTTGGTATTTGCGACCGTATAGATCAGCCTGACACCAGAGTCGGACCATGTTCAAGGAGAATACTCTATGCAAACGAATCTTCACACTCACGAGCAGCAAACGTCAACGACAAAGCGGGTCCGCAAACATGCCCCGGGACCACGCTACCGCACCCCGTTTGGCATGCTCGCCGAGTTCCGGCGTAACCCGCTGAAATTCTACCTGGACGCAGCAAAGTTCGGCGATGTCGTGCGTATACACATGGGTCTCAGTTGTTTTCACTTCGTCACGCATCCTGATCACATCAAATACGTCCTGCAGGACAACGCTCAGAATTATGGCCGGAGTACGTTGATGAACATGCTCAAGTCCGCGCTGGGTGAGGGGTTGCTGACCAGTGACGGGGACGTGTGGCGGCGGCAGCGACGGCTGGCTCAACCCGCATTTCATCGTCAACGCATTGGCGACTTCGCCACAATCATGACCGAGTCTACGCAAACGATGCTTGAACGCTGGGATACGATCACCGCGCGTGAGCAACCGCTTGAAGTCCTGGCCGAAATGAGTCGCCTGACCAACCTCATCACAGGACGCGCCTTGTTTAGTACAGATATGGGCGAAGAGGTGGCGGCCATGAGCGCGGCGCAGCAGGTGTTTCTGGCCCACTTCAATTATCGCTTTGAACATGTCCTCGCCTGGCCAGAGTGGATGCCTACGCCGCGCAATCTGCGTTTCCGGCGCGCCATGCGCGCCCTTGATCGCGTGGCCTATGGCATCATTGAGCAGCGACGCAAGGATCCCAGCGAGAGAGGCGATCTGCTCTCGATGTTGATGCAGGCGCGCGATGAAGAGACCGGCGAAGGTATGAGCGATACGCAACTGCGAGACGAAGTGGTAACCTTCATGGGCGCGGGCAGCGAAACCACGGCCGTGTTATTGGCCTGGGTGTGGTATTTACTCTCGCGGCATCCGGAAGTGGACCGTAAGCTGCGTGCGGAGCTGGCCGCAGTGCTAGCGGGACGCACGCCAACGATGGCGGATCTGCCGCAGCTGCAATACACACGCATGGTGATCGAGGAAACGTTGCGCCTCTATCCTCCGGCGTGGGGGATGTCGCGGTCCGTGCGTGCGGAGGACGAAATCGCGGGGTATCACATCCCGGCGAACAGTATCATGGTGTTGAACGCGTACGTCACGCACCGCGATCCGCGGTTTTGGGAGAACCCGGAAGGCTTTGATCCCGAGCGGTTCACACCTGAACGCTCAGCGAATCGTCCACGGTACGCCTACTTCCCGTTCAGCGGTGGGCCCCGTCAGTGCATTGGCAATGAGTTCGCATTGATGGAAGCGACACTGGTGCTGGCGATGGTGGCCCAGCACTACCGGTTACATCTGGTCCCTGGCCATCCCGTTGAGCCGTATCCGATTTTTACGTTGCGTCCACGATATGGGGTGTTGATGACGTTGCATGCCGCGTAGCCAGCACAGCCATTTACGCCGTGAGAGCCTAGTGTTACACCTAACCTCGTTCTACAAATGCTCCCGAACCGAGGTAACAGTGATATCCTCTTTGACGACAACAAACCCCTACCTGCGTGACACGAAGACACGCCGTCGTTGGCTCGAGGAAAATGCCCGCGAGTCTAGTATCTTTGAAGGAGCACGGGGCTTGCCAGGTGGGACTCACTCTCGTGTTTCTCGCAAACGGCGCTCAATGGCGTCTGTAAAAAAGTCGGTCAAGGCCGCATAGTCGACAAGATATCCTCGCCGTACCGCTTCGAGGTAACGGCTGCGGTTTATAGAGGCTCCCCGTCCGGTAAAACCGTAACGCGGGAGAGGGTATCCTGCCTGAAGCGCCATTACATCGGCCAGCCATCGCGCTAGCCGTCCATTCCCATCACGAAAGGGGTGGATCAGGAGTAATTCGGCATGAACCGCGGCCATCTGGAGAGCAACCTGCGCCAGCGGCGCGGGGCGACACGGGGTAGAGGCCGCCAACAATCCTTTCTCGAATGTCGCCATATTTTCGGCTATGCGATACGCCGGTGGCCAGCGGAATCCTCCTTTCGCCAATTCCACCGTGCGATAGTGTCCTGCCCAATCGTAGAGCGCACCCAGCCAGTCACGATGCATCAGACACAACAGTTCAGCGGTGAAGCGGGTATCTGCCGTGATCCGTTCGAGCCAGGCACTCTGCGCTTGTAGCAAGGAAGCAAACTCCAAGCAGTCCATCTCTTTCTTGTGTGTAATGCTCAGCTTGTTCCGCAGGACACGACCGCGTGATCCAGGTTGGGTTTGTCCTTCGCTGCCAGGAGCAGAGAGGTAACGACTGAAGCCACGGCGAGGCATCAGGATGATTTTTCCCCTCTTTGACTTTTGATTTGTCTTGACCCTAGACGCTGGACCCTAGACGCTGGACCCTAGACGCTGGACCCTAGACGCTGGACCCTAGGCTGTCGAGCAGCGCCTTCGCCTCTTGCAAAACCTTCGTGTCAAACCCTTCGGTGAACCAGTTGTAGATCTCGGCTAACGTCGTGTGTGCTTCCGTGACCTTGGCGGGTTGCTGCCAGAGGCGAGCAGGGCTCGTGGTGGCGCGGAGGTCGGGGGTCGTGGCGTGCTGGTTGCGGG
>JANMSE010000545.1:0-2610 GCA_031389045.1 Deltaproteobacteria bacterium | reverse complement strand
TCGGCCCTTTATTCACAATCACGTGATTACGCTCCACAGCGCCTCCCACGCGACCGGCAATTGCTACTTGGATCTGCGCGCCACGCAAAACGGCAAGAGTATGATGGCGGCGGGCTACTATGACGATGTGTACAAGAAAGTTGGCGACGACTGGAAGTTCGCCTCCCGCAAGTTCAACATCCTCTACTGGGTGCCACTGAGTGAAGGGTGGGCGGAACAAAAGAAATAGGGAGCAGGGGGGCAGGGTACGGGGGTCGTGGTACAGGGGTCAGGATTCGACATGCCGGGCAGGAGGTCTTCCACTTTCTTGCCTGATTTCTTCTGGGCCAGATTCCACCCGCAGTGATCGGTGACAGAGATCACCTAGTTGGGGAGGGAGGATGCCCGTTGGATGGAGGCGTGAGTTTATACTGTTCCACCAATTCCTTGAGCGTCTGCCCGACCAAGTGGATATCCCGAAGGGCCGTTTCAATCTGCTTCATGCCCTCGGCATTGTGGGAGCTCGCGAGTTTGATACTGTTCATGGCCGAGGCGACCTGATCCATGCCAATCAGTTGCTGCTGGCTGGAGGTGGAAATCTTCGTGACCGATCGCGCCGCGTCCAAGATATTCTTGGATAACGCGCGAATGGCCTCCCCTGCCTGGATGGCTTGTGTGGCTCCGAGCTCCGCCGATTGGGTGCCTTGCTCGGTGACGAGGATAGCGACTTGCGCGGCTTTTTGGATGTCACTGAGCATGGTGTGAACCTGAGCGGTCGCTCGCTTCGATTGGTCGGCGAGGCTCTTGACCTCTTGGGCCACGACGGAAAACCCTTTCCCCGCCGGCCCCGCCTTCGCGGCTTCGATCCCGGCGTTGATGGCGAGCAGATTTGACCGTTCGGCTAGATCATTCACGGTGGTAATGATCTCTCCAATGGTCTGACTGTGCTCTCCTAACTTCGTCACACTTTGCGCGATGGACTCCATCTGCGTCCGCACGCGCTGCATCCCGATAAGCGCGGCCTCCACGGCTTGCTCACCAGCCTGAGAGACTTGCACGGTCCGTTGACTATTCTCCGCGACCTGTTGGGCATTCTGGGTCGCGATGTAGGCGGTTTGTTTGACTTCTTCGACGGTCGTGGCGGTTTCGCTGACGGAAGTGGCCGTTTCCGTCGTACTTGCGGCCACTTGCTGCATGATGACCAGGATTTGGTCGATGGAGGACGCGAGGGTCCGGGCCCCCTGTTGCATGCGACTGTTCATGCCGTGTAAATCCGCGAGCATCTCCACAAAGCGCAGCGAGAGCACATCGTGTTCGGACTGCGGGATCACCTGTACGCGAAGGTCACCCTGACTAATGCGGGTGGCGGCTTCGGCGAGATTGCGGATGTAGGCGATCAAGTCACGGAAAGCCGTCGCGAGGACCCCAATCTCATCTCGCGAGTGATGGAGAATCTGCTGGTTGATATTGCCCTTGGCGAGCTGTGAGGCCACGGTCGCCATCTCCACCAACGGGGTGGTAATGACGCGAGCGGTCCCCAAACTCAGGGCAAAAGCAAGCAACATGGTGCACAGAGAGATGATGAAGGAGGTCTGCCGCGCTGAAGCTATGGTTGCGGTTTCTCGCGTGGTTGTCCGTGCGACCTCCTCGCCAATAAGGGCTTCCAATCGACTCAGGCTGGTCCCCAGTTTTGCGAACATCGCGAGGAACTGGGGAATGTCGGCGAGCACTTGCTGTCGTTGCCCGTTCAAGGCGAGGCGTACTAACTGGTCAGCTTTTGCCAGATATTGATCGGCGGCGGGCCGCGCAACCGCAAGCACTTCTCGGACATTGGCTTGGAGCGGTAAGGCTTCGATCTCCTCGAGGTGCGCATGCAACTGTTCGGTGAACTGTCGCATACGCGCGCGCACCGCCTGTTCCTCGTCCGTGTTCTTGGTTTCCGCGGCAATGATCGCCCGGTAGGGGAGGCCAAGAATGCCCTCGGGCATCATGTCCGCGCGCGCGCTCTGGCGCACGGCCACGAGGTTGACCGGGATGGCATCAAGATAACTCTTGAGGGATTGGAAACTCTGATAGCTGCTCCCCCACACCACGATGACAGCGAAGACGAGCAGACCGCTGAGGAACCACAGTTTTTCCCTGACAGCGATATTTTGCAACACATTTCTCAACATGAGACATAACCTTAGCGTGGCTGGCCGTGGTGCGGACCCTCTATGGAGTAGGGCTGGGAGGACCGCGAAGCGTCGGGCACGACCATCTATTGGGACAACATCGAACGTATAGTGAATTCCGTCATTTCTGTTATCGCCCACTGCAAAAGAAACTTTAATAGAGTTTCTGTACGGACCTGTATGGCCTTTCTATGTTCGAGGAAGGTGGAAACAAGGGGGAATTCCGAGCAATTTCGCGACGAACGGTGTCCACGCCGGTCTCATCTATCGGCTGTCTTCAATATGGATTACTGGAGTATTGGCGGTGCGATTTTCTTGTCAGGCTTGACAACGCAAGGGGTTCTTCGCTTTATTGTCCCCAATCCATTTTCGAAGGAGGGTTACCGTATGGAATTTCGTATTATCTCTGGTGATTCACATTTCGTGGAACCACCTAACATGTGGGCGGAGCGCATGG
>JANMSE010000531.1:0-2090 GCA_031389045.1 Deltaproteobacteria bacterium | reverse complement strand
CGCTACCGGGGTCGAGTCTGTACTGTCCTGGTGTTCCACCACTGGGCTTGCTAAAAAGCGGCAACACTTAGCAAACAGGAGACCGCTTATGACGACGGCACAGAAAAGCCCAATAGTAGACGCTGATGGACACGTCCTTGAACCCGCGGATATGTGGGCCAAGTATATCGACCCACAATACCGTGACCGCGCGGTGAAGATCACCATTGACGGCAAAGGCTACGAAAATTTACTGTTCGATAACAAACCGCTGGAGTTGGTACGAGGGCACTTGGGCGTCCTTGGTGGCATTGGCATGGACCCCGTGGCGCTTCATAAGAATGGTCAAATGACCTACGCTGACGGCTGCCCAGCCGGCAGTTACGATCCCAAGGCCCGACTCAAAGTGATGGACGAGGAAGGGATTGATGCTGCGCTGCTCTATCCAACAATCGGCATCTGCTGGGAAGGCATTGTCACCGATCCCCAACTCGCGACCGCCTACACGCGCGCGTACAACCGGTGGCTCGCGGATTTTTGTCGCGAGAATCCCAAACGCTTGTTCCCAGTTGCTCACATTTCCCTGCTCGACCCAGACGGCGCGACCGAGGAGATCATCCGTGCGCGCAAAGACGGGTGTGTTGGGGTGTATCTCTCGCCCGATATGGCGTCACGCGGAGGCAAACATTTTGACCATCCGACGTATGATCGTTTCTGGAATACCGTTCAAGACTTAGACATGCCAGTCGGATTTCACGTCGTGGTCCGCGACAAGCCCGCCTTTTCTCCCTGGCTTCAACACGATCAGCGGGACCGACTCTTCGGGTTTACTTTTCTCGCCATGGATGTGATGGCTGCGTTTACCCAGATGCTGTCGTGGGGCATGTTCGAGAAGTACCCGCGTCTCAAATGCACGGTGCTCGAATCTGGCGCGAACTGGATTTCCGCGTGGCTCGACCGGATGGATCACAAGTTCAATGTCATGGCGGCCTACACACCGCTCAAGCTGAAACCCAGTGAGTATTTTTATCGCCAGTGCCTCGTGTCGGCGGACCCAGACGAAACGCTGACCGCTCCGGTCGTCGAGCACATCGGCGCGGACTATTTTGTGTGGGCATCGGACTATCCCCACGTTGACGCCTCGTTCGGGGTCGTCCATGAAATGAAAGAGCGGCTGGCCCCATTATCGGAAGCCGCGCAACGAAAAGTGCTGGGTGAAAACGCCGTCCGGTTTTACAATCTCTCCGTGTAAAAGAAAGGAGTTCGCTATGCCTGTGGTCAATAATACAACACTCCCCAAATTCGCCATTCCCGGCCTTGAACACCAAACGCTGGCTGGACCTGAACACGGGATGAAGACGTTAGAAATGTGGATGCAAACCATCGCCCCAGGTGCAGGGACGCCAGTGCACCGTCATGCCTGTGAAGAAGCGATTGTCATCTTACGCGGCTCCGGGCAAATCACCATTGAGGGCGTCTCGACTTCCTTCGGACCGAACTCAACGCTGCAGATTCCCGCCGATGTCATCCATCAAATCATCAATACCGGAACGGAAGACATGTTTCTCGTTGCCGCCTTGGGCCAAGCACCAGTGCGGGTGTGTACGGCAGAGAATCAACACATGCCGTTGCCGTGGCAAGCCTCATAACTGTCGATGGCCAGCGTTCAGCCGTTAGCCGGACAATTCTGGTTGGGAACGGCTGAACGCTGGATTCTTACCCATAGTCCACAACCAGCTCAGATAACTTATCCCTCCGAGCGTCCCCCCACAGATATCCGCAAGCGCATCGTATACCGAGCTAAATCGCCCTGGGACATAGAATTGGTGGACTTCATCACATGCCCCATATATGCCAGTGAACACGCTGGTAGAGATGAGCACGGCACGCCAAGTCCAGGTCGACCATGTGGCTCTGGCGGCACGCGCCCAGAGGAACCCTAATACGCTGTATTCAACACGTTGAGCTGCTCGACCTTCGCGGTTGCCAGCGGCCGCCAACGCCGTGAAACGGTCTTCGAACCGGGGCGGCTGAAGAGCACGCGGATCTCCTCAAGCGTAAAACCCACGCTCTGCGCAAACCGGGCGATCTCTATGAGACGGATGAGATCC
>JANMSE010000688.1:0-4365 GCA_031389045.1 Deltaproteobacteria bacterium | reverse complement strand
GCGTCTCCTCGCAGCTCCGCCGCAACCTGAATAACCATGTAACGTCCCCTATTACTCTAACTGGCTATTACAGCGCAGGCTGATCCAAAGACTTTCAAGAAATCGTGGCACTCATCATTCCGACCGCGCAGTCGACATTTGGGGACGCCACGTCTGTGCCGGGCGGGCACCTAAGTTCGTATGTGCTTGCTCAGCTTCCTGGAAAGGCCGAGCTGAGCTGGGTGAGCGACATGAGATCGCTGCTCGTGACAGATGAGCTGAAATGGAAGCTGTTCAAAGAGCGCCGAGAATGGCTGCAGGCGAAGTCGGATCTGTGGAAGCGAGTACGCTCCTCAATGAAATCCGCCACACTGGCTGGCGTACTCAGTCAACGGGCGATATTGTGACATCACATATCAGGTGATGGCGTGAACCGTATTGTACTTGATACCGATGTCGTCATTGCCGGTATGCGGAGCCCTAGTGGCGCGTCCGCCGCATTGCTGCTCGCAGCGGACGCGCACGAAATTACATTGCTGGTGAGCCTGCCATTGGCGATGGAATACGAAGCGGTGGCTATGCGGCTAGAGCATCAGCAGGCGGCGGGAATGAGCAGAGAACAAGCAAAGGTGTTTGTCGATGCCGTGCTGGCGATGGCTGAGCCAGTTGAGATTTATTTCCTCTGGCGTCCGCAACTGCGGGATCCGAACGATGAAATGATACTGGAAGCCGCCATCAACGGACAGGCGGAAGCGATTGTTACCTTCAACAGGAGGGACTACGGTCATGCGACGAGGCGGTTTGGCATTGCGGTGCTGAGTCCCAGCGCGGCACTTGAGACGATACGAAGATGAAACCAATCACGACATATCCATTACGGCTCCCGCATTCACTCAAAGCCGCTGTCGCGCGGCTGGCGAAAGAAGATGGCACCAGCATCAATCAGTTCGTGGTGACGGCAGTCGCTGAGAAGATCGCGGCTCTGGAAACCCCCTCGTTTTTCGCCGAACGGCGGCAACGCGCCGATCCTGCCGCATTCCGTAAGCTGATGCACCGCAAAGGAGGCGAACCGCCGAGGCGAGGAGACGACATTTCACTATCTGTCAAGAAAGCCAGGTAGCCCGGATGGAACGGAAAGCAGTTGCGAGGTTTAGGTCCAAAGTCCAAAGTCCAAAATTAAAAGAGGGTTTGGGTTCTCATGTCTGAATCCCAAATCCCACGACGGACTTGGTGCAACCGTGGAAGCGCTTGATGTCATGAGAAAAACAGATTTTCGACATGATGAGAGGTGCCGGAGATTCAGGTGAAAATTAGCGGACTGATCTGGCTTGAGGAGATCGTCGACAAACTGGACTGGAAACATCAGGTCCAACCAGAGGAAGTCAGAGAGATTTTTCGTCGCCAGCCCAAATACCGCTTGGTTGAAAAAGGGCATCGCCGAGGGGAAAACGTCTACGTCGCTCAAGGGCGAACCGAGGCGGGTCGCTACTTGCCGGTATTCTTTGTCTATAAGGTGGATCACCGGGCGTTGATTTTATCGGCGCGGGATATGACTCCGGCGGAAAAGAGGACTTATGGGAAAAAGTAAAAGTTCGCTGTCCAAAGCTCATTCGTATGCAGAGATCGGGGAGTTCTGGGATACGCATGACCTCACCGAGTACTGGGACCAGACGAAACCGGCTGAGTTTGAGGTCGATATCCGCTCGGAGGTGACGTATTACGCCTTGGATAACACCCTGGCGGCAGAGGTGCGTGCACTGGCGGAGCGGCGGGGCGTTGCCCCAGAAACGTTGCTCAACCTGTGGGTGCAGGAAAAATTGCACCAGCCGGAGACGCGTCGGTAGCGAGACTAGGGACAAGAAACGAGTTATGAGGTGCCCCGCTGAGGGCAACAGGAGGCTGCATATTGGCAGCATGTCCTTGCAGCTCCGTCACAACCTGAATAACCATGTAACGTCCCCTATTACCGGTGGCTCAGAATCGGCTTTTAACTGGTGGCTGATGATTCTCCTAAACTTTCCCCCTCCTTCCGCCGATCTATAGGGAAAGGATGCACTATGGGGAAAGCTCTGCTTGTTGCGTTGATGTTCTTGCGTACTGCATCAGCAGCACTAGCCGCTGTTGATCCAGGCACCACCGTGGAAGCCACTGCTAGGCATGCGCTAGTAATACAGGCTAGGCAAGGCGATGCTGAGGCTCAGTTCAAGCTTGGCGGGCTATTCCTGTTGGGTGAGAGGTGGCCACAGGACAACACAGAGGCCGCTAGCTGGTACCGGAGGGCAGCCGAGCATGGACATGCTATGGCTCAGGGCTCCCTAGCCGTGATCTACACTTACGGGCTAGGTGTTCAACGTGATGTCCGCGAAGCTGCCAGATGGTATCGAGAGGCTGCCGAGCAAGGCGACGCTGACTCTCAGGTTACAATGGCGTTGATGTACTATGCCGGTATAGGCGTTCCACAGAGTAAAGTCCTCGCGTACCAGTGGGCGATGATCGCCGATGCAAACCGGGCATTGATACTCTTTAGCCGCAGTGAGATGCAGGAGATAGTCGCTGAGATCGCTGCTGAACTGACTGCATCAGAGATTGCTAGGGCAGAGAGGCTAGTGCGGCACTGGGAAGCGAGAGCAGGAAACCGAAGTCAAAATACACAGTGAACACTTGGGCGACTGCCATGCAGGGAAAAGAGGTCAGGTCTTGCAATCATGTGACCTTGTCAACGTGAAGGAAGAATCCGTTCCGATGTGTTAATGCAAGACCTGACCCTAATCCCCTGCAAACGACAAGGTTGTGATGCGCTGGTCCTCACACGGCACGCATCGTGGTGAGATGCAGGGCATCCCGCCCACCAACCGTCCGATGACGATAACGGGCATGGCGATTTACCGATTCGCCGGAGGCAAAATTGTCGAGGAGTGGATGAACAATGATACGTTGGGCATGTTGAGACAGCTCGGAGTGATTCCCGGATAGAACAAACTATTTTCTGGTCGCATGTGAGCGGAGGCTCGCAGGCTAACATTCCAGTGCACCGTATTGCCGCCCGCTTGCGGATACTGCTGAACCTGAAAGGTCTCGGTTTGGGCGGCAAACGGTGACTGGCGGCGTTAGGTGGCCGTGCAACTCACTCCTCTGGAGCCAAGCACTATGACTGAGAAACTCAAGACGTGGTTAGAGATAATCAAGCTGGGTGGGATTATTGGACTTTTTCTTGTTTTTGTAGTTAAACCGTCCAGTCTGCGAGATTGGTGCAAGCGCGGTGGATTCTCAGAGTGCAACATTTTTGGCGCGAAACTTACTCCGGAACAGCAGAACGCAATTCAACTGAGCGAGCAAGTTGTCGCTGAAAGTAAGGTGGGCGTTACTCGTGCTGCTGAACAGCTTAGAGAAATCACTGCAACCATATCAAAGGTCAGCGAGTCACTAAATCCAGAGCAGAAGGAGAAACTTGAACAGCAGTTGGCGCAGACCAAAGAGACTATTGCTTCGGTAGAGCAGACCAAATCACAGTTACAACAAAGCTTGGGAGAACTCTCCCCTGTGGTACAGCAAGTTGCCAGTGCCGGGAACTGGATCGTTGTCTTCGGTGCTGATAAAACCTTACCGAAAGCCAAAGACGAAATCGAGTGGGCGAAGAACAACGGCTACCCCACGGCAAGACTGTACTTGCGCCAAGGTTACTTCAGAAGTGTAGTGCCCTTTCTGAGTCGAGCGATCGCACAAGAAAAGCTTGCGGACATCATGAAATCTCGGCGAGGAGATGCATACATAGTAAATATAGATACTTGGTGTCTTTCAAGAGTTAGTCATCCAGCAAGAGAAAGTGATCCAGCATATGACGAATGCTCAGCCGCCTAACAACGCCGTGCTCATAACCGCCGCCCGCTTGCGGATTGGAATGAACGTGAAAGGCCTCGTCGGGGCGGCGGCCCGAGACGGGGAGCGTTAGGCCGCTCGGAAGAGAACGGGTATCTCAATGTTAGACGTGAAATACCGCTGCAACGAAGTTCTTCCGTTGTTCAGACACGACGCAGTCGACACGCTAAAAGGCTTAGATTTTTACCTAAAGACCCTTGAGGAGTTCATTGAGCACGAGCGTTCAAAAGAAATCGCTGATCTCAAGAGCCACGCTGACCAGTTACCAGAGCGCCGACAAGGTGAGTTCTGGGCCTGGCACTACCCGGTTCACTGGGACGAGATCTTCGCCAGTCAGCTCCGCTCTTCATTCGTAGTCACCCTTGTATCTCTCGCAGAGTCCCATGTCGGAATGGTCGCCGAGCAAGCCTGCGAAATCGCCGGGAGTCCGTTGAAGCCTCGCGACCTACGAGGTGGGCTCTTGGAGAGGCACCGCAAGTGCCTCCAGTCTTTAGTTGGGTTCACGCGGCC
>JANMSE010000487.1:0-22309 GCA_031389045.1 Deltaproteobacteria bacterium | reverse complement strand
ATGTCTCGTCAATCCAATACACCACCGTCGCGCGAAAACTGCTAATCATAATGGAGATCGCGACCATCATCGCCAGACTCACGGCGAGGGCGGCGACCGAAATCGCTATGCGCGAGCGTGCTCCTGTGAGATTCGCGCTCGCCAGGCGGCGCTCAACCGAAAAAATCGCCGTGATGCGGGAGATGGTCTGGCTGGTGCCTCGACAGAGGAGCCAGAGGGTACTTGGGACGAGGAGGGCACCGGCGAAGACCAATGCCAGCGCGGCGAGATACCCCCAGACGGGCAAGCCCGCGAGCGGCTCCAAAAAACTCAGCCCATAACTCAGCAGGAGCAAGGCCAAGGCGAAACCGACCGAGCGATACGAGGGACGTCCCTGCGTGCTGAGTTGCGCGGTGCCACGAATCGCCTCCAGCGGGTGGATGCGAGTGGCCTCGCGCGCGGGCACGAGGGCGGCAAGGAACGCCAGCGGCAAGGTGACCGCGAACGCAAGCAGGACCTCAGCCAGGCCCAGCGCGCGCGGCAGCGCCGCCTGCGTGATCGCGGCGGAGAAGTAAAACGTGGCCACCGTACTCGAAGTGGCCTGAATCGCCAGAGTGGCGAGTCCTTGGCCGACCCCAAGACCCACCCCCGCACCGCAGCTCGCCAAGAGCAAGGCTTCCCCCACGAACAGGGCGAGCACGAGCCCGCGGCCTCCGCCGACCGCCCGCAGCATGCCAATTTCATCACGGCGCGTGATCACGGAGATCGATACCGTGCTGTAAATCAGAAACAGTCCGACGAGGAGCGCGATGGAGGCGAGCGCGTTCAGATTAAAATGAAACGCCGCGATCATCGTCTCCATCTGTCCATAGCGTTGCGTCGGGTGGCGGACCGTGAGCCCGGCTGGGAGACGTTGCGCGATCGCGTCTTCGGCGTGTCGTGGATCAATCCCCGGTCGGACCTTGAGATCAAGTCGGTCCAGGAACCCGATGCGGGTGAAGGCGGTTTGCGCCGCCGCGATATCGAGGAGCGCGAAGTTCCCATCCAGCGCACGCGCCGGTCCTTCATCACGCAGGAGACCACGCACGGTGAAGGTCAGCCGTCGATCGCCAATAATCAGCGGCAGCGCACTGCCGATACTCAGGTTGAAGCGGCGAGCGAATTTCTCGGTGAGCACGATCGCCTGGGGATCGACCAGGAGCAGCAAGAATTCCCTGGTGGTGGTCTCCCGTTCCTCTTCGCTCACGCGGAGTAATTGATACTGGCGGAGCGAGCGGTCACGTAGAATGTCCACGCCCAGGATATGCAAGAACTCACCGGGAGTGCCGTCCGGCCCGAGCGACTCCGTCAGCGCGTAGCCATCAATAACGGGACTCAGGTCGCCATAGGAGTCGAGCCAGGACAGCGTGCGGAGGGTCAGTTCGTCAAACCGGCCCGTCATGCCGGTAATTTCCAGCGTTGTTGCTCCGGCGATCGCGTCCGTTGCCGCGCGAAACGACGCGAGCGCGCTGGTATTGGCGAGACGAACCGCGACCAGCACCCCCACTCCGAGACTCAAACCCAGGATCATCAGCCCCGTACGCAGTTTTTCTCGGAGCAGCGACCGCAGGATGAATTGATGAAAGAGTTTAGGGTATTGCCACACCGAGGCTTTCTCTTTCAATCTTGCCATCACGGATACGGATGATCCGTCTTGCATACTGGGCTGCTTCGTCATTGTGCGTCGCCAATATAATGGTCAGCCCCATCTCGCGGTTCAGATCGCGCAACACGTCCATGACGTGTTGCCCGTTTTCGCTGTCGAGGCTACCGGTCGGTTCATCCGCCAGGATGAGGGCTGGATTACTGACGACGGCCCGCGCCACGGCGACGCGTTGCATTTCGCCACCTGATAATTCAGCCGGGTAATGGGTCGCCCGTGCCTGTACCCCGACCCGCTCCAGGAGTGTCAACGCACGCTCCTGTGCCTTGGCATCGCGCACGCCATCAAGCATCAGGGGGAGCGCGACATTCTCCAGTACGGTCAGGGTGGGCAGTAAATTAAAGAATTGAAAGACAAATCCCACCCGCTGGCGACGAAACCGGGCCAGGGCGGTTTCACTGAGGGTGGCGAGTTCCGTGCCACCCACCAGAATCTGTCCGCGGGTCGGTCGATCCATGCCGCCAATCAGATGCAGCAGCGTGGATTTGCCGCACCCGGAGGGGCCCATGAGAGCAACGAATTCACCCGCCCTCACTTCCAGACTGACATCGCGTAGCGCGGCGACTGTCCGCTGGCCTGTGGTGTACAGTTTTTCGACATGATGCACGTTGACGAGGAGATCGGTTTTTTCCATGTGGTGTCGCAAGCGGGGGATAGAGGGGGTCGCCATTACCGCTTTTCCGTTTCCCCCATGAGATGTCGACCCCATTCCGCGACTTCGCCGAGATCCTGAAAAATCTTGAGCCCGGGTTGCGGCCCCGGAGCACCCGCGCCCCCGACCATCAGCGTGACACGTCGCGGAAGCAGGCTGCGCAAGAACGTGAGCTGCCCCGCCATGGGCTCCCCGCGATTAGCAATTGATACACTCACGGCCACCGCCCGCGCAGTGAGATCACGGGCCAGACTGGCGATCTGCGTCAGAGGCACCTCAGTGCCAAGAAAGAGCACCCGACCCCCAGCCACGGCGAGGAGCAGGGCAACCATTTGTAATCCCAAGCCGTGTTCTTCGCCCGGAAGCGTGGCACACACCACCAACGGACCGCTGGCCTTTTCCTCGAACGGCAAGCGCACCGACCGGAGCACATCACTGACTCGCTCCGAGAGAAAGCGTTCGTGGCGGATCTCCAACCGCGCGGCGGCCCACTCTTCCCCCACCGCGTGAAGAAGTGGGGCGATCCGAGTCCGCAGAAACTCCAGGGGCTTCAGTCGCTTCCAGTCCGCCAACAAACCACGTGTGAGGCGCTCGGCATTAAACGTCTCCACGAGCCGTAGCAGTTCCGCGACCTCGGTGACTTCCGGCTCCGCGTTCCTGGGCGCGGGAGCACTCTCCGCGGGCCCCATGAGTAAGAGGCTGCTCAGCGCCGTCTGCGAAGCCGACACCGCCTCGCGGGCCCGATGCCCGCGGGCGAGCGCCTCGGCGATGCGGCGGAGACGTGACACGCTGGTGACGGGATAGACGCGATGCCCTGACGGTTTCCGCTCTGGCAGGGGAAATCCGTACCGGAGTTCCCACGTCCGCAACGTTTCCGGTGGAATCCCCGTGGCCCGCGAGAGCGCGCCGATGGAGAGCATGGCGGTGTCTTGCTGCTTTGTCATAGCCAGTGTCATGCCATACCTCGGCATCCTCGCCTAGCACGCTTCGAGTGACCCGCCGCGATGGACATGGTCCGCGGGGGAAAATTCGTCACGCGAGCGCGCTGGCAATTGCCGCAACCCGCGGCGAATATAATCGGCGTCCAGATTCAAATGGTCACAGATCGACTCAAAGGAGAACGCCCAGGAGTGGTCGGGTGACGCGAACCACAGCGCATCCTCACGGAACAACCGCTGGCCGCGTGTCGTGCGGCTCTGGCGGTGACGGAGAAACGAGCCCACGGCATCCTCCAGCACCGCCAAGAGGAGCCGCCGTTCGCTGGTCCACGCGATCGCGGTGCGATCCCTGGGTATGAAAAATTGTTCGGGCGTCATCACGTCTTCGTGCATGGATGCCAGCGATTTTCCTGATTCCCGAAACGCGGGGACAGCCGACGATTCAACGGGCCAATTTTTCGCAAGTGCGGTGTTCATCCTCATTGGTGCTCCTTTCGCGTGACCGCTCACGGCCCCAAAATAATATTTTGTAATCTTTTTGTCAATATATTGAATAGATATTGAAAACGTTATAACGCGAAGACAATGGGCCACGGTGATCCACATCAAGTCGGCCTAACGCACTGGATACTCTGACTTCGGCGTGAATCGCAACCGGGTCGAACATATCCGTCAACGATTCGTCAGCCTGTACGGGCGCTCTTCTTTTCCTTGCGTGGCGGGGGTTGCGCGAGACTTTGCACGACCTCTCGCACTATGTGCCGAATCCATTGATGCAACGGATCGCGGTGGATACGGTCGTGCCAGGCTAAGACCAACGTGAAGTCGTCGATGGGAACGGGCGGCGGGATGAGTTGCAGCGCGTCCTGATGGAGCGTCGCGAGACGACGCGGGACAACCGCGATCAAGTCTGAATTTTTCACAACCTCGATCGCCGCGAGAAAGTGCGGGATGGAAACGGCGACCGTGCGACGCCGTTTCTCCCGTGCCAACGCCAAGTCGGTCACACCCGCAAAGCCACCGCCGCTCGGCGACACAAGAATATGGTCGAGGTGGCAAAACTCTTCTTTGGATAGCGGATAATTCACGAGATTGATTGGACAACTATAAAGACGGTCCGTACGCTACGCAAGAAATGGACGCGGTCGCCGACAACGTGTCGGGTTCGCGAGCGAGGCGTGTGATGCCGGAATGGTCACGACGAATGTTTCTCAAGGAAGTAGGATCAGTTGCTGCCCTCACTTGTCTGGGACGATTTTTCCACCCGGACGACGCGAGGGCGACGACCCAAGGGAAAGAGGTGCGTATGGATGTAAGTAAAATCGGTGTCTTCAGTTTTCTTGATGGCCTCAGCGGAGCGCAAACCGGACCGTTTGCCCGCAAGGTCGAACGATTAGGGTACAGCGCGTTATGGTTCCCTGAGGTCATGGGTCGCGAAAGCCTCTCGTTTGCCTCCCATCTCCTCGGCCAAACGGAGCGGCTCGTGGTCGCCACGGGCATCGCGGTGGTGTTTTCCTATGAGCCTGTCGCCGTCGCGAACGCGGCCAGAACGTTAGGTGAGTTGTTTGAGGATCGCTTCATTCTCGGGCTCGGCGTCAGTGGCAAAGGCGGGAACACCATGCGCGGAGTCGCCTATGAAAAGCCGTATAGCTTTATGAAGGACTATCTCGCCAAGATGAAAGCCGCGCCGTATATGGCGCCCAAACCGACACACGAGCCGCCCATCCTGTTGGCGGGGCTGCTGCCAAAAATGGTGCGCCTGGCGGCCACCGAAACCCACGGGTCGCATACGTACTTGACGACCGTGGAGCAGACGACCCACGTGCGCGCGCTGCTCGGCCCGCAACCGTGGCTGTGCGCGGAACAAGGGGTGATGCTCGAAACCAACCCCGCCAAAGCCCGATCAGCCATTCGTCAATACCTCAAAACCTATCTGCCTATCGAGCACTACGTGAAACGGCTGAAAACCGTTGGCTTTCACGACGAGGATTTCACGAACGGGGGGAGTGATCGTCTGCTGGACGCCATTGTTGCCTGGGGCACTGAGGAGGTGCTCCGCGAGCGTATTGCCGCTCAGCTCAAGGCAGGAGCGACACATGTGTGCATTCTCCCGCTCAGTCCAGAGGGCGGGCTGGTCCCGGACGAGCGGGTCTTGGAAGCGCTGGCGCCGCGCTAAGAGCGTGTCTGCAAACCACTCGACGAGAGTCTGGTCATCCTGCGTTCACCTTCTTCGACAGGCTCAGGACAGGCTTCGACAAGCTCAGGGCGAACGGGTCAGGCCGTGCATTGGTTAGATTTTTCCCGTTCGTGCTGAGCCTGTCGAAGCACGGTTTCGTCAAGTGCAGGGTCGCTTGGTAGTTTGCAGACACCCTCTACGCCGGTCGCCGCCCAAAGAGATAGTGCGACACCCACCACTCTTGCCCGTGGCGATAGGCGAAGAGTTCGGCGCAAGCGAGGAAGAACAGCCGCCAGCGGACGAACCAGCGCTCGGCGTCCGCTGGTCCGTAACCGTCGCGTAAGATCGGCAGGACTGCCGCTTGATGCGCATCCAGATTCATCAGCCAGGCTTCCGCGGTCCGCGCGTAGTGGTTGCCATTGACCTGCCAGCGCTCTTCGAGGGTGAGGTGCCGCTGAAAATGGAGCAGCAGGTCATCGGAGGGCATGATCCCGCCAGTGAAGAAATAGCGACCCATCCAATTATCGTCCCCGTCCGTCTCGAACGGATAGGCAAACTCGCGGTGACAAAAAATATGCACAAAGAGTTTACCGTCCGCGACGAGCCAGTCGGCGATCCGCGCCAAGAGCTGCTCGTAGTTGCGCAGATGCTCGAACATCTCGACCGACAGCACCCGATGAAAACGACGATCCGTCCGAAATTCATTGACATCGGCCGTCACGACTTCAATGGAGGAGACCCCACGGCGCGTGCACTCGCTCTCAATGAAGGCACGTTGGTCACGCGAGTTGGAGACCGCCATGATGCGACACTGGGGGTAGTGCTCGGCAATCCAGAACGAGAGTGAGCCCCAGCCGCAGCCGAGATCGAGAATCGCCATGCCCTCCTGAAGTTGCGCGCGTTCGCAACTAAGCCGGAGCATGGCGTCTTCCGCGGCCTCAAGCGTTGTCACGCCCTCTGGCCAATAACACCCGCTGTATTTCAGGCGCGGTCCCAGCGCATGTTGAAAAAACGCGGGCGGGACTTCGTAGTGCTGTGCGTTGGCGGTGTCGGTATGCAGTGCGATCGGGCTCGCGCGGAGTTGGGCAATGAACTGCTGAAGCCGCTGTCGCGGGGTCGTGTCGTCCGTGCGACTCTCTTCCCGAAGACGCCGAGCCAGGAGCTGGCGAATGCCCCAGCGCACCAGCAGGTCCGGCACTCGGCCTTGTTCAACCCAATTCATCAGCATGCTCATCGGATGTCCTTTGTCGTCGTGCTTGTCGGCGCATGCGCGGATGACGATAGTGCGCCCAGTGCGGTTCGGAGGCTAGGAAGATCAGGGACAAGTATAGCGTCAATCTCCGTGAGCACCTCACGGTAGCCCTGCGCCGCGCGCCCACCGACGAGGAGAGCGACCGGCGCGGGCAACTGGCGGCGTAAGGTACGGAGTTCGTTGTTGAGCGCAAAGTCATCCGCCGGATAGACGAGGCTCAACGCCACGGCTTTCGCCGGCTGCTGGTAGACGGCTCCGGCAATCTCCGCGACCGGTAGATTCACGCCGAGCGTGGTCACCCGCCAGCCTTCAGCCACCGCCACCGCTGTCACGAGATCGGCCCCAAGTCCGTGGAGCTGCCCGGTCGGTGTCGCTACGATGAGATGGGGGGCATGTCCCGCGTGCGAGGACGGATCGGTCCGTCGTCGCAGGGTGTTGAGAAATTCACGGATGACGCCCGACGCCATGTGCTCATTGGCGATCCGCAGGCTTCCGTCATGCCACCGGTCCCCAATCACATGAATCAATGGCACCACCACCTGTTCCAGCATGACGGGCTGACTCAAGGCCACCGTCGCGTGGTGCAGCGCATCCTCAAGGACGACGGGCGTCAGCTCTTCGACCGCGCGCAGACAGGTCTCGACATGCGTTTGGAACGTGGCGGCCTCGAGTCGGGTTCCGCGCGCCACGGGCACGTGTGCCACGGGCACGCGTGCCGCAGGGGCGGTCGCGGCCCCTTTCTCATCCGCAGACACGACGGCCACTAGTTCTCGGGTGGACAGTTGTGTCGCGTGGCCAATCCGCCGCCCGCCACGAATCGCACGATGTAACAAGCGCAGCCGTTCAATATCCGCCTCGGAGTAGAGACGGCGATTGGTCGCGGTCCGCTTCGGGGTCACGGCCTCGTAGCGTTTCTCCCACATCCGAATGACGTGCTGCGACAAGCCCGTCCGGTGGGCGACGACCTGAATCGGATGCCGCTGTTCGTCTCGCATGAATGGTCCTCTAAATTTTTTGTCTAAATTTTGTCTCTAATTATTTGGCCATAATGCCCTATCACAGCGGATTTTTTTAGACAATAAGTTGACAATAAACCAAAATCAGCTACATCCCGTATATCTTCTGAAGGTCGGTGCTCGGACAATTTCGTATGGCACCAGGGCCAAAAGTCGGAAAGCGTAAGGCGAATAAGTATGATGATGAACCAATCCCAGACACGGCACCCGCGGCTACACTCGTCAGGCGGGTGGACGACATTGATCCGCTGGTTCGATTCCTGGGCGGGCCTCGACGCCATCTCGGAGTCGGAGCCGCCACGGGTGGACTGGTTACGCGTGGTGCCGTTTCTCCTCATGCACCTGATGTGTCTGGGGGTGGTCTGGGTCGGATGGAGTTGGATGGCGGTCAGTGTCGCCGTCGGCCTGTACCTTCTCCGCATGTTCGCGATCACCGCGTTCTATCATCGCTACTTCTCGCACCGGACGTTCAAGACCTCACGGTGGGGGCAGTTCCTGTTCGCGCTGCTCGGCACCACGGCCATTCAACGCGGCCCCCTGTGGTGGGCCGCGCACCACCGCAACCATCATCGTCACTCCGATCAACCCGGCGACAAGCATTCGCCACGCCTGCACGGGTTTCTCTGGAGTCATGTCGGGTGGTTCACGGCGCGGGTGAACTTCCGCACCAACCTGCGAGCGATCCCAGACTTCGCGCGGTTCCCCGAACTCCGCTGGCTGGACCGCTTCGATATTGTCGTGGCCGTGGTGCTGGCGGTCTCCATCTATGCTCTGGGTGCCGTGCTGGAGACCGAGGCCCCCAACCTCGGCACCAACGGCCCGCAACTGCTGGTCTGGGGGTTCTTCGTCTCCACGGTGGTGTTGTACCACGCGACCTATACCATCAATTCCCTGGCGCACCAGATCGGACGCCAACGGTACGAGACGGGGGACCACAGCGGCAACAGTTTCCTCCTCGCGCTTCTCACTCTGGGAGAAGGCTGGCATAACAACCATCATCACTATCCGGGTGCGGTCCGCCAAGGCTTCTACTGGTGGGAGATTGACCCGACCTACTACCTCCTCAAAGTGTTGTCCTGGGTGGGGCTCATTTGGGACCTCAAGCCGGTGCCGCCGCGGGTGCGCGAGACCCGGCGGCTGGATGTCGTCGAGGCGGCGTAACCATGAAAATCGCCATCATCGGCACGGGCATTTCTGGGATGGTGGCCGCCTATCTCCTCAATGAGGAACACGACCTCACCATCTTCGAGGCCAATGATTATGTGGGCGGGCATACCAACACGGTGACGGTCACCACCGAGGACGGGACCTACGCCGTCGATACTGGCTTCATCGTCTTCAATGAGCGGACCTATCCACATTTCACCACGCTGCTGCGGCGACTCAACGTCGCCACCCAGCCCAGCACCATGAGCTTTAGCGTGCGCTGTGAACAGAGTGGGTTGGAGTACAGCGGCACGTCGTTGCGAACCCTCTTCGCCCAGCGCCGAAATCTGCTCCGCCCCTCGTTCCATCGCATGCTGGTGGACATTCTGCGCTTCAATCGCACCGCGCCTCGACTTCTGCTTCAGGATGACGACGACACCACCCTCGGGGACTATCTGCGGGCGTACCACTATTCCCGGGCGTTCATTGAGCATTACATCATTCCGATGGGCGCATCGATTTGGTCCGCCGACCCACGACAGATGTGGGAGGTCCCAGCCCGCTTCCTCATCAGGTTTTTCGATCATCATGGCATGTTGACGGTCAACCACCGTCCGCGGTGGCTGGTGATCCAGGGGGGGTCGCGACAATATGTCCAGGCGCTGGTCCGTCCCTACCGCCAGCGCATCCGACTGAGCTGCCCTGTCCAAGCCGTGACGCGCTTTCGAGATGGGGTGACGATCAAGTCACCCGGCCATGAACCCGAACGCTTCGATCAGGTGGTGTTCGCGACCCATAGTGACCAAGCCCTGGCGCTGCTGACCGATGCGAGTGAGCAGGAGCGGAGTATCTTAGGGGCGTTGCCTTATCAGCAAAACGAGGTGGTGCTGCATACCGACACCACGCTGCTGCCCCGCGCGCCGCTGGCTTGGGCAAGCTGGAACTACCACCGGCTACCAGAATCCCAGGGGCTGGTCGCCATGACCTACAACATGAACCTGCTCCAGAGCCTCCAGGCCCGACAAACATTTTGTGTCACCCTCAACCGGACCCCGGCGATTGATCCCAGTACCATTCTCCGCACCCTGACCTATCATCATCCGGTGTATACCGTGCGCGGCATCGCGGCGCAAAACCAGTATGCCAGCATCAATGGCATCAATCGCACCTATTTTTGCGGCGCGTACTGGGGCAACGGCTTCCATGAAGACGGGGTGAACAGCGCGCTGGCGGTGGGACAGCGGTTCGGCAAGGGACTCTAACCATGCACAGTTGTCTCTACACTGGTCAGGTCAGGCATCGACGCTTCCACCCCGTCGCGCACCGGTTCTCTTATTCGCTGTTTATGATGTATCTCGACCTCGCCGAACTGCCGACCTTGTTCACCGGACGGTGGCTGTGGTCCGCCGAGCGCTTCGCGTTAGCTTGGTTCCGGCGCGCGGACCACCTCGGTGACCCGCATGTCCCACTCGACCATGCCGTCCGTGATCTGGTGGAACAACGGACGGGACAGCGACCACACGGAGCCATTCGGCTGCTCACCCACCTGCGCTACTTCGGCTACTGCTTCAATCCGGTCAGCTTCTACTTTTGTTATGACGAGGACGACACGCGGGTCGAGACGCTCGTCGCCGAGATCACGAACACGCCGTGGAACGAACAATACTGCTACGTCTTGGGCGAGGCACTCAACGAAGGCACTGGCACCAAGAAGCGCTACCGGTTCGGGAAGAGTTTTCACGTTTCCCCCTTCATGGAGATGGACATGGCCTATGATTGGCGGATGTGTGAACCGGGGAGTCAATTGACGATCCATCTGGAGAACCATACCGCGAACGGCAAACTGTTTGATGCGACGATGCGGCTGGAGCGGCAAGAGATGTCCGGCCCAGCCTTGGCGCGCGCGTTGACGCGCTATCCTTTCATAACCGGCAAGGTGATCGTCGCGATCTATCTGCAAGCGCTGCGGCTCAAGTTGAAGAACGCGCCGTTCCATGCGCATCCAGCCAAAAAACCTTCAGCCGACGGGTAGAGACGCCTCAGCGGGGCGTCTCTCCAAGCAAAAACGCCGTGAGAACGAATATGAAAGATTCCATCCTTCCCGCGCCCGCTTCCGTCCGACCAGCGGTTCAGCTCACTTTCTTGACGCGAAGCATGCGACAGCTCGTGCTTCGCCGTTTGCACGGGCTTCGAGAGGGCCGCCTCACGATTCTTGATGGTGGCGAGCCCCTGACCTTTGGTGAGTCGAGTCCTCACTGTCCGTTATCCGCGACGCTCCGGGTACACGATGTCCGCTTCTATACGGACCTGGTGGTTGGCGGCAGTGTCGGGGCTGGAGAAGCCTATATCAAGGGGTGGTGGTCGTGTGAGGACGTGACCACGCTGGTCCGCATACTCGTGCGTAATCGAGCCGTGCTGGATGGCCTGGACACCGGTCCCGCGTGGCTAAGCGTACCGCTGCGCAAACTGTTTCACGCGCTCCGGCGCAACACCAAGCGGGGCAGCAGTCGGAATATCGTGGCCCATTACGACCTGGGCAACGACTTTTTCGCGCTCTTTCTAGACGAGACCATGACCTACTCGTGCGGTATCTTCGAGCATATCGACAGTACCCTGCAGGAGGCGTCCCTCGCCAAGATCGACCGGATTTGCCAGAAACTCCAACTCTCATCAAGTGACCATCTGTTGGAAATCGGCACGGGGTGGGGGAGTTTCGCCCTCCAGGCCGCGCGCCGCTACGGCTGTCGTGTCACCACCACGACCATCTCGCCTCAGCAGCATCACTACGCCCAGCAACGCATCGCCGACGCCGGACTCAACGACCGGGTGACCGTCTTGTTGAAAGACTACCGCGAGCTGACCGGGCAGTACGACAAACTGGTGTCGATCGAGATGATCGAAGCGGTGGGGTACGCTTTTTACGATACCTACTTCAAGCGGTGCAGTGACCTGCTGAAGCCCGAGGGGATGATGTTGCTACAAGCGATCACCATCGCCGATCAGCAGTACGAGGCCGCGAAACGGTCGGTGGATTTCATTCAGCGCTACATTTTTCCGGGGAGCTGCATTCCGTCGATCACGGCGATCAGTCAGTCGCTAGCGCGCGCGACGGATCTGCGTCTCTTTCATCTGGAGGACATCACGCCGCATTATGCCGAGACGTTGCGCCACTGGCGGGAGCGGTTCTTCGCGAACCTCAGCCAGGTGCGGAGGTTGGGGTACTCGGAGGAATTGATTCGGATGTGGGAGTTTTACTTCTGTTACTGTGAAGGCGGCTTTCGTGAGCGGGTGATTGGCGATGCGCACATGCTGCTCACCAAGCCACTGTGTCGGCGCGCGCCGATTTTGCCGGCGCTTGGGCTCTTATGAATCACACCGTCCTCAATATCGTCATGGCCTACCTGGGCTGGTTCGCCTGTGTGTGGGGGGCCGCGCACCAGCGTCCGCTCCTCGGTCCGCTGGTGATGCTCCTCGTCCTTGGGGTGCATTTTTTCCTCATGCCCAATGCGGCACGTGAGGCGCGTCTGCTCGTCGCGGCGGGACTCCTTGGTTTTAGTCTCGACACCGCGCAAGCCGCGCTCGGGGCCTTTGCGTTTCATGGGACTGGACTCGCCACTTGGGTGAGTCCACCGTGGATGGTGGCCCTCTGGCTCAACTTAGCGACCACACTACGCACCTCGCTGAGCTGGCTCACGGGGCGGTATGTCCTCGCGGTGCTGCTGGGCGTGATTGGCGGTCCGCTGAGTTATTATGCGGGCGCGCAGCTTGGAGCATTGATCCTCCACGCGAACGTCACGTTGAGCATGCTGGCCGTTGCCGTGGCATGGGGAGGGGCGATGCCGCTCTTGGTGTGGCTCGCGCACCGACCGGACGATAGAAGGAGTTGATACGTGAAACGAGGCTTGTGGCTGATGCCGCTCTTGTGGGTGCTCACGATACCGCCAACGTGGGCCGCGACTATCGAAGGGGTGACTTTCCCTGAGCGTCACCAGATTGAGAGTACCCCCTTGCTCCTCAACAACGTCGGGCTCTTGCGCTACCGGCTGGTGATTAAAGCGTATGTGGCCGCCCTCTATCTTGGTGAAGGCGTGCGCCCGGACGCCGTGCTCAGCGATGTGCCGAAACGACTTGAGC
The DNA here is from genome assembly GCA_031389045.1 of Deltaproteobacteria bacterium. Lineage (GTDB taxonomy): Bacteria > Desulfobacterota > Binatia > Bin18 > Bin18 > JABFSC01. The sequence continues at coordinate 9,314 of JANMSE010000487.1, read as the reverse complement.
TGCATTACTTCTGGGGGATCGCCGGGCCGGATTTCGGCAAAGCGGCGGACAAAATTCTCGCCGACAATGTCTCAGCGGAAACGTTGCAGCCTTTACGTTCTCGTCTTGAACGCTTGCACGCTCTTTATGAAGACGTCAAACCCGGCGACCGTTACAGCCTCACCTATATTCCGGGGCGGGGAACGGAACTGGCGTTAAACGGGACGCCGAAAGGGGTGATTGAAGGCGCGGATTTCGCCGCCGCCTATTTCGCGATCTGGCTGGGCCACAATCCGTTGGACCGCTCGCTACGGGATCAGTTGTTGGGGGAACGATAGCGGCGACCAAAGGAGAAGATATGCAATACCTACGGCTGATGGTGGGGGTGATCGCGTTCCTCATCGCGAATGTGAGCGCGATGGGAAGCGTGGCGGCGGAAGGGAAGAAAAGTGTCGCCGAGCGCATCCTGGACATCATGCGCGCCCGTGGGCACATCGGTGAAGCGGAGTATACCGAACTCCTCGCCGAAGCCCGCCAAGAGGCGGCGGACCGGCAGTCGGCTCCCAAGCACGCCGTGCCGAGGCACGCCACGCCGAGCCACGCCGCACCGAGCCACACCTCACCGAGGCAAGCCGCGCCCGTCACTGAGCGACCGGACACGTTTCGGGTCTATTGGGACGACGGGTTGAAGATGGACAGCTCAGACCTAAAATTTTCGCTCGCATTGGGCATGCGCTTGCACAACGACTGGGCGTACTTTGACGGCGATGACGATATCGAAGCCGTCTTTGGTGAACTGGGCAACGGCACGCAGATGCGTCGTGCGCGCTTGGAGCTTGAGGGCACGCTGCATGAGATCATCGATTTCGAGGTGAGCTACGATTTCGCCGGTGGGGACGTGGAATTGAAGAACGCGTGGATTGGCTTGAATCGCTTGCCGGTGGTCAACTCGCTCACAGTCGGCTATTTCAAGGAGCCCTTTTCGTTGGAAGAGTCGACCAGCAGCAATGACACCGTCTTCTTAGAGCGCGGCTTGCCCAATGCCTTCGTGCCCGAGCGGAATTCAGGGATCATGGTCAATGCCACCGCCTTCGAGGACCGCATGACCTGGGCCGTGGGCGCGTTTCGTGAAGTCGATGACTTTGGCGAGGGGTTCGGTCGCGATTCGGAATATAACCTGACCGCGCGCGTCACCGCCGCCCCGTGGTATGCGCAAAAAGGCCGGCGCCTGCTGCATCTCGGCCTCGGCTACAGCCGTCTCTTTCGCGCCAATGATGAGATTCGCTTCCGTGCCCGACCGGAAACAGGGTTAGGTGACCGGTTCGTGGACACGGGGACCTTGCTGTCCGACGGCGTGCATTTGCTGGGCGCTGAAGCCGCGTTCGTCCACGACTCGTTCTCCCTGCAAGGCGAATACATTCGTGCGCTGGTGGACACAGCCCAAGGTAAGTCTCTCGATTTTGACGGCTTCTACATATTGGGCAGTTATTTCTTGACGGGAGAAACGCGGTCATACAAATTGGCCAAAGGCGCGTTCGCACGTGTGCGACCGATCGACAATTTTGACGGCAAAGGCGGCCTGGGTGCGTGGGAGCTGGCGCTGCGCTATGCGCGCCTTGATCTCAACGACGCCACCGTGTCCGGCGGGAACTTGGGAGTATTCACCGTTGGCATGAACTGGTATCTCAATCCTAATCTGCGCTTGATGGGCAATTACGGCTGGGCAAACCCGCGGTCGGTCGGGCACGCCCATCTGTTGCAGATGCGCGCACAGGTTAATTTTTAGGGGCGCACGCGCGAAGGGACGATACCTAATGGAAAAACTCTGGCGGCTATGGTAGACGCTGGTGGCGCTCGTGCTCACGCTCCAGAGCCCGCTCTGGCGCGCCGTGAGCTGGGCGGACGGGCAAACGCTCGTCCTGGGGCAGGTGAGCAGTAACCCGAAAAAGCACTATCGGGAATTGAAACTCATGGCCGATTATCTGGCCAGCAAAATGACCGATCTCGGCATCACGGCGGGCGATGTCGTCTTAGCCAGGGATAACCATCTCATGGCACAGTATCTCACCCAAGGCAAAGTCGACTTGGTCACGGACACGCCCTTTTCCGCCGTGTTTTTTGCCGACGAAGTCGGCGCCCGGATGATTCTGCGCAAATGGAAAGAAGGCGTATCCGACTACTCGTGCGTCTTCATCGCCCGCAAAGACAGCGACATCTCCTCGCTGGCCCAGCTCCAGGGCAAGAAGATCGCCTTCGAGGACCCGAGTTCCACCACGGCGTATTTCGTGCCGGTAGCGCTCCTCACGCAAGCCGGATTAGGTCTGACGCCCCTCTCCTCTCCACGCGCGACCGCGCCGGCAAGCCAGGTGGGCTTTGCTTTCGCCAATGATGAACTCAATATCACCACGTGGGTCCATCGCCGCCTGGTCGACGCCGGGGCCTATAGCAACCGGGACTGGGACGAGGAAAACAACACCCCCATCGCCATGAAACAAGACCTACGGATTTTCCATGAGAGCCGCCCATTTCCCCGCGCGATCGAACTGGTGCGGCGCGATTTGGACCCTAAAATCCTCGCGCGCCTCACGGAAGTCTTGTTGCACATCCACATGGATCCCGCTGCGGCGGAGGCGCTTGAGGCGTACCATCATACGACACGGTTTGACGAACTGACCGATGATATCCGCATCCAACTTGAGGGGGTGCGGCGCATTATGAACACCATTCCCGTGGAATTACGATAGTCCCCACCGAAAGCTGCTTATGAAATTGCGCCTCCAAGCCAAATACACCTTGGCTATCCTCGGCCTGATTCTGGTGATCGTGCCGATCTTGTCCGCCGCCTTACTGACCCACTTTCGCCGGTCCATGCAAGAGGTCACCCGCGCGAGCGCCGACAGCGTCGCGACGGACTTGCTGGGACAGATGGAACACCGCGGGACCAGCCTCGCGAGCTCTCTCGCCGAGGGTCTGATCAACCCAGTCTATAACTACGATCTCAATGCGATTTCCGAGTTCGTGAAAATCGCGCGGGGGCGACCGGATGTCCTGTATATCTATCTCTACGAGGCCAATGGAAAAATTCTGCACGACGGCACCCATGAATTGCGTCAGGTTGGCAAACCGCTCAGCCGTGCTGGATGACGAAGTCAGCCGTCGCGCGCTCACCACCACTGCCCTATTTATGCAGCACTCAGAACAGATACTCGACGTCGTCGCGCCCCTGGATTTAGGCGGAAAACTCCTGGGCGGCGTGCGGGTCGGCATGTCTTTAGAGAATATTCAACATGATATTGCCGCGATGCGACAACACATACAGGAGATCGAACACACCGGGGCCCAACGGATGCTCTTCACGGTTGGCGGCACCACCGTGGGGTTTCTGCTCGGCGGTATCGCCCTGGCCTTTATCGTGGCGCGACGCTTCATTCAGCCGATTCAACGACTGACGATGGCGGCGACCCGCATCGGACGGGGTGACTATGTCAGCGATATCGACGTGACGCGTACGGATGAACTCGGAGAGTTGGCGCGCACGTTGGAAACCACGAGTCAGCATCTGCAACAGACGACGCTGTCAAAAGTGTATGTGGAAAGCATCATCAATAGCATGAGCGATGCGCTGATCGTGACTGACCTGGAGGGAACCATCCAGATGGTCAACCGCTCCATGACGGCACTGGCGGGATACGGGGAAGAGAAATTCCTCGGGCATCTCATTACCGACTTCTTACCAGCAGGAGATCGAGAGTATTGGTTGGACAAGCTCGATAAACACGGCGTCGTCAATGCCGAGCGACCGTATCTGGGCAAAGGTGGTCGTCAGGTCTGGGTCTCCTTTTCCAGCGCCACGTTACATGGGCAGAACGGGACACCGCTGGGCATGGTGCGCACGGCGCAAGACGTGAGTGAACGCAAACGCATTCAGGACGAACTCCAAGACGCGAAAGAGCGCGCCGAGACCGCCAGTTTGGCCAAGTCACGATTCTTGGCCAACATGAGCCACGAGATCCGCACGCCGATGAACGGGATGCTCGGCATGACCGAGTTGCTGTTGAACTCCGACTTGAGCGCGAGACAACGCCATTTCGCCGAAACCGCCCACACCTCCGCCAGATCGCTGTTGCACATTGTCAACGACATCCTGGACTTCTCCAAAGTCGAAGCCGGCAAACTCACGATTGAAGAAGTGGACTTTAACCTCGATCAGACCGTCGCGGAGACGGTGGACCTCTTCGCCGAGCGAGCGCAACAGAAGGGGCTGGGCTTGCGCTGGCAGCTCGCTAACGACATGCCGCGCATCGTGCGCGGCGATCGGCATCGCCTCCGACAGATTCTCACCAACTTAATCAGCAACGCGATCAAGTTTACCGAACAAGGCGAGGTAAGCGTCGAAGTCTCAGGTCCAACGTCCAACGTCCAAGGTCAAGAAAGCGCCGCGCGGACTTTGGACTGTGGACCTGAGACTTTGGACTTGTATTTTACCGTGCGCGACACCGGCATTGGCATCACCCCGGAGGTGCGAGCGCACCTGTTTGAGCCCTTTACCCAGGCCGATGACTCAACCACCCGCAGGTATGGCGGGACGGGGTTAGGCTTGGCCATCGCCAAACAATTGGTCGCACTTATGGGCGGCGAGATCGGCGTGGAGAGCGCAGTGGGAAAAGGCTCTACTTTTTGGTTCACCCTCCGGTGTAGCCAGGTGGAGGACCAGGAACCGCCGCGGAAGCACCTGGTATCGGGCACGGTGGACAAACCGGGCGCGCCGCGCGCCGCGCGCGTGCTCCTCGTCGAAGATAACCTGATCAATCAGGACGTGGCGCACGCGATGTTAGAAGATTTGGGGTACACGGTGGTTACCGTCGGCACAGGACGCGCGGCGCTGACCACGCTTGAGGACAACACCTACGACGCGGTGTTGATGGATTGTCAGTTACCGGAGATGGACGGATTCGAGGCCACGCGTGCGATTCGCGAAAAGGAGGCGCGGCAACAGGCGGCACTCGGACAGAGGAATGATGAGCAGCCTCCCTCCTCTTCTGATTCACCCGTCACCCGTCTCCCGTCTCCCGTCCATCGTCTGCCTATCATCGCCCTGACCGCCAGTGCCCTGCCGGAAGATCGCGAGCGGTGCCTCGCGGCGGGCATGGATGACTATCTCAGTAAACCGTTCACGCAAGCAGAGCTGGCGACGAGCTTGCGACGGTGGGTAGCGACGCGAGCAGAGGCGGCAGGGGCAAGTGTCGCTCCGGGATTTGCTAATGCGGTCCCCTCTTTTGCAAACGGGAGGAACAAGACTGTTGAGCCACCCGCTGCGCGCCGCCGCGTGACCGACGCGGTCGTAGCGGTGTCGAGTGTCGCGGTGTCTACATTGACGCGGCTTGATCCCGCACCGTTGGCGGCGATCCGCGCCTTGCAACGCCCCGGCAAACCGGACTTGCTCCGTCGAGTGCTTGACGATTATCTGACGACAACACCACAACTGATAGAGGAGCTGCGCGCGGCGCTTGCGCGTGGTGACGCGGCGGCGGTGCGCTTCGCGGCGCATAACCTCAAGTCGAGTAGCGCCACTATCGGGGCCACGGCCCTAGCGGCGCTCAGCAAGGAACTCGAACAGATGGGGCGGGAGCATACGCTGGCCACCGCGCCCGCGCTGGTGGAGCGGGTCGCCACCGCGTATGCGGCGCTCCAAGGAGCCCTCACTCAGGAATCCCACGGAGACGTGCATGACCCACGAAGCGACCGCTAAAGAACCGCCACCGCTGTGGATCGTCCGATGTTGGAAGAGAGAGCACGCTTTAGCGAATGCGTAATCGACTGAGTGTCCTTCTCCTGCCACTGACTTCGTCGTTCGCTTGGACGACGCATTTATAGGCGTCGTCCTGGTGCCGGTGGAATTGCAGGAATTTTCGGTTGTATTGTTCCACCAATGTCAGAAACTGCCGCACCTGGTACGGTTTCGCCTTGCCCTTTTTGTTCTGGAGATTCACCAACTCCTGAACTGCGGGGTGCGTAAAGATATGATGACCGCCGCTAACTCGAGACAAGCGGAAACCAAACGCTTCAACTAATACTACCAGATCAGGCGGGTCGGGTGCGCTCGGCGCACCGTTCCGTGGCTTCGGCTCTGAGGTGCGCCGAGCGCACCCGACAAACTCTCAAGCCTTCAGCCTCAATCCTTCGCTCTGCGCCGTGCTAACTCTTCGCGCAAATGCGCGAGTTCAGCTTCCGCCCGCGCGGCGCGGGCTTCGGCTTCGTGCCGGGCAGCCGCTTCACGCCGCGCCCGTTCCTCACCAGTAGGAATCACGTCACCCGCGGCATCGCACCATCGTAACCAGGTGTCCGTATGCCCTTCAAACTCTCCCCGCCACAGGGTAACACTCAACCCCACTTCTGGTAACTGTGAATCTTTCCGCAATCGATACCGTTTGCCGAAGCTCCGATCGTACACGCGCACGATGTCCTCGCTGAGTACCCGTTGGGGATCGTACACTACGTAATACGTCACATCGATTTGGGCATAGCGACGCAACTTCTCGCTCAATTCGCCCCCTTTGCGGTTGGAGACGATTTCCACCACCACATCCGGGGTCTTCTCGAATTCCCAGGCGAAGTAGGAGCGATGCTCCTTGGCGTACCAGTCCTGGTGCGGTTCGACGTCCACACTCAGGAAAAAGTCCGGGACCACTGGGGGGTGATGAGGTGAGTGGAAGACCCCGATATTCGCGTCAGCAAGAAATTTTCGCTTCTCTTTGGGTTGTTCTTCGCGTGGCGGAGGTGTCCAGGAACTGTACAAGGCGCGCGTCAACAAGCGTTGTTGTTTGGCGGAAAAGAGATTGTCCACAGGCGCATCATCCTCCGTCACGAGATTATTGATGGCTGCGGTCCACGCGGCCGCGGCTTCGACAAGATCGTCCTCTTCAAGCAGGTGCTCTGGTAAAGTCTGTGCCATGGTGTTCACCTCGCAAAATCAATGTTGAACTTGGGAATCCGTGCTCGCCCCATAGTCTAGTTCTGCGTAATGGTCACCCGTTTGCCATTGACCGTGATCCGGCCCTTACGGGGACCACCAGGATTCACCGGCGCACTGTACGCCACCGTCCCATTGCCATTCCCTGTCACCGCAGAAGTGAGGGTGATCCACGGCACATGAATCTGGGCCCGCCACTGGCAACTCTCCGTGGAGGCCGTGATCGAGACATTCCCCGTTCCGCCTCCCGCGTCGATCGTGCTCCCCGAACCCAGGGTGGTGGTGACATTCACATTTGCCGCACCCGCATCGTTTGGGCTAACTCTGCGGCTCGTTCCCTTACTTTCTCGCCAGCAACGAGCGATCCGGAAGACCTGTTCAGGCAAGGAGAGAAAGTCTTTGCTCAACAACACTCGGCGCAGATCGGCCTGCCACTCCGGATGCTCTAGTAAGCGGATCACATTATGAAAATCTTTAAGGTCATAAATCGAAGGAGGTTCCATGGAGTTGTCTCGCCCTGCTTTCGCACAGGCATACTGCTCACGTCGTTTCGGAAGGAAAGAAGTCGGGGCGCACGGTTTACGCCCCTTTGTGTGGGTTCTCTCTATTTCCCCGCCAACGGCCCACGCAGCAACTGCCCCGGCAACGCGCCGGTGTGTTCGTTGTTGCGTAACACCACCTGACCATTGACCACCGTGGCCGCGATGCCCGTCGCTTTCTGCTTTAAGCGCCGCGCGCCAGCCGGGAGGTCATACGTCAGTTCCGGCATGGCTGGCGAAATCGTGTCGGGATTGAAGACGACACAATCCGCGTTCCACCCTTCACGCAGTAACCCGCGTCCGGTGAGCCCCCAATACGAGGCTGGGACAAAGCTCAGCATCCGTACCGCGGTCTCCAACGTCAGCGCCTGCTTCTCGCGGACCCAATGGCTAAACATGTGGGTTTGGAGAGACGAGTCCATAATCTGCGACACGTGCGCGCCGGAGTCCGAGAAGGTAACCACGGAATTGGGATGCTTAATCATCTCCAACGCGTGTCCTTCGTGCTCGTTCGCCAGCGGTTGCAAGAAGAACTGTTTTAGATGCTTGGCCAGCGCCGCATCGATGAAGACGTCGATCGGGTCCTTGTTTTCCGCCGTCGCGATTTCGCCAATTGAGCGATGAGGCGGATTGGGATGCTCCATCACCAGCAGCCATTTCGGATTGGTTGGCCGTGGCTCAGCTCCCACCACGTGCTGCGACTCGCGTGGAGTGTCGTAATACGCGGCCACCAGTTGGCGGCGGATTTCGGGGTCGCGCAGCTTGGCTTCTTGCTCCGCGAGCGGGAGCTTCCGAATATCGCGCCACACTGGCAGCTTGTCGAACGGAGTCACCGTCTCGAAAGACAACAGCACGCTCAGGGCACGGCTGTGGGCTTGGACAAACATCTTGCCACCGGCGGCAACGGTCTCGTTCGCCAGCTCGTAATAATGCCGCCAGTATTCCGGCGCTTTGCGGTTGCTAAACATACCGAAGGTGACGGGCACTTTCGTGTCGAGAGCAAGGGCTTTCAACCGATTGAGAAATTCCTGAATGCGGTCGGGAGCGAGCCCCGTATCTTCCGTGGCGATCTCGAAAATTCCCGCGCCCAAGTCGCCCATGACACCGACGAGTTGTCGCACTTCGTCCCACGTCGCTAACCGGCTGGCGACGGGTTGGCCATCTGGCGTTTGGTGATTGCGCGTGCGGGACGTGGTGAAGCCCATGGCACCGGCGCGAATCGCATTGCGCATTTCGCGTTTCATCGCTTCCATATCGTCGAGCGTTGCCTCATCGGTGAACGCCCGTTCCCCCATGACGTAGGTGCGCAGCGCGGAATGGCCCATATAGGCGGAGTAGTTAATGCCCTTGGGCAGACGGTCCACCGCGTCCAGGTATTCGGAAAACGTCGTCCAGCTCCATTTGATGCCCGCTTCCATCGCTTCGGGTGAGATGTCCTCGGCGCGCTCCAGATTGCGGATGACCATCGATTTGTCTTTTTCGCTGCACGGGGCCAGGGAGAAGCCACAGTTGCCCATCACCACGCTGGTGATGCCATGCCAGCAGGAGCAGGTGCCCAAGGGATCCCAGAAGACCTGCGCGTCCATGTGCGTATGCGCATCAACGAAGCCTGGAGAGACGACATGCCCTTCGGCATCAAGCGTCTCGCGCGCTTGCTCACGAATTTTGCCAATCGTGGCGATCTTGCCATTGACGATACCGACGTCAGCCTGGAAGCGTGGCATCCCAGACCCGTCGATCACCGTGCCGTTTTTAATGATGAGATCGTATTGCATCGGTCCTCCTTAATAATAATTTTGCGTTCACTCAAGAAAAGTCGCGAGCGC
>JANMSE010000484.1:0-2691 GCA_031389045.1 Deltaproteobacteria bacterium | reverse complement strand
GATCCGTGGATCAGCAAACGAGCGGGCAATGTCGAGCGTGGTATCCGTCGAACCGTCGTCAACAATGAGCAGTTCGAAATCAGGAAATGTCTGTCGCAGCACGCTCATCATCGCTTCGGCGAGGAACGCCGCCCCATTATACGTGGGAATGCAGACACTCACTTTCACGGCACCCGATAGGCGTTCGGAGGATGTCATCACTGGCGAAGAGACGGACGGACCCGCCACGGATACCGCGGCCGGCGTCACGACCGGCGTTGGTGGCACGAACTCTTGATACAGTGCCTCGATCTCCTCGGCGTAGGTTTCCATGGTTTTCACCGGTGGAGCGGCGGCACGCAGTTGGTCCAGGAGTTCGGGTTCCGTCACGAGCCGTAGGAGACAGCGGCGTAAATCCGCCGGGTTTTCCGGCTCGAACAGGAGACCGTCGATGCCATCTCGAATCGCTTCCATCAGCGCCCCGCGGCGAGCGGCAACCACCGGCAGCCCGGCTAAGAATGCTTCGCGCGTCAAAATGGAAAACGTTTCCTCCCAGATCATCGGCATCACTAGTACATCATGCTGCCGCAGAATCTCCCCAAATTGATCGTGGGCATACGCATCGTGAAACTGAACGGGCAGCCCTTCCGCCGTCGCCCGTAGCCGCGCCCGGTAGGTTTCCCAGCCAACCACATCGACCCCATAGAGAGAGACCGTGAAGGCATCAGCGGGGAGCCCGTGCAGCGCTTCGAGCAACACATGCGCGCCTTTGTGGGGCAGGAAGACGCCGACGTACAACACTCGTAAGGGACTCGTTACTGTTCGCGGCGCGCGCTCGCGGACAACACCCGGGAGACGGTGAACTCCCAAGGGGAATGGGCGAATCCGTCCGTGCAGAGCGGGGAAATAGTCTTCCATTTTTTCCGCCAAAAAGACCGAGGGCGTAATCACCACCTGAGGACAGTGCAATACCTGCTCCATTTGCAGGAAGCGACGACGAACCGCGTCCGCTGGAGCACGATCTTGCAAGCATGGAACACACCGTTCTCCACGGTCGGGGCCAGGACACAAGCGCTCTTGCGCGTCAATCAGATGAATCCGGTGACAAGGAAAATAAAAATCGTGGAGGCTGAGCACAGTGGGATGGCCAAGGGCGGCGGAAAGGCGAAGCAAGCTCACCGACAAATGCGACAACAATTGCACGTGCACCACATCGGGGCGCACCCGCTCCAGAAGTCGCAAGAAGGTCGTATTAAAGAACGGATTATCATAGAGCAACTGAAATCGAGAAAGCCATTTGTAGGTATTGACGACACGAAACACGGGCAACCCGCCGAACTCCTCTTCATGGAGCGATCCTTCGGCGCCCTCGCCGCGTCCAGTCCGGGTAAAGATCGTGACTTCATGTCCACGGTCCTGCAATGCTTGCGACAGATAGTAGGTGAGCAGTTCGGTGCCCGCCCACTCTTGCGGCGGGAATCCGTGGACGACTTGAAGAATACGCATGGGGTGCTTATCGCCTTTTCACTTGTTCTTGCAGCGAAAACAATCGTGCCACTCGCGGCGGCAAACGATCCGCGCGCTCACCGAGCCAGGTCCCCAGGTTCGCGGCGACATGCCAGCTCACGGCGAGCAGCGCCCAGCGACTCATAACCTGGACTTTACTTCGGCTGGTTTGTCGTCGCCAAAAAATAAGGTCACGCTTGGCCACAGCCACGGCTTCGGGAATACACGCTTTGAAGCGCCGGTTCGAGTAGTGGGCGAATAATTGCCGCATCGCCACCGCATGCTCGAAATGGCGGCAAAAATTCACCCACGGTCCATAGCCATGCGAGTGATACACCACGGACTCAGCGGCATACGCGGTCTTGTATCCCGCTTGTATTACTTGGTCCGCCCAGGCTTGGTCCTCGGCAAAGGCGATCTCAGGGAAAGGGATTTTCTCCCAGACTGATCGTCGCAGCACCGAGCTGGTGTTAGCGAAAAATCTATACAACCACGGGTTCCGCTTGTAGTCCTCGGCATTCTCCCTGGCGGAATGAATACGGGAGTCCACTTGGCCATGCAGTTCCTCTTCAACGATGCGACGCCATTCCATGGGATGGCAGTTGCCTCTCGGCAATTGACGGCTATACCCACCAGCCACCTGGGCATCCGCTCGGAGTGGGGCGATGAGGTGATGCAGCCAGTGCTCGTTGACCGGCGTCGCGTCCTGAGTCAGGAACACCAAAAATTCCCCACGCGCGTGCGAGGCAAGCAGATTCCGAGTGCTCCCATGCCCAAACTCCTTCGGGGGAATCTGAAGAATACGCACCTGGTGACGCAAGAGCATCGACAAGGTGCGATCCCGCGAGCCGGAATCGACCGCGATGATTTCCAGCAGGCGCACGTCCCCTTGTTGGCTGGCGACGGCGCTCAGCAGTTCATCCAGATACCGTTCGCCATTCTTCGTCGGGATGAGAATCGACGCCACCGGTGCGCGTTCTTGGACGGCGCAGTGACTCAGGGTGGCTTCCAGCTCCCCGACTCGTTGCCGGAGCCGCTCGTGTTCCTCGGCGGCGGCGCGCCGGATCAGCACCTCGTTAAGAAGCTTCCCGAAGACCCGCACTTCGACTTCGGACGTATGATAATCGCGATAACGGCGATAGAGAGCGGTACGCGCATGGATTTCATCACTACTCATCCACGGCTTTTGCATTGAGAGGTTGGTCC
>JANMSE010000680.1:0-1926 GCA_031389045.1 Deltaproteobacteria bacterium | reverse complement strand
GTAGTGCGCCGCCCATAGATAACCGGGACGCGACAGCTTGTCGGGAACATGCACTTGGTGGAACCAATCCAGATACTCGGATTTATGCTCGTCGGGCAGCTCGTACCATATCGCCCATATCCCGCGGTCCATGCGAGTCTCCCGTATCGCTCGAACCGGGAGTGTAAAGCAGTGGGATGATGGATCCGAGTTAAGGGAAGGCTAACCGAAACTCCGGCGAGTATTTATCGATCGGACTGCGGAACTGTTTGCGGCGATGAAGTCTGAAAGGGATTCGTTTCCACGGGATGCTACGATGCTTAGACCCAACCCCGTTTCCCTTGTGAGTAGGCAAAGACTTCCAATAAATGCAACTGACCGACTACCACGCCAAGTATTTTGCTTACGAGCTGACCAAACGCTGTTCTTCCGACAGCCTTGAGAAGCTCGCGGGCGCGGTCGCAAGCGCCCAAGTGGATCTCAACCCGCATCAGGTGGACGCCGCCCTGTTCGCCTTCAATTCGCCGCTGTCGAGGGGTGCGCTACTCGCGGACGAAGTGGGTCTCGGCAAGACCATCGAAGCCGGGCTGGTGCTGTCACAGAAATGGGCGGAGCGCAAACGCCGCATCCTGATCATTACACCGTCGAATCTGCGCAAGCAGTGGTATCAGGAGATGGCGGAGAAGTTCTTCCTGCCTTGCGCAATTCTGGAGACGAAGTCTTACAACGCGGCACTCAAGACCGGCAACTTTCGGCCGTTCGAGGTCAATGACACTATAGTTATCTGTTCCTACCATTTCGCGCGCAATAAGGCGGCTGATGTCGCCAACACACCTTGGGACCTGGTCGTGATCGACGAAGCACACCGTCTGCGCAACGTCTACAAGCCATCCAACGTAATCGCCAACACGCTCAAGCTGGCGCTCAAGGATCGGCATAAGTTGTTGCTAACGGCAACGCCGTTGCAAAACTCGCTGCTTGAGCTGTTCGGCTTGGTCAGTTTCATCGACGAACTTGCGTTCGGTGACCTCAGGAGTTTTCGCGAGCAGTTTGCAAATCTCAATCAGGATCAGGTTTTTGAGACGCTGAAAGCACGCCTCAGACCGATTTGTCACCGCACACTGCGGCGGCAGGTCACCAGTTACATTCCGTTCACGAAGCGGCATCCGCTGCTGGAGGAGTTCACGCCTGAAGAGAGCGAAGACCGCCTCTACAATCTCGTCTCCGAATATCTGCGGCGAGATAACCTCCACGCGCTCCCGGCCAGCCAGCGCGCCCTCATGACGCTGGTGTTGCGCAAGCTGCTCGCTTCCTCGACTTTCGCTATTGCCGGTGCGCTGTCGTCGATTTCGGATCGTCTGAAACTGAAGCTTCGCAAGCAAGAGCCCGCGCAAACGCTTGAGGAAGAGCTCGACCAGGATTACGAGGCACTCGATGAAACCGCCGAGGAGTGGTCCGAGGACGAGCCGGCAGAGCCGCTTTCCGATAACGACCGCGCCACACTGGAGCGGGAGATTGCCGACCTGGACGAGTTCGCGCGTCTCGCTACGTCTATTGGCCAAAACGCGAAGGGCAAAGCCCTGATCAAAGCGCTTGGCGTCGCTTTTGCCAAAGCGAAGGAACTCGGCGCGGCACAGAAGGCGATCATCTTCACCGAGTCGCGCCGCACGCAGAGCTATTTGCTTCGCGCGCTGGCCGACAGCCCGTTTGCCGCAGGCATTGTGCTATTCAATGGCTCAAATACGGATGACCGTTCAACGGAGATTTATGCCGCATGGCTGGAGCGCCACCAAGGCACCGATCAGGTCACCGGTTCCCGGTCTGCGGACATGCGCTCTGCGCTATCAGTGCCTCGCGCTGTTTATCCTCTTGGTCCTGTGCCTCAAACAATGAACGGCGTTTCTGTTTTCGCAGCGCTTCTTTCGTCTTGATCTGCTTCTGCCCTGC
>JANMSE010000416.1:0-3286 GCA_031389045.1 Deltaproteobacteria bacterium | reverse complement strand
CAGCTCGGCCAGTTCGATGCCGCCATCGCCAACTTTCGGAGCATCGTGACGATGGATTCCGCCGAGACCCGACAACGTGGGTTTGATTTCTCGCGGGACTACCGGGTGCTGAATGAACTGGGGCTGAATCTGTTCGAGCGGGCCAAGCAGGAGCAGCGGAACCCGAAGGAGCAGGCGCGCTTGTTAGAGGAAGCGGATCAGTGGTTCATGCGCACGCTGACGCTTGACCCGGAGAACGTGACGGCGCACCACAATCTCGCGTTGATCGCGAGCCAGCGTGGTGAGCGGAAAAAAATGGCGGTCCACTTGAGTTGGCACGACGAATATCGCCTTGATGAAAACGCCCGGGACCAGGCCATCGCGCTGGCGCGGCGTGACAACCCCCCGGCCAATCATGCGGCGGAAGCCGTGGTGATTTACGATCTGCGCTAAATGACACGAGTGTCCATGACACCCTCTTCACATAACCGCGATTCGCGTCCACCCGAGAATCCCACCGTGACGCGGCTCCTCAAGTGGACGTTCTGGATACTCGCCTGTGGGCTCGTGCTTGTTGGTCTTGTGGTGTGGTTGGCCGCGCGTCCGCGACAGCGTGCGGCTCCCGTCGCGCCAACGCCTGTCCTGCTCCCACAAGAACAGGCTGTCGCACCGATCCCGTCACTGCCGTTTACCGATATTACCCAAGCGGCGGGGATCGACTTCGTGCATCACAACGGAGCGTATGGCGACAAACTGCTGCCGGAGACGATGGGTGGCGGCTGTGCCTTTTTTGATTTCGACAATGATAGCGATCAGGATGTACTGCTCGTCAATTCTTCCTCGTGGCCGTGGCATGAGGAAGGACCGGCGCCGCCACCCGCCCCGGTGCTCTACCGCAATGATGGCACTGGCCATTTCGCGGACGTGACGCGGCAGGTGGGGCTCGACCTCAGCTTCTACGGCATGGGCGTCGCGGTGGGGGATTATGACAACGACGGTTGGGTTGATCTGTTCGTGACTGCGGTAGGGACCAATCGTATGTTTCGCAACCGCGAGGGGACATTTCAGGAAGTGACGGGACCCGCCGGAGTCGCGGGCAGTCCTCGGCAGTGGAGTACCAGCGCGGCGTTTCTGGACATCGATAACGATGGCGACCTCGACCTGTTTGTCGCCAACTATGTGGCCTGGTCACGCGAGGTGGACTTCGCCGTGGACTATCGCCTGACTGGGTTGGGGCGTGCGTATGGCCCGCCCACCAGTTTCCCTGGCGCGCATGCGTTGCTCTATCGTAATGAGGGCAACGGGACGTTTGTGGACATTTCGGCCACGGCGGGGATTCAGGTGTCGCATCCGACGACCGGACAGCCCATCGGGAAGGCGCTGGGAGTGCTGCCGCTTGATGTGGATCGTGACGGGTGGATCGATGTGGTGGTGGCGAATGACACGGTGCGGAACTTCTTCTTTCACAATCGTGGTGACGGCACGTTTGGGGAAGAGGGGACGCAGGTTGGAGTGGCGTTTGATCGCAATGGCAACGCCACCGGCGCGATGGGGGTGGACGCGGCCTTCTATCGCAATACCGAGGCGCTGGGCTTGGTGATTGGGAACTTCGCGGGTGAGATGACCTCGTTGTATGTCGCGCAGGGGGTGCCGCCGTTGTTCACGGATGACGCGATTGGCGAAGGGATTGGCGCGGCCTCGCGGCTCATGCTCACGTTTGGCGCGTTCTTTTTCGATGCGGACCTGGACGGGCGACTCGATCTGCTGCACGCCAACGGACATCTGGAAGAAGAGATTGCCGTTGTCCAACCGAGTCAGTCGTATCGGCAAGCGGCGCAACTCTTCTGGAATACCGGCGCTGAAGCTGGAGCCACTTTCGTGCCGATGCCTGCTCACCACACGCATGATCTTGCTCGACCAATCGTGGGACGTGGGGCGGCATACGCGGACATTGATAACGATGGCGACCTGGATGTGATGCTCACGCAGGTTGGTGGACGACCCGCGTTGCTGCGCAACGACCAGCGGTCGGGCCACCATTGGTTACGGGTAAAAGTGCGGAGTCGGCACGGCAATCGCGATGCGTTGGGGGCGTGGGTGACGGTGACGGCTGGTGGCGTGCGGCAACGTCGGCAGGTGATGCCGACGCGGAGTTATCTTTCGCAAGTCGAGTTGCCTGTGACTTTTGGGCTTGGAGCGATTGGACAGGTTGACAGTGTACAGGTTTCGTGGCCTGGCGGTGAGGCACAAGACGTGACTGGGATTCAGGTTGATACATTCGTGAGTATTGAGCAGGGGAGGTGAAGGGGAAAGTCAAAAGTCAAAAGGCAAAACGCAAAAGTATGAACAAGAAGGACTGAAGACGGAGGGTGGAACTTTTTAACCTCGGACTTTCTATTTTTGACTTTTGACTTTTGACTTTTGACTTTTGACTTTTGCATTCTCCCCCGTCCCCGTTCTGTTGTGTCCGCGAAGGAAGTCAGGATAGAATGCGCGCGCACAGAAAGGAGGCCCCCAATGCACGATGACGCGCGTAGTTTTCTTCCTAAACCAACTCTCTCTCGACGTGAGTTCGTGGTGACCACGCTCGCGGCGGGTTTCGCCTTGGCCGTGCGACCCGTCTCGGCGCAAACGATGATTGCAACCGATGCCACCGGTCTTGAGGCAGGCGAGGTGAAAGTCCCGACCAGCGATGGGCAAATGCCCGCGTATCGGGCGATGCCCACGACTGGTGGCCCATTTCCCGTGGTGCTCGTGGTCCAGGAAATTTTTGGGGTCCATGAGCATATCAAGGATGTCTGCCGCCGTTTCGCCAAACTCGGCTATTGCGCCATTGCCCCAGAATTCTACGCTCGCCAAGGCGATGTGTCGCAAATGACCGACATCAACGACATCATCACCAAAGTCGTCTCCAAAGTGCCCGATGCCCAGGTGATGGCGGACCTGGATGCGACCGTGGCGTGGGCGGAAAAGTCGAGTAAGGGGGATGCGAAAAGGCTGGGCATCACGGGGTTCTGCTGGGGTGGGCGCATCGTGTGGCTCTACGCGGCGCATAGCGCCACACTGAAAGCCGGGATTGCTTGGTATGGGCGTCTGGTCGATCAAACCTCCGACCTGAAACCGAAAAACCCGATTGATCTTGCCGCGACACTTAAAGCCCCCGTGCTTGGTCTCTATGGTGCGGTCGATAGTGGCATTCCCAATGAGACGGTCGAGCAGATGCAGAAAGCGTTGCAAACGGCGAACAGTCCATCGCAAATTGTCCTCTATCCCGATACGCCGCACGGGTTCCATGCTGATTACCGAC
>JANMSE010000405.1:0-2242 GCA_031389045.1 Deltaproteobacteria bacterium | reverse complement strand
GGTTTTGTCTGTCTGTCTCATCTGGGTCTGAATAGAAGAAATGAAAGTGATTCTTATTGCGGCACCACCGAGTGTGGCTTTTGCGTTGTGGAGTAGCGGAGGGGAGGGGAGGGGGGAGTTCCTTCTTTTCAGGACTAGGTTTTTACTGAAGGAAGAGCATGGTTGTCATGCTTGCGAAGGCGGGCGTGACGAACTGGAGCAATCACGTAGGCGGAAACGGGAGGAATGACGGATGACGAGAAAAAGCCTCTCCCTAAAAAGTAGGCTGAAGGGGATCAGAGGGACCGACGGAGAGATCACTCCGGTGAGAGTGAGGACTCCGGCGCGGCCAGAAACTCGCGGGCATCGACAATCGAGATGGGCCCGGCGCTGAGCCGTTGCGTGGGACGAGCGACGACTTGATAGACGTGACGAGGTTGAAGTTTCTCGGCGTGGTAGCGCAGGTGGCTTGATGGAGTCGTATCTCCGTATTTGCATTCGATGAGTGTGTGTACGCTGTTGTCGCGCAGAATGACGAAATCCACTTCGCGCCCCTCTTTGTCACGGAGGTAGCGCAGCTCGTACCGATAGCCGAACTTATCCTCCAAGTAATGCAGCCGTTTCAGCAGCGCGGTCGCCACGACGTTCTCGAAACGCGCGCCTTCGTCGCCGACCACATCACCAGTATCGAAAAAATAGACTTTCGGGGGTTTGCGTACGGCCGGATACTGTAAACGGATGTAACCGCCAGTAGTGGTAGCGTTCCAAGAGAGAATCGCCGCCGCGACGATAGACATCCAGCCGGGCACTACCAGTGACAACGAAATTCTGCTCTGGCGGGCGCGTATCATATACGCCTTTGATCCAGCGCTTCCATTTGGGGAATTTATGGAGTTCATCAAACGCCACCAGGGCGGCATCGCGCGGCCAGCGTTTTTTCAGAATGATCCGCCGGTCATCATCCGCGTCCCAATTCAGATAGGTCCCACGCTCCGCGAAATGATCGCCGAGCAAGGTCCGCACGAGGGTCGTTTTTCCACACTCAGCCGCCCACCCGCGAGCAGGAGCACTTCGGTCCAGCGGGCGTTGTGCAACAGCGGCGTGAGAACGTGCTCTCCTTCCCGATGCCATTGTTCAGCGAGATGCACCGCGGCAAAGTATTCCTCAAAAGTCAGGTGCAGAAAACCGTAGAAGCCACGGCCATCTTGATCGAGACCACGCTCCAGAAAAATGCCGCTGAATTCACTGACATTGCGGCGGAACTGGGCAGCGCGGGTATGGGCGTCCTGCTCACCCAGGCGCGGGTTGCTGGTGCGCAAGGTCGCCACCAACAACGTATGTAGGGCCTGTTCGCCAATCAGTCCGGTCGAAGTCGTCGCATGCAAATGCCAGGCGATCTCCGGTAACAGCGTCTGCAAGGTTTCTTGAACATCCCAGCCTTCCGGACTCACTCGTCGATAGCTCATCCACTGGTCCACCAGGGTGACGCTTTGTGTTCCGGTTGGCCCTACCACCATGAGGGTATGTGGGGGGATGCCGAGCAGTCTAGCCGTATACTTCCCAGCGCTTTCTCTCGCGGAGATAATCTCCGCGGTTCCTTCGGTGAACTGGACGGTGATGGGTCCTTCGGGAAATGTGAATGTCGCCATTCCATCACGCAGGCGGTCATGCTCTTGTTCCGGTTCCGCCTGCAACGGAATAAAGATGTCGGCCATCCGCATTTGCACGATATGGCCGCCGCGAGTGGGGGCGAGCCCTTTCAACGTGCCCTTCTGGAGAACCAGCCGCAGGGCTTCCCGATGTTGCGTATTCAGTCGCGGAGCGATTTCCTGCTGTTTGCGACCCACGGCATCTTGCGCGATGGCTTCATCAATCGGGGTCACCTCACGGAGTCGCACGATACGGGTGGCATCGCGGAATAAGCGAATCAACTCACGCATGACCCCACCACTTGCCCGTGCCAGGGTATTCATGGCCTCGGCAGTGATGATCTCCGCGACTGCCTTTTCGCGTCCGTCAAGGAGCTTGATCAATACCGCGCGCATGACCTGCAATCCTTACTTCGTGAGGCTCACGCTCCACATAGAGAGCGCAGGGGTGAGCGTCAATCCTCAACGAGCGATCAACTCACCAACACCACCACCCCCAGGACAATCAGCACGGTGCCGAGCACATCGAAGGTGGTGACGCGCTCCATTTCCTTGAGCCAGAAGTAACTGAGGGTCAACGTCACTAACGGTGCCGCCGCGGTCAGCGGGGCCAC
>JANMSE010000370.1:0-4714 GCA_031389045.1 Deltaproteobacteria bacterium | reverse complement strand
TGGGCAAGGGCATGGCGGAGTTTGGTGAGTTTAGTCTGTGGCGCATCCTCCGGGGCAAACTGTAAGAGCCGCTGCAAGTGGTCGAGGATGGGATAGAAGGCGCTGTGCTGATGATAAGGCGAGCAGCGAAACTCAATCCGTACCGCGCCCTCGCGGGTCACCGTGTCTTTCAGTTCCTGTACCAGCCGTGATTTCCCAATCCCCGCTTCCCCACTGAGCAGCACCACTTGGCCTTCCCCCTCTTTCACCCGCGCCCAGCGCTCGCGCAAGAGACCAAATTCATGGTCGCGCCCGATGAGTGGTGTGAGTCCTTTGCGTGCCGCTACCTCGAATCGACCTTGGGCTTGGCTCGCCTTGACCACGCGATAGAGCGTCAACGGGGTCGCGATTCCTTTGAGTTCGGGTTGTCCCCGATCTTCACACTCGAACAAGCCTTCGACTAAACGATACGTGGCTGTACTGATCACCACTTCATCGGGTGCGGCGTGCCCTTGGATGCGTGCCGCGAGGTTCGGGGTCTCGCCCAACGCCAGTTGTTCTCGCTTCGCGCCCCCACCCATCTCACCAATCACGACGGGGCCGGTATGGATGCCGATGCGGACCTGAAGCTTTCGTGCTTTTGCGGTGGCCCCCTCTCCCTGGCCCTCTCCCACCCGGGGAGAGGGAACCGCTTGTGAGATGGCAGTGATAATTTCTAATCCTGCTCGTACCGCCCGCTGGGCATCATCTTCATGCGCTATTGGGTAGCCGAAGTACACCAACAAGCCATCGCCCAGATACTGCGCGATGTGGCCACCAAAGCGTTCGATCACGGCGGCGCTGGTTTGCTGGTAGCCACGGATTACCTCGCGCAGCTCTTCGGGGTCGAGTTGGGTAGAAAGTGCAGTTGAACCTACGAGATCACAGAACATGACCGTGAGCTGCCGCCTTTCAGCGGCAGAGTCTGGGGTCTGGCGTCTAGGGGCTAGGGGCTGAATGGTGGAGGCTCGCTCTTGTCCCTCTGATTCTAGCCCGTCTTCACCCTTTCCCCGTTTATCCTTTTCTCCGTTTATCCCTTTCCCTATCCACACCAGCACCTTGCCATCTTCGTCGGCGGCGATACGCTCGGCTTCGATCAGCTCAGCCTTGAGTCCGTCGAGATATTCATCGTCGAGATTGAACTGGAGCTTCAGGGCACGGTACGACACTCGGCCTTTGCTCTGTAACAGCTCCCGCACTTGCACCAAGAGTTCAGGGAAAGTCATTGGTCCTCCGCAGTCCTCCCAAGCGCTAGCAAACTCCCGGTCACGTCGCAAGGCAAGGGTGCCGGGAACGGTCTACGACCTTATCCCGGCCTACGGGAGAGCAGGATTTAGGTGTAGGCTGGAATACGCGTAGCGTTTCCGGCAAAGATGAGACTTGGCCACAACTGCGCGAGATGGTATGGCGAAACAAAAAGGAGGACCGTATGAGCGAATCATCGGAGAAGTCAGCAGCCCGACCGGCATCAAGTTCCTACAAAGAAGCGAATCCCAAATTGTACGCATTTCTTGACTGGATGGCGCAGCAGGATCCCGACTATGCGCAAGCGTTCCAGAAGTATACGGCGATCGCCACGGGGGAAGGGCAGGCGTTACCTGTCAAATACCGCGAGATGGTGATGACGGGTATTCTCGTGTTCATGGGACGGCGTGAAGGAGCGGAAGCGCATCTCAAACGCGCGATTGAACATGGTGCGACCAAGCGCGAATTATTTGAAGCTGGTCAAGCCGCTGGGGTGCCGGGCGGTGGGATCACCGTCGGACTCTGGATGCAAATTCTCACGCAGCTTGATCATGAGGGTGCGTTCAAGAACGGGTAGCCGCAACCAGCAATGGTCTCACGCGGAGACGCTATACCGCACTGCTGGACAAGCCAGCAGTGGCACCCAAGAAGCTAAGTCGACAACTTATATTTGGCCGACACTCAGGCCAGCGGCTTGGCACCAACCAGAATGAAGGCCACCATCGCCGGTTCATTCGTGCGATTACTCCACGCATGGTTGGTGCCCCGCTGGATGAGGACATCGCCCGCCTTCATGCGGGTTTCTCCCTCGTCCATCACGGCCCACACTTCCCCCGATAGCACGAGGGCGTAGTCCACCGATGCGGTCTTGTGCATCATTGCGGTCGTACTGCTCGTATCAACCGTATGACTCGCGCCCAGAGCGGCAAATGCCTCGCG
Source organism: Deltaproteobacteria bacterium (assembly GCA_031389045.1). Classification (GTDB taxonomy): domain Bacteria; phylum Desulfobacterota; class Binatia; order Bin18; family Bin18; genus JABFSC01. The sequence continues at coordinate 2,512 of JANMSE010000370.1, read as the reverse complement.
TGAGTCAGTGCCTTTGCTGATCGCGCTATCGGGTGGCAGTTCAACGATGCGAAAGATGGTGCCAGTCGCGGCGGGTTCGAGATGCACGGGGCGCGCGACGGGATCGGCGTCACCAGAGAGATTGGCCGGTGTCGTTGTGGTCTCCCAGAGATCGGTGACCCGCAAACCCGGCGCGGCCTTCATTTCCAGGATGCTGGTCGCGATGCCATCTTGCGCGATAATCGACTTCCCTTGAGCATTGTGGCCGGTCACGATCCGGCGGATTTGTTTCGCCATGATACATTTCTCCTATTTCTTGCCAGGGTGACGAGCGGTTCCCACCCAGCCGGTTTGGGAGATGTCGAACATGATGCCATCCGGCCCACTGTAGCGCACCTCGGCGTTGCCATGTTGGCTCTTTCCCATGTTCAAGCCTAGCGCCTGATTGATGTCATCGCGTCGCGCGTAGCCAGCGGCGGCGATCTTCTGGGCGATCTCTTCCAGGTTCTCGACCTCGAATCCAAAGTGATGGATGCCACTCCAGTCTTTGCCGCGTTCCGCGCCCGCCACTTGGTCATTCTTGAAGTTGAGAATCGCCAGGTTGATGGTACCGTCGGTGAGGAAGTAGCCAGAGACAATGGGAATGTCGATCTTGCCCACCTCGGTCATGCCAAAAACGTCGATATAAAACCGGGCCGTTTCTTCTTCGTGCTGGCTCGCGATCGCGATATGTCTGAGTTTCGCCATGATGCCCTCCTTAAAGGGAAAGAGAATGAGAATATGTCTCACGCAGAGACGCGGAGTGGGAACACGGTCTTCTCTCTGCGTGAGATGCTCTTTTCAAGAGAGAGTCTGTTAGCCTTTTCCCCCCGACACCGCGGTGATAGGTGGTTTTTGTGGGGATGGGGTTTTCCCTGTGACTCCTTCTTTATGTGTGGGGGGAGAGGCAGGGGCGGTGGCGGCGGCTTTTGGTGTTGGTTCTGGCGTGCGGGTGGGTTTGTCTGTTGCTCTGCCGAAGAGCGTGGCGAAGAGAGAACTTTCTTTCGTCGGAGTCTTGGCAATGCCGAAGATACTAGCGATTTCTTGCCACACGCTACTTCGTGCTTGCCGAAAAAAGTCGGTATTCTCAAACTCCTTCCCGAGCGCGGCGGACGTGGCTTTCGAGAACAGTTTCTGGAGCCAGACGTCGTGCGGCAAGGGAGGCAAAAAAGAGAACGCTTTCAATTTACTGGCGGCGTCGGCCAACTCGGGGCCAGATTTGTTGGCGAGGAAGTAACTGTGTGAGCGCCGTTGCAGACGTTTATTGAGGTCGGAAATTTCCAACAGCAGGTTGAGCGCGGTACGCCAACTAATGTCATCTTCTTCCAGGACGATGATCGAGATGTCACTCAAGGTGGCCGCCGCTAAGCTGAGACTGTTTGGACCCGCCTGAGTGTCCAGTAAGATGTAGTCAACGTGAAGAGACTGCGCGGCGAAAGCGAGCAGGCGGCGCAACTTGTCGCTGACATAGTCGAACTCGATCTGGGCGAATTGCGTCCAATCCGGGCGTTCGCTTTCCGTGGAAAACGGGACGACGAAGATGTTCTCCAACCGGCGATAGAGGGTGTGCAGAGAACCGGAGTGACTTTCTCCAGCCGTGGCCTGCTGAAGCGTATCGAAAAAGTCTTTCTCGGCGGCCTCCCCGCCAGCCAGATAATCAGACAAGGAAAACGGCACATGGTCCAATTCGTACTTGTTTTGGAAGGTGAGGAGGGTGAGTCCCTGGACAGAGGGATCGAGATCAAAGAGGAGGACCTTGCCGTGTTCTTCTTGTTGAATGATCCGCGCAAGGCACGTCGTGATCATGGTTTTCCCAACCCCACCTTTGCCACTACAGAGCGTGATTGTCTTCACCTTTTGCTTTCCTCCATCACAACTCAACGCACCGCGGACATGCTTCTGCTCCCGCCACACAGCGACAAGAGCCCCACGCAATCCTCATGAGCGGGGGTGCGAATAGTCCTGACCTTTTACTACGTTCCGGGAGGAGGCAACAAGGGTGGCCGGGGTTGCTGAGGTTGACTCAGCATGGGAACACTAGTTCCTGGAGGCATTATGACTCGACCCGACGTACAACCGACACCACTAACCCCAGCCGAGTCCGCATTCCTCGCCGGCCCGGTGTATCCAGACGCCGAAGCCCCGTGGCGCGAGGACCCGGCCTTTGCGTTGTTGTCGCAATATCCTGGACTGCGCGATAGCGTGGGCGGGCGTGTGGCCGATGCCCTGACGCAGGCGATTGGCTTGGTGCAGGCGATGACGCGCGTCGATCCGCGCGCGCTTGCTCAGCAGCAGCGTCCAGCCACTGGCCTCTGCTTGGGGTTTGGCATGAACCTGATGGAACCCTACGATCTGCTGCGCACGTTCGCACTCGACTGTGTCCATGCGTATGAGTGGATGAGCGAACAGGTGCTCGACGCCGCGCGCACGTATGCCGCGCTCCAGCGTCAGGACCCGACGTTACTGCCGACGCACTTGCGTTTACATCATGGCA
>JANMSE010000335.1:0-19523 GCA_031389045.1 Deltaproteobacteria bacterium | reverse complement strand
ATGGGCGCACGCACGCAGAATTTCTACAACGACTACGCCAAACGCATGGGCTTCGAGGAGGCGGCGGTCAAAATTCAGGATTTCTACCTGAGCGGTCGCAAGGCCGAAGCCGTCGCGTCCGTGCCGGACAACCTCGTCGATGCCGTGGCGTTGGTTGGTCCACGTGAACGGATTTCCGAACGCATCCAAGCCTGGAAATCTTCGCCGGTCACCAGCATGCTCATTGGGACATCCCAGCCGGAGGCGCTACGATTGTTGGCGGAGCTGTGTCTCTAAGGAATCTCCTTTTGATCCCCCTCACCCTCTCCCAACCGGGCAATGGCATTAAGCTCGCAGCAAACCGGGGGTTGAAACCCCCGGCTACCCTCAAATGCCGCTCTGCGGCATATCTGGCCTCGCGGAGCGAGGCGATGAGGGTAGCCGGGGAGTTCAGTCCCCGGCGAGGGGAGGCGCGGGGCCGCTTTCCACCACGACAAAAATTTCCTTAACTTAATGCCACTGCCCATCCGGGAGAGGGGACCTGAAAGCAACCGGCCACTATTGTCGAACTGAGCGGGCCACATTCATTCGCCGCACTCACCATGAACCACGCTTCCCTTCCATCAACGACCGACATTCTCGTCGCGGGCGGCGGCCCAGCGGGGGCTACTATCGCGCGGTTGTTAGCGGGGTTGGGATTTCAGGTGGTGTTGCTGGAGAAACGGCGATTCCCGCGTCATCAAATCGGTGAGTCACTGACCCCGCAAATTTTTCCGATTCTTGATTTCTTGGGAGTGCGTGCCCAAGTCGAAGCGGCGGGATTTCTCCGCATGATCGGTCACACGGTGTGCTGGGGTAGCGCCCAGCCCCGGACGTCGTACTACAGTCCCGATCATAATCGACACGGCTTTCAGGTGTGGCGTGAAGATTTTGACTCCTTACTCTTGCAACATGCGCGAACCGGCGGGGTCGAAGTCATTGAAGACCTCGGTATCGAGAGTGTCGCTCTTGGGGATGCCGCTGTCGTTGCGCACACGGGGAGTGGTTCCTGCACCGCTGCGTTTTTCATCGACGCCAGTGGGCATAGTGGCATTCTCGCGCGACAGGGGTTTCGTCAGCGTGATGCCACGTTTCAGACGCTTGCCGTTACCGGCTATTGGCGGGATGCCTCCAGTCCGTCAGGCATCGACACCGCGAATACGATACTGGAAACCTACCCACACGGCTTGGTCTGGTCCGTCCCGCTGCACAATGGGTTACGGAATGTAACCCTACTGATTGACTGGCATCTGGGGAATCGGATTCGAGAAGCGGGACTTGCGTCGTTTTATCACTCCGAGTTACGGCAGGCTTCATACATCACGCGGTTCTTAGCAAATGCCCGACTCGCGCAACCGCTACAGGTCTTTGATGCCACCTGGTATACGGCTGCTACTTTCGCGGGTGAACGATTTTTACTAGTTGGCGATGCCGGACTATTTGTGGATCCGTTATCATCGGAAGGCGTGCATAAAGCGATGGCATCGGCCATCACCGGGGCTATCGTCGTCCACACCATATTGAAACGCCCGGCGGCCACGGCGGCGATTCAGTTTTACCAGGAGAATCAACGCCACACCTACGACAGTCATTACGCGGAATCGGTACGGTACTATGGCGAAGAACGCCGCTGGCCGGAGGCCCCGTTCTGGGCAAAGCGAACGCGAGAACAGTTCGGAGTTCGGAGTTCGGAGTTCGGAGTCTCCAATCCGCAATCCGCGATTCCCCCCATGCGGAGGCCCACAACAGTCGGGGCAGTCCGTATCGCCGCGGACGTGAGGATCGAGCTTCGTCCAGTGATCGAAGGGCCGTTTGTCGAAGTGCGTGAAGTCATGGTCGCCCCACCCTACCCACGTGGCGTGCGCTTTCTGCATGAGGTCTGCGTGCCAGTGCTGCTGCATCAGGTGGAAATCCACCCGGCGGTGGCGGACATTATGACGGCATATCTCTCTACGCCCGAAGGAAGACACTGCCGCCCGGAATCCGTGCGGCAATTGCTCGCGCGGTTGTATCGGGAGAATGTGTTGGTCGCGGGCGCGGAAGCGTTTACACCGACCGCGCCAGGCGAAACCCAATCAGATTAAAGCGAAAATCAGGACTGTTGCGAAACCGATAAGCAACCCGACAAAACTGAGGGAAGAGCAACCACGCGCCTCCGCGGAGGACACAAACGGTGCCATGTTCTGGGCCTTGGGGGTTCTGCCGTGGAGCGTGCTGATAGTATGTGGCGTCGTACCAATCCCCCACCCATTCCCATACGTTTCCAGCCATATCGTAGAGGCCGTAATCATTCGGCGGATACGACCCGACAGGCGTCGTGCCATCTCGATTATCGTAATTCGCTAGACTGGGAGCGATCTCATCACCCCAAGGATAGAGTTTCTCCGCGAGCCCACCTCGCGCCGCTTTCTCCCATTCCGCTTCCGTTGGTAAGCGTCCACCAGCCCAGTCACAATAGGCATGGGCATCGTGCCAACTGACCAATACGACGGGATGGTCCTCGCGCCCAGGCGGAGAGGTTCGCTGTTCTCGATCCCAATTGTCGGCCTCCGCCCTGGGATCATCAAGATATGGCACCCGATGTCCGGTCTCCCGCACAAATCGTTCGTACTGGGCGTTGGTCACCGGATGCTGGGCCAACACGAACGCATCAAGAAAAACCGGATGGACAGGCCGTTCGTTCGGGTACCCATTGTCACTGCCCATGAGAAACTCGCCAGCGGAGAGGACCACCATCACCGAGCCATCCTTGGCGGTGGTCATCACGGCTTCTCTGCGGGGGTCTGCTGTTGCGCCAACCGCACCGACTTCCACACCAAGGCCCACAGCCGGGTGTTGCGCTCTTGTGATAACGATTGCAAGGCTTTTTCCACCAACGCCGCGCTGTCGGCGATCTCACTGTCGGTCGCGTCCGTCCCTTTGCGAGCCAAGGTGAAGAACCGTTGGTGCTCCTCCAGGGACAGTGCCTTGAAGGCTTCCGCATAGATGGCATCCATCTCGCGTTGTTCTTCAGGTGGCAAGAGTGCTTTTCCTTGTTGAGAGAGCGCGATGCCTTGACGCGCGGCGGGCAGGCCCTCCTGTTGGAACAGGTCAGGCGTGCTCCCAGAGGGCACGTGATACATCCGCGCGACGATCACGCCGACCGTGGCCAGCGTCAGCATGCCAATCACGAGCCAAGTCCCGCGTGAAGACGAAGAAGGTGGAAGTGTTGTCATAGCTGGTGACTTAGAAGACTTTTAGCGGGCTCACAAGGGGAGCCGTTTCTTCGCGTCGCGCTCGGCGCTATGGTCGCCCTGGCATGGCGACCACGAAAGCGCGACAACAATCCACGGACACGCTCTACCCCTTACCCGAACTCGTCGGGCGCGTCGCGATCTTGGGGGGAGACGCGACCGATAAAACCACATGCGTGATGGGGTTAGCGGTGCGACAGATACGCCAGCACGGCACGGTCCTGTGTCTTGATGCCCGTCATCATAAGCAGACGGAAGTGTATTTCCGTTTATTGTTGCGCCAGCCAACGAGTTATCTCGCGGTGCCAGATTCAGGCGGCATACCGCCGAGCGCGGCACAGGCGGCATTGCGTGCGGTCAGCCGAGGGTTAGCCGCCACGCCGTCACCGCCACCGTTGCTTGTACTCGATGGTCTTCACGAAACCCCCGACTGGGAACGCACAGCCATCTTTCTCCTCAATGCTGGTGCAACCGTGGTCGAGCTCCTTCCTGACCCAGCGGCATTAGTCTTTGGCCGCTATGACACCGTGCTCCTCTTGCGCGAAGAACCAGGGGCGGCGGAACAAATTAGCCGCGCCGTTGGCAGAAAGGTCAGTACCGCGGAGTTGCACCAGCTTAAGCGTGGGGAAGGCAGGTTGATCCACCTCGCACGGGTGTATCGCGTGACAATACCGGAGATGACAAAAGGGGAAGGCTGAAGGTGGACAGTCTTCTTTGACTGTCCGGCTCTGGCCGCCTGCTTGACCTAACTCTGAGGCTGCGCCCCATTCGCTTCCTTGTGGTCGTGCGCGAAATCTCCCACCAGATTCGTGAGAATGGTCCGCACATAGAAACCGATTTCCCGCCGGCCAACCATCGCTATCGTGCCATTTTCCCACGTAGAGACGAGAAAGGGTTTTTCTTCCATGAGAGCGATCGGATGTTTCGCGGGGGTTTCTCCCTTTTTCTCTAACACGGCCATCTGTCGCACTTGCATATTGAGGTAGAGGCCGACAGGGGCACCGTCCCCCTCACCGCCCATGACGGAACTCAAGCGAATATACACAAGGGGCACCCAACCAACATCGTGCGGCTCCAGCATGCGAATTCCATTTTTACTCAGGGCCTCGTGTGCCAGTGCATATAACTGTTCCTTTTTCAGCCCGGTCTGTTGCATCGCCGCGTTGAAATCCTCAACTACAACCCGCACAGCCGTCATCCCGGTGAGGCTACGGATCGCGGACGACGGCTCGGCGAGCGTGACCTTCACAAAACCAAAAGTCACCACGGCCACAAAGATCACACCAAAGAATTTTCTCATGATTTCTCCTTACGTGTAGTACCATCGGGTTCAATGCGACAAGCTTTAACCACACACATCATGCGATGACGTACAGGATTTTGTTGACAACGTTCCCACGATCACGAAATAATCTCCCCTCAAGAAAAAGGAGGCTCTATGCGTGTTGTCATTCTTGGTGCGGGAGGAGTGGGGTCAGTCATTGCCGGATACCTTACACGAGCGGGGGATGAGGCCATTATGATCGCTCGACCAGGCCATGCGGCCGCGGTGCAACAGCATGGCCTTCAGCTCCGTGGATTCGACAATTTCAACGTGCGGGTTCCAGCCTTGGCGGACGCCAGTAGTCTGCGCGACGCCGACATGCTGATTATCGCCGTGAAAACGAAAGACATGGACCGCGCTCTCGCTGGGGTAGCGCATCTCAAGGTGGGAGGTGTCGCGTCTATCCAAAACGGCGTGGTCAAGAACGAACAACTCGCACACGTGTTCGGCTGGGACAAAGTGGTGGGCTCCACGACGATGATCGGTGCCACCTTGGTTCGTGACGGTGAGGTGGAGTACACGCTTGATGGCGTCACCTTCTTCGGAGAACTCGATAAACGCCCGTCCTCGCGTGTCACCCAGATTGTTGAGGCGTTTGTTCGTTCCGGGCTCAAGGCGGCCGCGGCGGATGATATTGTGTCCGTTGAATGGACAAAGCAAGCGTTTCAGAACCCGTTCGCACCGTTATCCGCCATTACTCGACTGCCAGTCCACAACGTCTGGTCGAGCTCCCAGCTCGCGACTTTGGCGGTGCACATGTTTCGGGAAGTGGCGGCGGTCGCCACGGCGCATGGCGTGGCGCTCTCCGAACACCCGGCCTGGAGCTTGTTCAATATGCGGATCATGCGCGATGCCCCATTCGAGGAAGCGGTGCGTAAATTAGTCGAGGTCGGACAGCAGGTCACCGCCAGTGGCCGCACCCACATTATCCCGTCGATGTTGCAAGATGTGCTGGCTGGCAAACAGACGGAAATCGAGGAGACCGTGGGATACGTCTTCCACGAAGGGCAGCGACTCGGTATTCCCGTCCCGTATACCGAGGTCGTCTATCGGACCGTCAAGGCCATCGAAGAGAATTACCCAGCACGGGTGAGTTGAGAGTTGAGAGTTGAGTCTCCTCGGTTTGCTTGATCCGTGGGGTTTCTTGAGTCAATGCGACTCAAGAAACAAAGGAGCCCCCAAGAGACTCTATGGACCTTTTGTTTAGGCGTAGGAGCCGCTTTTCAACGACAAGCTCCGCTCCTGGGTCGGCTTCTGATTATCATCGAGTTGCGGCTTCTCCTGCTCAGGCCACTGCAAGGGAATCCACACGCGAAAGGTGGACCCTTGCCCCACGGTGCTTTGCACCTCAACCGTGCCGTGAATGAGATCCAGCAATTTCCTCACGATGTAGAGGCCGAGCCCCAGACCACCGTGCCGACGTGTCATGGAGTTATCTCCTTGATGGAACATCTCGAAAATCCGCGGGAGGATTTCGGGTTCGATCCCGATACCGGTATCAGCGATCGACACAATGATCCCGTTATTCCGCTGGTAGGCATCGACCGTGATGCGCCCTTTATCGGTAAACTTGGCGGCATTCTGCAAGAGATTTTTCAGAACGATTCTCAATTTTGTCCGGTCCGTATAGACGAGCGCGAGCTCGGACGGCGTTCGTCGCTGATACCGGACCTCTGGGTTCTCCCGCAATTCTTGCGCCTCGGCTTCCAGTTCATCAAGGACTTCGGCGATCCGCACCGGGGTCGTCGCCAGTATCTCATGGGCGGCTTCAATGCGGCACACATCAAAGACCGCGCTAATCACATCGCGCAGCCCTCGCGCGCTTTTTTCAACTCGTTGCAAGGGTTCGGTTTGTTGCGGCGTCAAACGTCCGAAATTCTCGCGCAAGAGCAATTCCGTGTACCCCATAATCAGATTGACCGGCGTTCGTAGCTCATGCGAGACCGTCGCCAACAAGTCGGATTTCACGCGATCCGCCGCTTCCGCTTCATGCGCGCGTTTCTCCGCCGTTTGGGCGAGTTGCACCGCCGTCCCCAGGAGGAGCGCAAGCACCAGCCCGCCACCTAACACGATATCCGGCAGTAATGACCGGGCGCCAGTGAAGGGCTGTCGTCTGGGCCAGATCCGCATGCGCCAGGTCGTATCATACAATGCGAGCATCACATCTTGTCCCCATCGCGCCTCGTGCTTCTTATTGGCGCCGGGGTGACTGTAAATCTCCCGCTCATTCTCAAAAACAGCGACCGCGTACTCGGGCGCGAGGTTTTCATGCAAGATGGCGTTGAGCAGTTCTTGCAAATTAAAGATGCCAATAATCATCCCATCGAAATCATTGTCTCGATCAATCGGCACCCCCGCCAAGAACCCTTTCTTGCCTTCGGGGAGACTGACAACCGAGGTCACAATGATTTCGCGACGATTTCGTATCGCCGCAACAATCCCTCGCCAGTGTTCACGAAAAATCAGATCGACTTCCTGCACGGCGTCGCTACTCACCGCCGGTGCGACCCAGCGAGTCATCAGCCACAGATCCACCCACGCCAACGCGTAGTAGCCGGGGAAATGGCCCAGATTGAGTTCCGCCACGGTTTCCCAGTCCTGTTGGAGTGGGCGACCCTTCTCCTCCCAGCGTTTGGCGATCTGCGTTAACGCGAGGAGGCGAGCCTGCATACGGGCGACGATTTCGCTTTTGACGTTCTCCGCCTCTCGACTAATCGTGCGCGCCACTTGGGCATGCTGTTCAGCAAGTAGCGCCTGCCAGAGGCAAAGAAAAACGATCGCCACGGCAACAGTAATGATGACGGGATGTTTCGCCGCTTGAATGCACTTGTTCGCTAGTACCATCAACCCCACCCTTTTGACGGTCCGCTGAGATTCACTGATTGCCGCTCCGGTTCTCGCTTTCGCTCGGAGGACGGCTTCCTAGACCCCACGGTTATGTGGCCCGCATGATAGCGAGTCCCCTACGTTTAGTACACACCAACCGACCAGAACCAGTGCCCTAACATGGGGAGCAGCACCATTGAGTGCCATCAGGGTTTCACTTATGCTGACCCGATATTTCTTCTCAGCAAAGGAGCACTGATGAATCACAGTCGTTGGAAAAGACGCGCCCTCCCCGGACTCGCGCTCGTCTTGGCACTGTCACCCGCGAGTCCCCTGCACGCAACCGACTCCACAACTCCCTTGGCCGTGCTCAACGGGAAAAGTATCACGGAAAACGACCTTGCTACTTTTAACCGTGGGCAAATCACCAGGATGAATAACCAAATTTATTTGACCCGCAAACAAACGCTGGACGCCTACCTCACCGAGCAACTGCTCACGCAAGAAGCCAAGAAGCGTGGCATCACCAAAGAGCAGCTCGTGGCCCAGGAAGTGACCGACAAAGTCGCGACGCCGACGGATGCCGACATCGAGAAATGGTACAACGAAAATAAGGCTCGCATCGGCGGGAAAGCGCTCGCGGACATTAAATCGCAGATTGGCACCGAGTTGAAAAATCAACAACAGCAGAAACGACAACAAGAGTTGCTCCAAGGCTTACGCAAGGCAGCGGACCTCAAAGTCTTACTCAAACCCCCAGTGGTTGCCATAACGGTCGAAGGTTCGCCGTCGCGTGGACCCGACAAAGCGCCGGTGACGATTGTCGAGTTTTCCGACTATCAATGACCGTTCTGCGCACGAGTTCAGTCTGAACTCACCAAAGTCCGTGAAGCCTACAAAGATAAAGTCAAGCTGGTATTTAAGGATTTCCCGTTGGACAACATTCACCCGAATGCGCGGAAGGCCGCCGAGGCCGCCCGTTGCGCTGGAGACCAGAACAAGTATTGGGAACTCCACGATGCACTGTTCGCCAACGTTAACGCCCTAGACCTTGCGAACATCAAAAAATTGGCGACCGACCTCAAACTCGACATGACCCAGTTCAATACCTGTGTCGATGGCGGTAAACACGCCGCTGCCGTGACCAAGGACGCAACGGAAGGAGCTGACGCCGGGGTTAGCGGCACGCCCGCCTTCTTCATCAATGGCCGCCCCCTCTCTGGCGCGCTGCCGTTCGCGTCATTTCAAGAAGCGATTGAAGAGGCGTTGACGGCGCAGTGACTTGTGGACGATTAAGGAGAGAAACGGAGAATCGGAGAGGGGGAGAATCGGAGACAAGAAAAAGAGTTCTCTCTTCATTCTCCGATTCCCCGTTTCTCCGATTCTCCGTTTCCTTCCCCTAAAGTCCCCGCACCGCTGGCATCACCTCCGTAGCGAACCGCTTCATACTCGCGAGCACCTGCCGGTGGGGGATAAGCCCGCCGGGATTGAACCAACAGACCACTTGATTCATGCCACACTGCGCGTGCGCCGCGCGCAGTTTCCGCTCGCACGTTTCCGCCGTGCCATAGATCCCCATCGTCTGGTCGATCTCTTCCCACGCGATCGAGGACATGCGTTCCCGCACTTCGCGTAGATAGGCATACGAAGTGGACTGGTCACGTTGACCGAGCTGGGCTTGCTGGTTGATGGTACGGAAGTAGTGCATGATGCTGGGCTCGACCGTGCCACGCACCCGCGCATCGGTCTCTTCAACGTATAAAGGAAAAAGAATCGCCACATCCGGCTTCTTGGCCTGGTGTCCCGCGGACCGAAAGGCTTGACGGTAGCCTTCCACATGACTGGGTAACTTTGGAAACGGATTGATCGGCGAGGCAATCAGGACCGCATCTCCCCGCTCTCCAGCAAAAGCCGCGGTTTCTGGGCTATTCGCCGCGATACGCAAAGGCGGATGTGGCTTTTGCAGCGGCTTCGGAGCCACCGAGGTCGGAGGAATGCGAAAATGCTTACCCTCGAAGGCACAGGTGTCCCGTGTCCACGCCTGTTCGATAACGGCGAGCGCTTCCTCGAACCGTTCGCGACTCTCATCGCGTGACACCTCGAATCCCTGAAAATGAATGGCGATGGTTCCGCGCCCCACACCGAACTCCAAGCGCCCCTGGCTGAGAATATCGACAGTGGCGGCATCTTCCGCCGCGCGCAAAGGGTGATGCAAGGACAGGAGCGACACCGCCGTTCCTAAGCGAATCCGCTTGGTATGCTGAGCGATCGCCGTCGCCAGAAGCAGCGGTGCTGGCATGATCGAAAACGGACGGTTGAAATGGAGTTCCGCGAGCCACGCCACATCGAACCCCAGTTCATCCGCGTAGACAATCTGTTCCATGGTTTCATGGTAGCGCGTTACTTCGTCCTGGGTCGGCGCGCACGGCAGTTGGTAGAAAAGGCCGAATTTCATAGTACCTCTCAATTTGGACCGAAGACCGGGGACCGAAGACCGACGCCTAATGGACTCCTCCGAGGTTCTGGGGTCCTCTGGCTCAATTAGGACCGAAGACCGACGCTTAACGGACACGCTGCCTGAGACTCTTGGGGGCCTCGGTCTTTTTCGTTTTTTCTCCTCAGTCCAAGAGCGCTTTGGCTTCGGTCCCCGGTCTTCGGTCCCCGGGCGCACACTGCCCCGCCCCCTATCGCGTTTCCCGCCATCGCGCAAGCGACGCCCCCTCTTGGCGGGTGAGAAACGGCTATGGTAGGTTCCCCCACATGGCTGACAATAGAGCAAAATCGGATCATCGTTTGGCTGCGGGCCCAGTGCCATCAGGACTACTGCTCCCGCTCCGTATCCTCGCGGCACTGGGTCTCGTGGTTGGCGTCTACCTCTCCATTCTCCACTACCAAGCTGGGAGTAGTGGAGTCATCGACTCCCCACTCTGCACCATTAGCGCGACGCTCAACTGCAATGCGGTCTTAGGAAGTAGCTACGCTCGGCTCTTCAAGATTCCCATCGCGACATGGGCGGCACTCACCTACGCCGTTCTCCTGGGCGTCTCGTTCATGGGCAATCTCCGCGTGCTCACCGTACTCTGCTATTGGGCATTCGCTTTTACTGTCTACATGGCGGGTATTTCCTTCTTGAGCATTCAGTCAGCGTGCCTCTTTTGCATGACGTTGTATGCCATCAATACCGGCCTTTTTGTCTGCGCGGTGATGATCGCCCGGACGAGCGCGGGATTTCAGATACAGCAACTCGTGTATAAACTCGCGGCCTGCGCGGTCCTGGTAGCAGGGGTCGCCTGGTGGCAGACACGGGCCCCGGCCATTGCTTCGCTCCCCTCGGGACCCGATGCCCCCGAGTGGATGAAAAAATACACGACCCTCAAAACCGTCACGCTGCAAACCCCGGAGCGGCACACGAAAGGGCAAGCGAATGTCCCAGTGACGATTAGTGAGTTCGTCGATTTTCGGTGACCGGCCTGCGCCAGCGCCCGTGCGGCGCTCACCACCGTGCTCGAAAAACATGCCGCGGACGCCAAGGTGGTCTTTCATCATTACCCCTTGGACAACGAGTGTAACTCAAGCCTCCCGCAGCAGGTGCATCCAGCCTCCTGCTTGGCCTCCTACGCCGCCGAATGCGCTGGCGAACAAGGAAAATTTTGGGAATACGCCGATCAGTTATTCATGAATCAGCGGAAGGTCTACAGTCGCCCGGACCTCGAAGGCTACGCGACCACCGTCGGGCTCAACGTTGGGGATTTCAACACGTGCATGAACGAGGGGCGCACAAAACAGTTTGTGCGTAACGATATCGAGGAAGCACACCGCATTGGCGTGAACTCGACACCCACCATGGTCATCAACGGGCGCGTCCTCCCCGGTGCTCCGACCCCGGAACAGTTCACGGCCATTATTGAGTATGAGAAACAGCAGGTGACGGCGAAGAAGGACTGAGCACTTCAGGGCTGAGGAAAGCAGCCAGGAGGTGCCGCAAAAGCCCCGGAGGGGCGACAGAATACCCCTCACTCAGATTCTATCGCCCCTCCGGGGCTCAGGAATTCGGGTATTGTTCCCCAGGGCTGACGCCCTGGGCTAACCTCTTACGCCCCTCCGGGGCAAAGAGTCCACGAATAGCCAACCGCCAAATATTATTCCCGATAAAGTCTTTTGGTTCGTATGAGAAGGTGGGAGAAATTTTCCGTGTCTTCTTGTCTGGCTGACTACTGAAAGCTGAGAGCTGAACGCTTATGTCTAAAGTTTTTTTCCTGACGACCGATACCTAACCTCGGACGACCGATTGTGCCGTTTGCCCTTTCCTGTTTCACTTTTGATTTTTGCCTTTTGATTTTCCGATTTCTTTCCCCGTAAGCCGAGCACGAGACTGGGTTCAGCAGAGCAAAGTCTCAAAGCTAAAGTTTTTTTCCTGACGACCGATACCTAACCTCGGACGACCGATTGTGCCGTTTGCCCTTTCCTGTTTCACTTTTGCCTTTTGCCGTTTGCGCTTTGCCTTTTGACTTTCCGATTTCTTCCCCCGGAGGCCCTACGTGCATATTCCCTACAACCCTCAGACGCTCACCCTTCCCGCCTCCGTCTCCGTCCAGTCCTATCACCGTTGGTGTCACCGCCCCGCCGGGCGCTTGCTCGTGCACAGCCTCATCGTCCTGATGACGATCCAGGGGTTTCCGCTCCCTGAGCTGAGTCAGCACTTTTCCTGGCGGCTGCCGCCCCTCCTTGCCCAGGTGAGCCACGGCATCGGCGAGTGGCTAGGCCAAGACCGCGCTCAGGCCGATGACGACAACACCTCCACTCGCCCTCGCATCACCACCATCACCCCCGAATGTCTAGAGCGCGGCGCCACCGCGGCAATCGCCGTCACCAACTTCAACGCCACCGCCGTCACGGTCACGATCGGTGGGGTCAGCGCGCCCGTGCTCAGTCGCACCAATAATAGCGCCGGCGCGCCGCGCAAATTAGTGGTCCGTGTCCCCCTCACCGCGCCGCCGGGCGTGACCCAACTCGTGGTGCGCAACTCAAGTCACCAGAGCGCCAGTCGGACCGTGCGAATCAAGCAGAATGAGATTTGTGGCAACGACATTGATGATGATTGTGACGATGAGGAAGACAACGAGGATGACGACGACGGCGATGATGATGACGATGACAGCGGCCAGTGCACCCCGGTCAACCATGCGCCGGTCGCCAACGCGGGCGCGGACCAAACCCAGCCCGTAGGCACGCCCGTCCAGTTGAACGGCACCGGCTCCAGCGACGTGGATGGCAACCCGCTGACCTTCAGTTGGGTGCTGACGAGCAGACCCGCCACCAGCACCGCGATACTCAGTGGTGCGCCCACGGCCACGCCGGCGTTCACCATTGACAAACCCGGCAATTACACAGTCACGCTGGCGGTGCATGATGGGCAGGTGAGCAGCGCGCCCGATAGCGTGGTGATTTCCACGGTCAATAGTCGGCCCGTGGCACGGGCTGGAGCTGACCAGAGTGGGCAAGTCGGCACGCGCATCACCCTGGATGGCAGTGGCTCCAGCGATGTCGATGGCGACAGCCTCACCTATCAATGGAGTCTGGCGAAACCCACCACCAGCACGGCGACGCTGACCAATCCCACCAGTGTCACACCCAGCTTCACCATTGACGTGTTTGGCGACTACACCGCCGCGCTCACCGTGCACGATGGCACGGTGGCGAGTACGCCCGATAGCGTGGCGATTTCCACGCTCAACAGTGCGCCGGTGGCCAATGCTGGGGCGGATACTGCGGGCCAGGTTGGCCGGACGATCACCCTCAACGGCAGTGGCTCCAGTGACGCCGATGGCAACACGCTGACGTATCAATGGAGCCTGACCAGCAAACCAGTGGGCAGTATCGCGGTGTTGCACGACGCGCCCACGGCCACGCCGAGCTTCAGCCTGGACAAGGCCGGGACCTACAGCGCGCAACTGATGGTCAATGATGGCTTAGCCAATAGCGCGCCCGACACGGTGACCATCAGCACGCTCAACACCAAGCCCGTGGCCGACGCGGGCGCGGCCCAGAGTGGCACGGTGGGCACTATCATTCATCTGGATGGCAGTAACTCTAGTGACGTGGATGGCGATAGTCTGACGTATGAGTGGAGCCTCATCAGCCAACCGCCCACCAGCACGGCCACGCTCCAGAATCCCACTACGGTCACGCCGCAGTTCACGGTGGATAAGGTCGGGACGTATGTCGTGCAGCTCTTGGTGCATGACGGCACGGTGAGTAGTGAGCCGGTGACGGTGACCATCAGTACGCTCAACAGCGCGCCGGTGGCCAATGCCGGAGTGGATCAGAGTGGGACGGTGGGGACGACGCTCACACTTGATGGCAGCGGGTCGAGTGATGTGGATGGGGATAGTCTGAGTTTCGTGTGGACACTGAGCGACAAACCGGTGGGAAGCACGGCGAGTCTCAGTGATCCCAGCGCGGTGCAGCCGACCTTCACCATAGACAAGCCCGGCAATTACACGGCGCAGGTGATCGTGCACGATGGCACGGTGGCCAGTGCGCCGGACACGGTGACCATCAGCACCATCAATTCTAAACCCATCGCCGATCCCGGCCCGGATCAACACGGGGTCGTGGGTGCCACGATCACGCTCAATGGCAGCGGGTCCAGTGATGTCGATGGCGATGTGTTGAGCTATCAATGGAGTCTGAGCAGCACGCCGCTGACCAGCACGGCGACGCTGAGCAGTCCCACGACAGTGAGCACGCAGTTCGTGCTGGACAAACCCGGGACCTACACCGCGCAATTGTTGGTGCATGACGGCACGGTGCTCAGTGACCCGGCGACGGTGACGATCACCACGCTGAATTCCAAACCGGTGGCCGATGCCGGAGCGGATCAAGATGTGCTCACGGGCATAGTCGTGCAACTCAACGGCAGTGGCTCGCAGGATGTGGACAACAATCCGCTGACGTATCAGTGGGATATTATCAGTCAGCCTACGACCAGCACCGCGACCTTGACGAATGCCACGGCGGGGAATCCGACCTTCATGCCCGATATCGCAGGCTTGTATGTGGTGCAACTACTGGTCAACGACGGGACGCTGGACAGTGACCCGGACACGGTTGTGATCACGGCCACGACACCGGATACGACCCCACCGCCACCGGCCAATGTGGGATTGATTACGACCAGGAGCAGTGGTGGGCAGACAACAGTGACAGGCGCGGCGGGCAGTGTGGAAGGGGGGGCGCAGGTCAGAGTCACGAACACGGCCAGCAATCAACAGGTCACAGTGACGGCCAATGCCGATGGCAGTTTCACGGCGGTGATCGGCGCGCAACCCGGCAATACGCTGAGCATCCAAGTGAGCGACACCGCGGGCAACAGTAGTGTACCAATCACGACGCAAGTCGAACCGCTGTTACCACCGGACCCAGCCACGGTGGCCCCACCGATTGACCGCACGGTGGCGACGACGTTGATTGACAGCGCCAGTTTCCTGTTCACGGGCAGTAATCCGATTCAGACCGGTGTGGCTCCAAACACCATTGAGCCCAAGCGCATCGCGGTGATTCGCGGCAAAGTCTTGAAGAAGGACAACAGTCCGTTGTCCGGGGTAACGATCACGGTGCTCAATCATCCTGAACTCGGCCAGACGCTGAGTCGCGCCGATGGGATGTTTGATATTGCCGTAAATGGCGGGGGCGTACTGACGATCAATTATGCCAAGCCGAGCTACTTGCCCGCGCAGCGCCAGATTGATGCCCCGTGGCAGGATTATGCGTTCCTGCCGGATGTGGTGTTGATTCAACCGGATCCCGTGGTGACGACGATTGATTTAACGGACACGACGCAGCCGATGCAAGTGGCGGCGGGCAGCGTAGTGACGGACGCGGATGGCACGCGCCAAGCGGTGGTGATGATCCCACAAGGCACGACGGCGACGATGGTCATGGCGGATGGAAGCACGCAGCCATTGACGACGCTGAATGTGCGCTTGACCGAGTACACGGTGGGGGCGAATGGACCGGAAGCGATGCCGGGGGCGTTGCCGCCGACGAGTGCGTATACGTATGCGGTCAATATCAACGCGGACGAGGCGCTGGCCGCGGGCGCAACGCAAGTGACCTTCTCCCAGCCCGTGCCCATCTATGTGGACAACTTCCTCAACATGCCCGCAGGTGGCGCGGTTCCGGTCGGGGCCTATGATCAACAGCAAGGAGTCTGGATTCCGCAGCCCAACGGGATCGTCCTCACGATTCTCGGGGTGAATGGCGGCGTCGCGCAGGTGGACACGAATGGGGATACGCTGCCTGATAATGCCGCGACGCTGGCCGCTCTCGGTGTCAGCACGGTCGAACTGGAGACCCTGGCCGACACCTACACGCCGGGCGCTTCGGTGTGGCGAGTGACGACGCGCTTTTGGACGGCGCGGGATTTCAACTGGGGCCCGCGCCCCCCGACGGATGCCATTCTCCCGAACGGGACAACCCTGGAGGGGCGCGCGCAGGCGGAGCAACTGCTCGACAATGCCGATGCCACGCTGCCGATCGGCCTGGACTATCAGAATCAATCGCTCGCACAGCAGGCTGGGATCACCGGGGTCCCCATGAGTCTCAATTATCGCAGTCATCGCGCGCAGGAGCGGAATAGCGCCTATACGTTGGAGATTCCCCTGAGTGGGGACAGCGTGCCCGCGTCGTTACGCCGCATTGATCTCGAACTACGGATCGCCGGGCAGGTGATGCGCCAGAGTTTTCCGCCCCAGGCGAATCTGGTCCATTCGTTCACCTGGGACGGGAAGGATGTCTATGGGCGCTTGCTCAACGGCCGCCAACAACTGTCGGTGGAGATTGAGTTTGTCTATCCGCTCGTCTACCAGCAACCGCCGGCGCAGAATCCCGCCTTTGGCCAATCCTCGGGGGTGACGCTGCCGGGTGGGGTCGCGTCGCGGTTTGAAGCAGCCACCAGTCGCCAGTGGGTAGGGCCGATCGGCACGTGGGAGGCCAAGGCGCAAGGACTGGGGGGCTGGAGTTTGGCCGCGCATCACGTGTATGACCCCATCGGGAAGACCATCTACTTTGGCGACGGCGCCCAGCGGAGTAGTCAAGACACGAGTAATGAGAACCTCGGCGCGGTCATTGTCACAAGGGCGGGGAGTAATCGCCCGAGTGGGGCCATCGGTCTCGGCGAGCTCGCCACTAGCGCGCGGTTGACCTCGCCCTACGGAGTCGCGACCGATGCGGTGGGCAATGTCTATGTGACCGACGAGTCGGCCTACGTGTATAAAATCGGGACCGACGGCATTCTGCGAATCGTGGCGGGCAGTGGACCGGGGGGCTACAGCGGAGATGGCGGAGCCGCAATCAGTGCCAGTATCTCCAGACCCTCCGGAATCGCCGTCGCGCCCGATGGAACGGTCTATTTTACGGACGGGGGTAACCAACGGGTCCGGAAAGTGGACCCCAGTGGGATCATTGCGACGGTGGCCGGAACCGGGGTGGTGGGATTTAGTGGCGATGGTGGCTTGGCGCGTCTCGCGCGGCTTCAGGATCCCCGAGGGCTCGCTCTCGATGCAGCCGGGAATCTCTATATCGCGGATACCTCCAACGGCCGGGTACGGAAGGTGAGTCCCGATGGGATCATTAGCACGGTAGCGGGGATCGGGAGTGCGGGTTTCTTCGCGCCGATCGAAGGATTGCCCGCGAGCACGGTGAATGTCTCCTCCCCGCGGGACGTCGCGGTAGATCGAAACGGGAATCTCTTCATTAGTGACGCCGGGCATCGGGTGGTCTGGCGTGTCGGCGTGGATGGCATCATCCATCTCCATGCAGGAACGCTGAACCAGTCAGGCTTCTCGGGTGATGGCGGGCCGGCGACCAGCGCCCGGCTCGCCTTCACCGGCAGCGGGATGGGGTTGGCCGTGGATGCCCAGGGCAATCTCTACCTAGGCGATGCCATCAACTACCGTGTGCGACGGGTGAATACGGATGGCCTTATCACCACGGTCGCCGGCAACGGAGCCGCCATCTACAGTGGGGATGGCGGTCTGCCGCTCCAAGCGGGGCTGGGGACGGTGCAAGGGGTGGCGGTAGGTCCAGACCGCTCGCTGTACGTGGCCACGGCGGGGAGCCAGACCACGGCGATCCGCAGTGATCGGGTACGGCACGTACGTTCGGTACTGCCGGGATTTGCGGCGGTCGGCGATATTGTGCTCCCGGCGAAGGATGGCCACGAGCTGTATGTGTTCAACGAATCGGGGCGGCATTTACGCACGGTCAATGCGCTGACCAACACGATTCTCTACACGTTTGGCTATGACAGTAGGCGGCGGCTGATTACGGTGACCGATGCTAATAACAACGTCACCACGATCACCCGCGATGCCAGTGGCAACTTCACCGGCATCACCGGGCCGTATGGCCAGAGCAACAGTATCACGCTGGATGCCAATGGCTATCTGGCGAGCATCACCAACCCCAATGGTGAGACCACCAGCTTCAGCTACACGTCCGATGGTCTCCTGACTAGCGCCACGCCGCCAGGCAAACCCGCGTCGAGCTTCCAGTATGATAGCGGAGGCCGGTTGATCCAGACCAGTGACCCGGCGGGTGGTGGAGATACGCTGGTGCGCAGTACCATCACCAACGGCTATCAAGTCCAGCACGGCACGGCGGCGGGTGAGCAGACCACGTATAAAGTGGAATATATGCCCGATGGCCAACAACGGCGTACCAACGTCCTGCCCGATGGCACCCAGCAGGTGACCCAGATTCGGACTGATGGTAGCCAAGTCATCACCCAACCTGATGGCATCAGCCAGACGGTGAGTGTCACGGGTGATCCCCGCTTTGGCTTGCAGTCGCCGATTCCGACAACGCTCAACGTCAGTACGCCGGGGGGGAAAGCGGGCACGCTGACCAACGCGCGCACGGCCACGTTGAGTGATCCCAACAATCCGCTGAGTCTGACCAGTCAGACCGACACGGTCAACTTCAATGGCCGCACGGCGACGCGCACGTATAACGCCACCACGCGCACGGCGACGGATACGTCCCCAGCGGGCCGTAAACGCGCGACGGTGACGGATGTCCAAGGGCGGGTGACCCAACAGCAACAAGGCACCCTGGCACCCACGGCGTTCAGTTATGATGCCCGTGGCCGGTTAAGCGCGCGCTCCCAAGGCGGACGCAGCGCGGCCATGAGCTACGACAGTCTGGGCCGCTTAGGCACCATCACGGACAGTGCCAGTCGCACCGTGCAGTTCCAATATGATGCGGCGGGGAGAGTCACCCAGCAAATCTTGCCGGACAATCGGGTGATTACCTACACCTACGATGCCAGTGGCAATGTCACGTCGATCACTCCACCCGGCAAACCCCCACATGAGTTCACCTACACGGCGGTCAACTTGGAGAAAGACTACCTGGCGCCCTTTGTCAGTGGCGGCGGCACCAACACCACGCAGTATGCCTACGATGTCGATCGCAAGCTGACGCGGATCACCCGACCCGATGGGCAGCAAGTCAACCTGAATTATGACGCGGCGGGACGCCTGAGCACCCAAGTCTTCCCTAGCCCCCAGCCCCTAGCACCCAGCACCCTGTCCTACAGCTACAATGCGCAAGGCAATCTGAGCACGGCCAGTGCCTCGTTTGGCGGCAGTGTGGGGTACACCTACGACGGCTCCCTGTTACTGAGCAGCACCTGGAGTGGGCCGGTGAGTGGGAGTGTGAACTGGACGTATGACAACAACTACCGCAAGACCGGTCAGAGTGTGAACGGTGGCAACACCGTCAATTTTGCCTACGACGCCGATGATCTATTGACCAGCGCCGGAGCAATGACCTTGACGCGCGACAGTGTCAACGGCTTACTCAGTGGCACCACGGTCGGCACGGTCACCGACGCGCTGACGTATAACAGCCTCGGCGAAGTGGCCACGGCGCAAGCCAGTGTCGGCGGCAGTGCGGTCCTCAATGACACCTACACCCGCGACAGCTTAGGCCGCATCAGTCAGAAGAGTGAGACCATCCAAGGGGTGACGACCACGTATGGGTATAGCCATTGTACGTGAGCAGCCGGTCTTGATCGTCATACGTGCCACTCTGCGTGCCGATCGGGGCGACTTTGC
>JANMSE010000324.1:0-7549 GCA_031389045.1 Deltaproteobacteria bacterium | reverse complement strand
CCGCCCTTGGTGGCGGCATGAGTTCGCGTCTGTTTCAGGAAATTCGCGAACGTCGGGGGTTGGTGTACGACGTGTCCTCGTTTCTTTCGAGCTACCGGGGGGCTGGGTATCTGGGCATCTACGCGGCGACGAGTACCGAGTCCGCGCCCAAGGTGATCGAGTTATCCTGCGCCGCGCTCTCTGACATCGCGCGCGAGGGGATCTCCGCCGCCGAACTGCGGCGCGCCAAAGGCTATGCCAAAGGCGGCCTGCTCCTGGGGCTGGAGACGAGCGAAGCACGCATGAACCGGCTCGCGCGTTGTGAGATGTATTTCCGTCGCGACATTCCCATCGCGGAAGTCGCGGGAGAGATCGAGAAAGTGACGCTTGAGGACGTGCACGCCCTCGCGGCCCGGTGTTTCAGCGGAGAGAATCGAGCATTGACGCTGCTGGGGGAAGTGCCGAAGAAAGTGGATTACGAAGCGCTGCTGGGGGACAGGCGGACAGGGGAAAAGGGTAAAAGGGTAAAAGGGGAAGAGGAAGGCAAGTGAGTCTACTCCTCCGTTTCCCCGTTTCCCCGTTTCCCCCTCCGGTGTTCTGCCATGGTCGAGATTCCCATCACCCGCCTCCGCGTCACCGACGACGCTGTCCCGCTGCCGCGTTACATGACTCCCGACGCGGCGGGTATGGACATCCACGCGGACCTCACTGAAGACCTGACCCTGCCGCCATTAGGCCGCGCCCTAATTTCCACTGGTTTTGCACTCGCCATCCCACAAGGTTACGAGGCGCAAATCCGCCCTCGTAGCGGCTTAGCCCTACGCTCCGGTCTCACCGTCCTGAATGCCCCCGGTACGATTGACGCTGACTACCGTGATGAAGTCAAAATCCTGCTGATTAACTTGGGTGACCAGCCGGTGACCATCCAGCGTGGTGATCGCATCGCGCAACTGGTTGTGGCTCCGGTGACGCGAGTGCAATGGCGAGAAGTTGGGCAGCTTGAGGCGACGGAACGGGCGGGTGGGTTCGGGCATACCGACATCAAGAAATGATACCGACACTGTTCGAGGACGCCGACCTCCTCGCGGTCAATAAACCCGAAGGACTCGCCTCCATTCCTGAGCGGGACACCACGCAAGACAGTCTGCTCGCGCTCCTCTCCGCCAGCAGACCAGCGAAACTCTACGTCGTGCATCGTCTCGACAAAGAGGTCAGCGGCGTCATCCTCTTCGCCAAGAACACGGCGGCGCACAAATTTCTCAACGACCAGTTTTTCCGTCATACCGTGCGCAAAACCTACCAGGCGGTGGTGCACGGAGTCGTCGCGCAAGCGAGCGACACCATCGACGCGCCCCTTCGACAGTTTGGCTCTGGGCGCATGGGCATCGATAGCAAACGTGGGAAGGAAAGCGTCACGTCCTTTCAGGTCCTCCAACGTTTCGCCGCGCACACGCTAGTCGAGGTGCGGCCAGTCACCGGGCGCCGCCATCAGATTCGGGTGCACCTCTACAGTCTTGGCCACGCGATCGTGGGCGATCCGTTGTATGGAGAGAAGGAGGTGCAGGGGCAATTTCCACGATTGATGCTCCATGCCCAACGTATCGCGGTTCAGCTTCCTTCGGGTAATGAAGTCGTGATCGAGGCTCCGGTGCCTGAGTCGTTTACGCGGGGGCTGCAACTCATACTCAGTTAGTTTCATTGAGCGGCACGAATCACGGTCAACGGCAAACGGTACACGGTGACGCAGAATCCGTAGAGCCGAAATCAAAAATCAAAAGGGGGGACGGGGAACAAAAGGGCTCGGTTTTCTTTCTCCGTTTCTGTCCTCTCTCAGAAGGATTGCCAACACTCCAAATTCGCCGAAAATGGAGGGTGCGGAAACCATCTTTCGAGTCTATCTCCACGACTGTCAGCGCTGCGTCCTCACGATACTGTACCGCAAGAACGGCTTCCCCTTGACCGTCACGTTGTGAGCCGACCCGCATTCTCTTTCCTCTCGTGCTTTATAAGAACGCCCGGATTTCAGCGGCGACAGCGGTGGGATACTCATCGACGACATACGTGCCACCGGGGAGCGTCACACTCTTCGCATCAGGGCGCGCGTCGCTCGACGGCTTGAAATACGGCATGAGGAGATCCTGCGTGCCACACAGCATCAGCATCGGACAGCGCACTTGCGCGAGCAGCGCGGGAAAGTCCTGATTGAACACCGCCAGATACGCCTCGTGATAGCGCTCCCCCGCGCGCAGATTGTCCACCGCTTCACGATGACACAGCGCGAGGCTGGGGTCGGGGTCAATCCCCCGCACCCGCTTCCAGATCTTCAACAAGTGGCCGCCGTCGGGTTCGATGACCATCGCTTTGACAAAATCCCGAATCCATTTCTGTCGCTCGGCGGCGTCCATATACACCGGGCCAACCATCATCAGGCTGCGCACGCGCGTCGGTGCCGTCGCGGCCATTTCGCACGCGATCGAGGCCCCGGTGTGATGCCCAAACAGATGAAAGTCCTGAACGCCGAGTTTTTGCAATGCTTCGAGAAAGGTGGCGACGTAGTAGCCGATCGTTGGTGCCGACGGCGGAAAAAAGGACTGCCCAAATCCAGGAGTATCGAGCGCGAACATGCGATACTCCCCTTGGAGTTCGTGCATGAGCTTTTCATACATGAGCGAGGAACTCGCGGTTTGGTGCAAGAAAACCAGCGGAAGCGCGCTCTTGCCGTCGCAGCATCGGTAATGCAATTGTCCATCACGAGTATCGACGTAGCCTTTTGTGATTGTCATGTTGACCTCCTGTTCGTTGTCTTCACTTTCGGTGTGTTTGCAGCGCGGGGACGGAGGGAGCGATGACCTTCCCCCACGTCTCGTCGTGGTGTCGCCACCTGCTTGCGCGGGCTTCGCGCGGTCTTGTTCTCCGTGCGTCGCGTCCATGCAATGACATCGGCGATATTGGCGGCCAGTACGGCATGCTGACGCCGCGGGGTCCAGTAGGTCGGGTCGAGAGTCGCACCCACACAAATTCCATCGACCAACACGATAATCCGATCGGCGATCTCAACCGGATGCGCGCCCGGGAATCCTTGGTCTCGCAGATGGTCGATGATCTCCTGGCGAAACCGCGCATAGCGTTGTTGATGGTCGCGCATCAATGCCGGCGTACTCATCGCCAGCGCCAAAAAGCCGAGCCAGATCCGCGATTCGGCGCGTCGTTGCTCGTCCAAGGGCAGGAACTCCGCGATCGCTCCCACCACATCCGGCGGACTCGCCGCTAAGCGCTGGGTCACACGCTCGCTCTGCGCGACAGTGGTATGCGTGAGCGCGGCTTGCACCAAGTCGGCCTTGGACGTGAACCAATGCATCAAGAGTCCAGTGGTGCAGCCCGCCTCCCGCGCCACCGCGCGCAAACTCAAGCCATCAATGCCCTGCGTGGCCAGGACCGTCCCGGTCGCGTGCACAATCCGCGCGATTTGCGTCTGCTCATCTCTCTGTTTTGGCATGCTTGACTCGTCCTCGTCGATTTATTACATTACGTTCGTTACGTAACGTATGTTATCTCAAAATACAACTCCGCCCACGACTGCTCACGATGGAGGTTCCCCCATGTCCCACTCTCGTATTCCCCCAGGCCCGTCCGGCTATCCGGTGATTGGCAACTTGATTCCCTTCCTCCGTAACCCTTTGGCGCTGTTCACGCAATGTGCCCGTGAGTATGGGGACGTTGTGCGACTGCGCTTTCCCGGCACCGAAGTCTATTTGCTCCATCATCCCGACCACATCGCCTACGTCTTGCGCGGCGCGCCCCAGCACTTCATCAAGGACGCGCTGACGCGACGGCTGTCCAATCTGCTTGGTCAGGGGCTCCTGACCAGCGAGGGCGAGGGCTGGCGGCGACAGCGCCGCCTCGCACAACCCGCTTTTCAACCAAGCCACATCCATCACTACGGGACGGTGATGACCGAGTATACCGAGCGCATGCTCCAGAGCTGGCGGGATGGGCAACCGCGTGACATTCATCAGGACATGATGCATCTGACCCTGGCAATCGCCGCCAAGACGCTCTTTGCTAGTGACGTCGCCGCGGAAGCGAACGACGTGCGCATCGCCCTTGACGCGGTCATGGCCTACGACATGGGGCTGTCGACGTGGGTCTTTCCCGACGGTTGGGCGCCGACTCCGGCGGCGTTTCGCTTTCGCCGCGCCGTCCGCACGTTGGACCAGATTATCCACCGGATCATTCACCAGCACCGCGCGCGTGAACATCCGGCTGAAGACCTGTTGTCTCGTCTACTGGCTGCTCGCTACGAAGATGGCGGTCAGATGACCGATCAACAACTGCGGGACGAAGTGATGACGCTGCTGCTCGCGGGCCACGAGACCACCGCGCTGACGCTCTCGTATTGTTGGTATTTGCTTGCCCAGCATCCGCACGCGGCCCAAGCCCTGGTGGCCGAATGGGCGCAGGTCCTTGATGGACGCACGCCAATGGCGGCGGACGTTCCGCGTCTCCGCTACACCACGTGGGTCGTGCACGAATCGATGCGGTTGTATCCTCCCGCGTGGGGCATCGGTCGTGAAGCCGTCACGGATTGCACGATTGGTGAGTACCATGTTCCCAAAGGCACCCAACTCTACTTGAACCAGTGGGTGGTGCACCGTGATCCGCGCTGGTTTGACGAGCCGGAGGTCTTTCGCCCGGAGCGGTGGGAGAACGAGTTGGTCAAGCGTCTGCCACATGGCGTCTACTTTCCATTTGGTGATGGGCCGCGCATTTGCATCGGCAATCACTTCGCCCTGATGGAGGCCGTGTTGCTCTTGGCGACGATTGGGCAGCGCTACCGTATGACCTTGGTGTCGGACCGTCCGCTTGTGGTCGTGCCGTCGGTGACCTTACGACCCAAACATGGAGTGAAGATGGTGGTGCACCAACGACCGTGGAAAGAGACCGCTCGCGTTGGGACTGCGGCGTAGGTCAAGGAGCGGTTTTGGAGAGTGGCGGGTGGGGCCGCCCCCATAGGCGCGAACTTAAGACCGGGAGGGAAGATCAGCACGGGATTCCGACGTATGATGGGTGCATCGAAAATTCATCAGATACGGAGGTTCCTCTGCTGATCCCTATTCAGGAGACGGGCGAGGCAAGGTCCGACAAGCGGCGGCGTTGGTCGAGGAGACGTGGACATCAGAGGTGGTCCCTCGCCGTGTCGAAGCCACGGTGCGCAGCTTGTTGGTCGCCTGGGCGCTGCACGAAGACACCACCACGCTCCTGCGCACGCTGCTGCAAACGGCGGCCTCCCCCACTCATACGGTGATGAGCAGTTGGCTGCTCAGTGGTCTGAGCCTTGAGACCTTGCGCCAGCAGGTGTTCGGGAGTTGGTCTGAAGCTCGCTTGCAGGAGTGCGTGCCGCGCTTAGCCCGCTTCTTGTGCAGTCCCCCACGCCGTCGCCTCCATCAGGAGTCCACGATTCGCGCCTGGTTAGCACAGCGGGCGCAGACCCCGCCCACGCCCTTGCCCCTCGCCGCCTGAGCTCACTCGTTTTCGGAGGCGATATTTTTAAGTTCGCGCCTATAGGGGGAACCCCATCCCGTAGTGACTGGCGTAGGGAGTCGAGCGAGGAGGCTTCAACTCTGACTTGGCAGTGAGGAACGACTTGTTCTAACAGCGTATCCAAATCCACGAGGCTGGTACCGGCTTCGTCAGTCCGCAGGAGGTCGCACATCGCGTCTTCCTCCACGCGAACGCCTTGATAGGCAAGGGCCATGCTGACCGCAGCCGGCACACAGGAGTTGCGATTCCGGGGATTGGTCTGGCGATAGTGCGGAACGGTGAGCACGGTTAAGAAAGTGGCGTTGTCTCTTGGCTGGGCTATGGAAGCGTGCGGACCGCGTTTTTCATCGCCCGGCAGCGCGTTTGGCCGTCCACCACTTCTCCTGTTTGCGCATCAACCGTCAGGTCGCCGAGTTTTTCTTTCCGCCCTTCATCCGCGGTTGAAAACCATACCGGTACTTTCCACTAGAGGCGCTGGTCAGTTTCATAAAGGACCGGCTCATCAAAAGCGAAATTCTGCCCGTAGTGGAGCAGCATGCAGACGCCCGCTTTTTGCTTGGCGACGTATGCCGAGGTCGGTGTGGACAGCGGGCGACGATTCGCAAGCCCCGTACCCTTTCGCTCTGACGGTCTTTTGACTTTTTGCTTGCCTGGTGCATGCTCACGGTTTTGCATCTTCATGATATTGTCGATCCTCTCAACTGACCGCTGCCTGCCGACCGCTCACGTCCGATAGCTCGTCCAGCAACGCCTTGGCGTCTCGCAGATCGCCAGTCTCAAACCCCTCGGTGAACCACGCGTGGACTTCGCTCAGCATCGCGCGCGTGTCGTCCGTCCTGCCTTGTCCTATCCAGAGGCGCGCCAGGCTGATGGCTGCCCGCAGTTCCAGGGATTTCGCTTGTTGTTCTCGCGCCACCGCCAGTGCTTGCCGAAAGCAATTTTCCGCTTCGGTCTCCATTCCCCCATCATGGGCGCGGAGAATGAGTTCGCCTTCAATGCGGTACCGTTCCGCCTCCCACCACCGTTCGGCGCTCAGGGCAATGAGTGGGATCACCGAAGATAAGAGGCGAAATCCCTCGTTCGCTCGCCCCGCTTTGCTACAAACCTCCGCCAATAACAGGATCGGCTGCGCCAAGTGCTCGTGACCGAGCGTGCGCCACCCGGCAATCCCCTTCTTCATCTCCGCGATGCCGGGTTCCCACTGCCCCTCTTCCGCCAAGGCCCACCCGTGGAGAAAGGTGCCACTCGCCAACCAATAAGGAGATTCTCGCTCGGTGGCAATGGCGATCACTCGTTCCGCACTGGCGAGCACCGCCTGACTATCGCGTCGCGAGCGGTGCACGGCGGCGGCGAAATACTGAGCCGAGGCTTCACTCGTCGTGAGCATGAGGTCTTGCGACAGGGTGATCGCTTGGGTGCTGTGCGTCAGCGCTTGGTCAGGATAACCCAAATGCCACAGGACCCACCCGAGCCACGATTGACAACCCACCCGGGGGTCCTGGCCGTTCGCCGCCAAGCGATACAGCAGGTTATCGAGTGGCTTCGGCCGACTCTGTGGTTGCGCGCGTAGGGCAATGCCTTGTTCGAGATGCTGGCGCGCCACGGCAAACTGACCAACCCGAAAGGCGGAAAAGCCCAAGACAAAATGCGCGGGCACGAGAGAGGCCGCGTCCTCGACCCCCGCCGCGATGCGGGTGAAGCGGGCCGCCAAGTCATGGGCCGCTTGATACTCCCCGCGCACCAGCGCGAAGCGTGACAACCCCATCAACACCGGGAGGAGCTGGGGCGACTCTTCCACCTGCCGCGACAACGTCAGAACCTGGGTGAAAATCCGCTCAACTTCTGGATGGCGAAATCCGTTCATCACGACCAGCACCCCCCCGCGTGCGAGCAGGAGGCGCAGCTCTTCCCAGCGACGTTCCGGGGTGTCGGGTTGCGAATGAAGCAGTTGTAACGCGTCCGAGAAGTGCTCGACTGCTTCAAAGCGAGCCGCGCGTTGCATGGCTTGTTCCCCCGCGCGTTCGAGAAA
>JANMSE010000665.1:0-2784 GCA_031389045.1 Deltaproteobacteria bacterium | reverse complement strand
ACGTCCAACGTCTCAGCCACGACTGCTTCCTGGGCGAAGCCGCGTTTCGTCAGGTGAACGATCCGATCGAGGTCTCCGGTCAGCGTGCCAGCGCGTTGCGGTTCGGCGATCCGACCGTGATGGCGTTGTTCGCGGCCTTGTTGGTGTTCCGTCTGTTGCCTCGCGGCTTCTCCAACCGCGACCTTCGCGATCACTGGGCACCCCTGTTGGGGAAAAGTTCCCAGTCCATCACCGCGGGGCAAATGACCTACCAACTCCGCCGCCTGCGTCTGCACGGCCTGATCCGCCGCCAGCGCGGAACTCACCGCTACGAACTGACCGACACCGGCTGGAAGGTGAGCCTGTACTGCACCCGCCTGTACGACCGCGCCCTCCGCCCCGGCCTGTCCCAATGGCTCCCGCACGAGGCCCTCGACCACAGCCCGCTCCGCGACCGCTTCGACAAACTCGACGCCGCCATCCAACAATTCCTCCAGCAAAACAGCCTCGCCGCATGAAACTTGACTCATTTGCAACAACTTCAAATCATCAAGCTTCCTAGGCTATCTGAAAAGGCCGGAAGTCGCCGACGACTCCCTCTCCCGGTACTCTGGGAGAGGGCTGGGGTGAGGGCGTTTTCCGGATAGCCTCTGAGTGGCGCTCCGGACCGGGATTCGCTCGTCGGCTTCAGCCGACGCTTCGTCTGCCACCGGTTTTAGAGACTGTCCGGCTTTCCGGCGTTGGGGCGTATGGGTTTACGATGGGAGCTGAGCGGATTTTGGTAGTGACGAACTTTCGTGGTGGTGATGGAATGGGTTGGTACGATTCAACTCTCACCACGAACAAGGAAGTTCGTCATGTTTCAGGCGATCGGGAGTGTCCGCGAAACAGGAAATCGTCCGTGTCAGCCGGTGCCCTGTCCGAAAGGGTCGGTGGAATGGGAAGCTTGGGATCAACAACTTGCGGCGAACGATGTGGCGCGCGAAGTGGTCGCGGCGCTGCCGAGTCTCGATCTGGGACCGTTGTGGAAGTCGTATTCGGGACGCGGTTCGCTCCCCTATTCACCGGAGTTGTTGCTGGCGATGGTGCTGGTCGAAAAGCAGCGCGGGCATGCGACGCCCAGCCAGTGGCATCGCGCTCAACGGGACAGCGTGGCGTTGTTGTGGGTGGGACAGGGAATTCAGCCGGCGCGGAGCGTGTGGTACGAATTTCGCGACCGGCTCGCGCCCTTCTTGGATGGCTGGAACGAGCAGGTGCTGCGGCACGCGATCGAGCGTGGACTGACGGATGGGTCGGACGCGGCGACCGACGGCACGCTGATCGCCGCCTGTGCGTCGCGGCATCGATTGGTGAATCAGAGCCAGATCACGTCGCGTTTGGAACAGCTCGACGCGGCCTGCGCGCAAGACACGCGGCAGGAGCCGGTCGAAAAAAAAGTCAGTGGCTGGCTGGCACGCCTGGCGGTCGGACTCGGCAGCGAGACCGTTATCGGCGCGCGAACGAATGGTTGCAGCCGCGCCGGGCGGCCAACGCGCGCAAGTGCCCCTCCGAACGCTTGCCGGAGAAGCGGGTGGTGATCAGCGTCAGCGATCCCGAGGCCGCGTTGGGCCCCGACAAATTCAAGGTCTTTCGACCGCTGTACGACACCATGTTTCTGATCGACCGGCACAGCCCGTTGATTCTGGGCTACGACGTGTTCGCGCACAGCCAGGATACGTCGCTGCTGGTTCCGACCTTGGAACGGACTCAGCAGTTGACGGGCCGCTTGCCGAGCCGCGTGGCCGTCGACGCGGGCTTCGTCACCGCGCTGAATTTGGCGCAGTGCCAAACGCTGGGCGTGGAACTGATCGGCCCGTGGAAAGAAAACGACTTCAGCGCCGCGCGCCGCAAACCCGCGCAACAGTTCTCGAAAGATCAGTTCGTGTGGCACCCCGCCGAAAACGCCTACGAGTGCCCGGCCGGCCAACGCTTGACCTACCTGGGCAGCGAAACGCGCACGCGGGCTGGCGAGCAAGTGGAACGCCTCGAACGCTTCCGCGCCGCGCCCGCGGTGTGCGCCGCCTGCGCGCTACGCGCCGGCTGCACGACCAGCCTCCACGGCCGCCAACTGCGACGCAGCGAACACGAGGACTTGATTGACGCCCACCGAGCCAAGATGGCGACTCCCGAAGCGAAAGCGATCTTGAAGACTCGCGGCCAAGTCGCCGAGCGCGGTTTCGCCGACCTGAAAGAACACCGCCAACTCCGCCGCCACACCGGCCGCACACCGACCCGCGCCAAAACCGACGTGGCCTTGGCCGTCCTGATCCATAACCTTTTGATCGTCCATCCCCACGTCGCCGAAAGTTCAACGATCCGCGGAGCAAGTCCTTGACTTACAACACCGGAAAGCCGGACAGTCTCTAAAACCGGTGGCAAACAATGGATGTCGGCTGAAGCCGACAGAAGCAAGCCGCGACATCAAAACGTACGCTGAGGGTTAGAGAGCCAGCGGGAATCGAGAGCGGTCTACCCGCTGGCCTTCAACTCAGCCAGATGTTGAGCGGTGCCTACCAGCCGGTCCCAGTTGGCTTGAATGTATTCCGGCGGGCCGCCGATTTGGGCGACGTACGTGGCGTCGTGTTCGGTCGTCACCATTTCAATGGCGTTCCAAGGACAAACGGTCAGCTAGTATGGATTCGACTTTTTCTGCGGAATGTGAACACAAACTTCGCAGCCCACGCAGCGTTCGAGATCGATTTCGCACCACGATTGATTCCCCTTCACGCCGTGGTGCATGTGCTTCAGCTCGATGCAATCCACGGG
>JANMSE010000284.1:0-26031 GCA_031389045.1 Deltaproteobacteria bacterium | reverse complement strand
GGGCCATTTTGCCGCGCTGAAAGACTTCTTCTGGCTCGCTCCTCTTGGTATCCCCACTGAAGTCCTTTCCCTCCTCAAACGAAAGGTCCACGAATGCCAACAAACGCCTCTCATGGACTCATCTTTTCACTTTTAGTGCCTGTCGTGAAAATTCACGGGACTCTGTTGTGAAAACGTGAGAAATGGGGAGAATTCAGGTGAGGACCGAATAGGAAATTTCGCTAGGATTGCCGGGGGTTTGCTAGCCATCACGCCTAGTTAGCAAACCCCCGGTGAACGAGTTTGAAGACCGGTAGAGCCACCGGGCCCTATCCTCCTCCGCATCAGTATGGCGCGGACTTAGCACGGTGGTCTCTGTGAGTCCAGGTCTACCGCATGCTGTCAGGGATGACCTGTTGGTTTCCTGGACGGCGGCCTCTGCTCCACCTGGGGCTGCGGCGGCTGATTGAGCTTGTTGCGATACTGCAAACGGACGCGAGTCATGCGCTCGCGTAGGCCACCCTCTTTTACGAAATCTTGTTCCAGTCGGCGGAGTTGCTGGTCAATCAGGTAATTGGTTTGGTGGATGAGGCAGATGGCGATGTTGGCGATCACTTCGGGTGGGCGGGTTTCCACGAACTGGCGGTAGTCCTCGTAGGTCTGCGGTGTCTTGCGGCCGAGCTTACGGACGTAGTGCGCTTCCTTGGAGTCCTTGTCCCAAATTTTCAGGTCGCGGGCGCGGAGGTAGTCGCGGTAATCATCCAGCAATTCCTCGAGACTAGCGCGGGCGACGTTGGTGAGTTTGATCTCGGTCTCCTTGGAGGTGAGGGCGGCTTTGCTGCCTTCGAGGATGTTCTTCTTGCCGGAGCGGGCGGACTGGACCATTTGGTCGATGGTGCGGTCGCCGCGAGACAGAAACTTGTGCGCGAAGCGAAAGGTGATGTCGTAGACGACTTCGGCTTTTTGGAAGGAGAGGAGTTCAGCGTAATTGCCGTGTGGGGGGAGAAAGGTTTCTGTGCTCATGGTCGTGTGCTTTCGGGGGCGGTGGGACTTATGGGTCTTATGAGACCTATGTGACCCATAAGTCCCATCCCGGCAACCCCACCACTCCCATCAAAATCGGGAAGTCAGGCATTATTCCGACAACGACAGCAGCGTCCTCACAATCTCCCGTGCCGCATGCGGATGAGCAATCCGTTTGACATTGGCCTGCATCGCCGCGAACCGCGCGGGATCGTCAAGGAGGTGGTCTATTTTATAGGCCAGCACTGGCAGATTATTGCAGCGAATCGCCGCCCCCTCTTCCAGCAGGTGATCCGCGTTCCGCTCCTCTTGCCCAGGAATCGGGTTGACAATCACCGGCACCAGCCCCTTCGCCAGCGCCTCCGATGTCGTCAGTCCCCCCGGCTTTCCCACCAACAGGTCCGCCGCCGACATGTACTCATCCATTTCGGTCGTATATCCCACGGCCCGCAGGGTCACTCGATGCCCCGGTGGCACTTTCGCCGCGAGGCCATCAAGCCGGATTGTTAGCTCTTTACTCCGCCCACAAATCGCCACGACCTGGGCGGTATGGCGCATCTCCAGCAGTGACTGGACGAGATGCTCAATCGGTCCGACCCCAAACCCACCCGCGGAAATCAATATCGTCGTGCGGTCTTCATCCAAACCAAACTTGCTCCGCATCGCCCGCTTGTCCTTCACTTCCGCGAAAATGGGGTCAATGGGAATGCCGGTCACGGACACTTTTTCCGGAGGAATCCCCAGCTTCTCCAGATGGGCCCGCGTCTCGTCCAGGGCGACGAAATACTGCTCGAAATGGTGACACAGCCACATGGCGTGCACGTCAAAGTCGGTCACGACAATCGCTTGCTTGGTGGCCAGCCGCCCTTTCGCTCGGAGCCACGACACCATCTCCGACGGCAGAAAATGGGTGCAGACCACAAAGTCGGGCTGATAGTGCTCAATCATCTTCACGAATGGACGGGTGTTGAGCTTGTTGAAAGCCAGCCGTCGTCGTTCGTTTTTCCACGGCGTATCGAGATGGTCGTACAACCACCCCAGCACTTCTGGCGCTTTGTTGACCATGTCGATGTACGTCTTGGAGTAAAAATTCTGAAAGAGTTTGTTCGTGTAGTCCAGAATGTCGATGTGCCGCACCTCGCGCGCCGCTGCCATCTGGAGAAACGCTTTCTCCACCGCCTGCGCCGCGCGCAGATGCCCAGCCCCCGCCGAAGCGGACAAGATCAAGACTTTGTTAAACACCGCGATTCCCTCCTTTGATACGAAGCGCCCCTGGGTGAATACGAAAAGAGAGCGTCGTGCTGGTGTCCGCCACCGCCTCGCCGTCCACATGAAATCGCAGGGGCTCGTCAGCACTAATGGTGACCCGCGTAACCCGTTTCATCAAGACGCCTTTTGCTTGCGCCAGCGTCCCATTGAACAGCCGCCTTGCCGCCCACAGCGTCGCCAACGCCGACCGGGCTTCAATCATCACCATGTCCAGTTGTCCATCGTCGAGCCGTGCATCGGGAGCGATCAGCGCCCCGTTGCCGTACTGTCGAGAGTTGGCCACCGCGATCAACAGCGCGCGGCAAGAGATCGTGTCGCCATCGACCGTGATTGTGTACTCCGGCGCGCGATACGTGAACAGCGCGCGCGCGGCGATCAGTACGTAGGAGAGCAGGCCACGCCGTCCATCTGGGCTCGTATTAAACAGCCAGGACACATGGGCATCGAAGCCGACCCCAGCGGCGTTGAAAAAGAGATGCCCGTTGAGTTCCCCGACATCAATGATGTGTTCGGCGGCGTGCAAGGCCGTTCGCAACGCCTCTTCCGGTCGCATCGGCACGTGCAGTTCCCGCGCCAACCCATTCCCCGAACCCGCGGGAATGAGACCGAGCGCCGTATTGCTAAAGGCCACGGCGCGCCCCACTTCATTCATTGTGCCATCACCACCCCAGGCAAGGACGAGGGAGTCTTCACGATCCACCGCCTCGCGCGCCAAGAGATAGGCATGTCCCGGATGTTCGGTAATCTTCACTTCGTGTGTAATCGCCACTGAGGAAAGGACCTGTCGCGCGAGCGCGGCGCGGTGACGAGCCATCTCCGGGCTCGCCTGTCGGCCAGAGATCGGGTTTATGATGACGGTGACGTGCATGGAAAAAGATTGCCCAACATCAGAATAGACAACGCCTAGCGGCGGACATCGATTTTCCACTCCTACTCTACCCGATACACGGTGGAACCAGTACGTCCGGTGTTGTCTACCACGGTTAGACGATGCGTGCCAACCTGTAGCGGCAGTAACAAATTGGTCGCGGGAGTCCCGGTCGCGACCAGCTTGCCGTCTTGATACCAGTACAATCGCGTCGTCGTCGCGCCACCCTGCGTGCGCAGCGGAATTTTCTGGTCCGCCGCTGGGGCATCCCGCCGCAAGCGATATGGCGTCGTCGGGGCCGGAGAAAGAATGGTCAGCGTGGCACCATCAGGCACGTCGTTGCATAAGGGACTCAAACGCGGCATGGGTGGCGGCTGTTGTCCCTGAGCCAGCCACCATGCCGTCAATTCATGCGGATACACGGTGACAACTTCCGCTCGGTGCCGGCGCGCGGCCAGACAGCTCCCCGCCAACTGCTCACCGGTTTCCGCATCGACAAACAGCCGGCGGTGATATGCACACGAAGTGAGTTTCGATCGTCCCGCCAGAGTGGTGACCGACTCCGACCCCGGACAAAAGGGGCCAGCCAGTTCATGACTGAGGGTGCAGACGTTGACCGTTCCCAGGCGCGCGCCGTGTGGACGCGCGAGTTGGGCCGAGCCGCCTTCGACCACGCGAAAGAGCGCGAACAAGAGCGGCGCGGCATACTCCGACCCCGCCAGCCCCTTTTGCCCACGCCCATCGAAATTCCCGACCCACACCCCAATCGTGTAACGACTCGAAAACCCGATACTCCACGCATCGCGATGGCCATACGAGGTGCCGGTTTTCCAAGCGACCGCTGGCGCATCGCGAGTCAGCCGCCATGCCCGCGGCAAATCGGGTCGTTGCAGGCCGGTGAGAATCCCCGCGGTGAGATTGGCCGCTTCCACGGAAAACAGGCGGTCCCCAGGGCCAGCAAGGCCAGGTTGAAGTTGGAGCGGTCGATGCTCGCCACCAACCGCCAGCGTGGCATACACGTTCGTCAGCTCCAGCAAGGAGACTTCGCCACTGCCCAGGATCAACGGCAGTCCGTAGCTTGCTGGCGGGCGATCCAAGGTGGAGAGGCCCCCACGTCGCAGGAGGCGATGAAAGGACTCGATCCCCACTGTATTGAGTAACCGCACGGCTGGTGCGTTGAGGGACTGCACCAGTGCCTCACGCATGGTGACCCGCCCGTGATACAACCCGTCGTAATTTTCCGGCACGTAGCCAGAGAAGTCGGTCGGCACATCAAGCAGGTAAGAATCGGGAATCACCAGCCCGGCATCCATCGCCATCGCGTAGAGGAAGGGCTTAAGCGTCGAGCCGGGTGAGCGCCGCGCGGTCGCGCCATTCACTTGGCCGTTGTATGCCTCCTCGAAAAAGTTCGGCGACCCGACCAACGCGCGCACGGACCGGGTGTCGTTCTCGATCACCACGACGGCGGCACTGCCGATACCACGCTCGCGCAGGGTGGCCATCCACAGGGTCATTTGTTCCTCGGCGGTCTTTTGGAGACGCTGGTCGAGCGTGGTAAGCAGGCGCGGGGTAGGCGGCATGCGGTCGCGCACCAATTGACAGAAATGCGGCGCGATCATCGGCGCGCGCCAGGCAATGGTTGGGAGCGGATGCCGGAGGGCGTCCGCGACCGCCGCTTCAGGAAAGACCGCCCGCCGGGCGAGTTGTCGGAGCACCCGGTTGCGTATGGCCACGGCGGCGGCGGGATGACGGACAGGGTTATAACTGTTGGGGGCGCGTGGCAGGACGGCCAACAAGGCGGCCTCACCAAGTGAGAGTTGCGCCGGCGTCTTACCAAAGTAGACCCGCGTGGCGGCGCCAATGCCTTCGATATTTCCACCATACGGAGTCAGGTTGAGGTAGAGTTCGAGCAGTTGGTCCTTGCTCAAATGCCATTCGAGTTGCAAGGCACGAA
The DNA here is from genome assembly GCA_031389045.1 of Deltaproteobacteria bacterium. Lineage (GTDB taxonomy): Bacteria > Desulfobacterota > Binatia > Bin18 > Bin18 > JABFSC01. The sequence goes on along the minus strand of JANMSE010000284.1, from coordinate 20,938 downwards.
AGACCTCCCACCCTTTGGACCAGAGCGTGCGGTCCTTAGGCTCGGCCATGCGGGCGATTTGCATGGGGATCGTCGATGCCCCGGAGATGACTCTGCCGTGACGGATATTGGACGCCAAGGCGCGAACAATCGCGAGCGGGTTCACGCCGGGGTGGTGATAAAACCAGCGATCCTCCGAAGCGACGAGCGCGCGCACGAAGACCGGCGCAACCTCACCAAGGGTGACGGGGATTCGTAGTTGTTCGTCGTTGGGGAGAAAAATCCGCAGAGGGGTGTCATCGCGGTCAGTGACGATCATCGCGGGCTGTCGATGCAAGGCCGCCATCGGCAGGGGAAACCACCAGTCGCACAGCAGGAACAGGCCCCAGCCCGCGATGATGCCGAGAAAAGCGACGGTGATGCTCGCGCGCCATCGACCAGAGTAACGAAGCGGGAGCGTCAGCGTTGGCATGGTGAAGAGAAGGGGAGGGTGAGGAGGGGGGCTCTATGGCGCGCGGCGGCGGTGACGCGGCTTTGGCTGCGCGCGGTAGTAGGCCGAGAACGCCACGTTCATCCCCCCGACGATTCCTTCGCGTAGGCAGCAAGCCACTGTTCTAGGTCCGCGGTTCCACGAAATTCCAATAGCGCCCTACCCAGCACTCTTAATTGCGGCAGGCTGAGCTGTGCCACTCGTTTGGCAAGCGCGGGAGCTAGCTCCCCACAACGGTGTTGAAGTATGTCGAGAATCAACGCCGTTCCCTCCTCCTGCCGTCCTTCAGTAAAAACGTCTTGATAAAAGCGGGTCTGCTTCAGATCAACCTCGGTCAATTCCAGCATGGCTTGAATCTCCTCTCGACTCAGTGTCGGTAACTTGTATACGAGAATCGTCTCGATCAAATTCACTATGATGGCCGCGAGGCCCTTGTCAACAACGTCGCCCTCACCAATCAGGGTCAGTACAGTCCGTGCCTCGCTTACCGCCTGTTGAGGGGGCGCTAATAAGACACCGATCAATTGTTGCATCCATGTTTGCCGTGATTGCACCCATTCATCCAAATACACGCGCGTGACCTGCGGACTGCGCAATAACAGGTTGTAATGCGGGTGCTCTCCCGGATCGACGGCCCGCGTCGGATAGACGACGACCGCCTGCCACGGGTGCGGCGGCGCCTGTTGCCGCAGATAGAGAAAGATTTCCGCGAACAATCGTCGGTACAGCGCGGGGTCTGATTGGAACTGCACCTCAACAAAAAATATCGGCCAGTCCACCGAGGCCTCCGGTGGGAGAAAAACGCCATCGACTCGAAACGACATCTCTTTCAGTTCGACCGAGGTAAAACGATACTGCTCCGCGCGATCGGGCGACTGTTCGATGAAATCGAACAATAACCGAGGGATGTCCTGAAATAAGAGATAGAAAAGCGAGTCGGTTTTCATCAGTTGCGCGGCTCCAGGACCAAACGGTACGCCGAATCCTAGCGCCTATGCCGACATTCCTCTTGGGCAACATGGAGAGGGGCATTTGTCACAACTGAATGAGGAGAGGGTAGCCCATCAAGCCGGGAATGCCCTCCATGAGGCGCGCCTAACCGCCGCTTTGTGGCACGCCTAGCCGCGCGGAGCAAGGCGATGACAGTAGCCGGAGCGTTGAGTTCCCAGTCGAAACCCGAACGAAAAACGCTATGGGGAAGCCGTCCTATTGTCCAAGCACCCGGTACTGCGCGCGTTTTTCTCCCCTATCCCAGACCTTGATCTTATAGGTGCGCCCGTCACTGGGGGTTAAGGTAATCTCTTCACCACCACCATCTTTATATGTCCCCGTCTCGACCACCACCCGGTTCAGTCTTAAGTCCCTGTTTAAGTCCTCAATTGTATAATTGCCATGCCCATCCATGCCGATAGCCTTACCTGAAGAATCATCATAGAACCCATAGGGTGGCGAGTAACAAGCTACAAACAAAACCAACAGAGATCCCAATCCTGCGCCCAGCAGGGCTCTACGTGCGCGGTCGATGACCGCAGGTACGGTGTTGACGGTTAGCCTCATCCAGTGCAACAGGGAGCTGCCATATCAACATAGGGAATCCTTTCTACGAGTCACAGGGTGGGTCATCACCCACCCTGTGGAACTCAAGTAGTCGTATCTACGGAATTACGAAGACCAGTCGATCCGAGTCCGACGCGACCCGCGTACCAACATTGCCATCGACGGTCAAATGCAGAAGGTTTCTGCCGCTCACCAGCGGAATCGTCACCCGCTCGTTCGTCCCCGCCGCGGGATGGAACATCGAAGTCACATCGACTCCTTCTAATACAGCGCGGAAGGTTTGAGGAAGGATGTTCTGGCCGTAGAACACATTGACTGCATACGTTCCAGTTCCCGCCGCCAAGTGCGTCTGGCTCTCTAACGGAGCCGCGTAGGTGAGCAGAGAATTGACTTTAGAACTCTGCCCGCCTCCGTGAAACCCAGCGCGCAGAGCGAAGGGAACCCCTGGCTGCCCCAAAAATTCGAACCGGTAGTGGTGCCGAACTCCTACGGTAACCGGAACGTCGATTACTTCGATCAGCCCACTGTTCATCTGTTGGTCCATTGTATTGAAGTCCAGGTCATAGGTGCCGTTTCCCGTCCCAATCACTTCAAGGTCATACTCACCGGCCACAAGTCCTTGCAAGGCGAGTTCTTTCGTCTCCGTCCGAAACTGCCCTGTAGCCGGGTCAGAGATGTTGATGGCCTCGTAATAGGCGCTGGCAATTTCATCATAGCGCTGGCCAGTACTCGGATCTAACCCTACTCTTCGGCCTTGGGGGTCGGTCAAGAGCAATTCGGCGGGGGAATGGAGATGAATGAGCACGCCGGTATAGGGGTCCGTGACCGGAACGGCTGGCCCAACAAAACCACGGGTACTGTTCGATGGCGTCCAAGATTCTCCGTACAGCGGGGAAGTGTCCCTGACTGGGTCATTAATCAGGAATTTTTGTGTGGTTCGGTCCCGGCCCGTTGCCGTCAGAAAGTGCCCGGTGGGTTCGCCGTGACTCCATGCCGTCACGAGTTGTGGACCAAACGTACATATATTCGTGTTAAGGTTTCTAAAATTAATCGCCGCGGCGAACCTTACTCGGCCGCCCGTGAACGGGGCGATTTTCAACCAATTAACATCGTTCCTTTTGGTGTATACGCCTGAACTCTTGAAGAGGGTATTGAGCTCATCAGGTGTGATTGGTGACCCATTTGGCAAGCGCACGCCATGGTAGCTCAACACCATAGCCAAAGCGGTGAGGGCACAACCTTTAACGGCAATGGAGATGGGAACGGGAGGATCATAGTTGTAGTCGTAGGCATTGGCATACTGGTAAAGATTCGGATCCTTGTAGTCCACTTGGTAGAGTTTTGGCACCAAGCCGTCCTTGATCTGGGGCCATAAGTTGAACTGACGCTCATCAAATTTCACCCCGTTAAAGAGGAACTCTATCGTGTAGGTACCTGTCGGTTGGCACTGGGCGAAGGTGTACCACGCGAGGATGTAATCTGTGTAGCCACAGCTCGTCGGGCCACCACCAACGAAGCAGTTCTCTTGACCGTTGTATTGACTGTAGAATGTGATCGGAGCCCACGACCCCGTAGTACCGTCTGGGAACTTGAGGATGGCTGTCCACGTATCCCCGTCTTCCGCCCCGTACGTGACGATTTGGGCACCCATATAAGCGTCTCGGTAATAAGCGTTTGGTATGAGGCTCGCCTCACTTACATCCATTGGCACGAACAATCGCGATCCTTCGACGGGGAGGCGTATGAAACCTAAGAACTGGTTCCGTTCTGGCCCTAATGCGGCACGTATCTGGGCGCCTGCTTTACCCTCAAGAGGGGAGAGTTGAACCCCAAACAGGCGGTTTTCATGTTGTTGTTTGGCGGCTTCCGCAACTTGTGCTGATGCTGACGATGTAGAAGAAACCACCGCCAACGCAAGAAGCAAGCCTGCGATTATAATCTTTGATGATTGAGATAATTTCACCGCGTTCTCTCCTTTTTCCATTACGGCATTGAAGAAGATGTCCTGAAGGTTGTTGAAGCTGATAGCAGAAGAACGGCCAAGTCGGAAAAGGGTGACAATGCGTCGTTCATTCGAAGAGCAGCCTCTCCGGGCGGAGCACGGGCGGAAGCCGAGGTTGGCAGTATCGGCTGGCTAAGAGCGGGAGAGGCAGGTCGAGAAATAATAACTATTGGTGAGTGTCGGGGGGGGGGGAAGATATCTGAAGGGCGAATATCGCAAGAGTTGATATGGCATGGGGATTCTTCCGTGACAAATGGATACGCATGAGATGGTTCCCGCTTCGGAGAGGCTATCGGACGGTCGGGGAGGAAACTTTAGAACTGAGCCATTGAGTCATCGGGCGATTGAGGGCAATAATTTTTAATGACTCAATGACCCGATGACTCAATCGCTCAATGTCCCAATGCCCCGCTTCACTGCCGCACCTTCACCGTCACACTCCCCCGCTCCCCCGTGGTCCGAATCGCCGGATCATACATCGCCTCGGCCTGCACCGGCGGTAACCGGAAGGTGCCCGGCGTCACCGCGCGTAACAACGTGTAGGTCGTGCGCCACTCGTTGCTCGGTAGGTCGGTGAACAACAACACCCGATCATCCCGCAGATCAAGATGCGCCGGTTCGAGGTTGGCGTCGGTCACCCACGGGAGCGTCTCGGTGGATTTCAACCGCGGATTCTCCACCTCCATCCCCGCCGGTAACAGATTCTGAATCACCACATTCTCGATCTCCCCAGCCAGGCTCTTCACCTGCGTCTTGAGCACGACCAGCTCTCCTTGCGGGATGTTTTCCATATCCAAGGTCCCACCGGTTCGCGTCATAAACGTGCGGTGGATCTCCAGCCCCGCCTGTTCGGGACGGAACTTCGCGTCCGTGGGGACACCGCGACTGTGAACCGCGTAGAATGCCGCGCCGGATTCATAGCCCGCGTCCATCTGTAGCGTCACCGCGCCTGTCCCCTGGATGCCCGTAAAAGTCACGGTCTTGTTGGTGAAGGTGCCAATGATCTTCTCGCCGACCAGCAGTTTGCCGGAGTACGGCTTTTTCTGTGCCTGCTGCTTGAAGAACTGCCCCAGCGCCACGAAGACCACCGCGCTTTCTTGTGTCGTCCACCACCGGTCACTTTGCGCATCGCGCGCCAGACGTTGCACCAGCTTCGGCACCCGGGGGTCGGTGGGTGCCGCGTCGAGAAAGGCCAGTAGCAACAGGGCGCGGTTGCGGATGGTAGAGTTGAGGTTGCTGCCCGTCTGCCGGGTGATTTGCTCGGCGTCCTCGATTCCCTTGGTGATCTCGGCGAGCACCTGCATGTTGCCGGTCGCCGCGTAGGCCGCGCCGAGCAACGCGCGTGATTCCGCCTTGAGCTTCGCGGTGTGGTGCTCACGCACGAAATCCATCGAGCCCACATCCGCCTTGCCCGCTCGCGCCGAGACGTAAAGGGCATACACCACCCGTTGGAGTTCTTCCGCATTGGGCTCGGCGCTCGCTTTTCCTTCCCGCGCGATGAACTCCAGCGCGCGGTCATACAGGAAGTTCTCGACATGATGCCCCGCGCGTCGAGCCTCGACCAGAAAATGGGTCGCGTACACACTCCCCCACGGGGCCACCGTGTCCTGGTCCGGCCACATGGCGAACCCACCATCGTGCATTTGCATGGTCGCTACCCGCCGGATGCCTTCCTGCACGAACACCGTCGGGTCATTCTTGGCGAACAGTTCCGGGTCGAGTTCCTTGGCCAGGTCGCTGAAATAGACCAGCGGAAAAGCCGCGGAGGTCGTCTGCTCGATGCACCCATACGGATAATGGAGCAGGTAACGCAGCTTGTCGGAAAACTGCACCAGCGGCAGTGGGCTGATATGCACCGTGCGTCGCAAGGTCTCTGGCCGGAAGGCGTCACCATCGTCCATCGCCACCGTGGTCTTTTCTTGCGTGGCATTCCCCACCTGTTCCACCGTGCGCGCTGGCAGATCGGCGCGGAGTGACAGACTCCCCGTGGCGATGGTCTTCTCTCCGTTCCCCTCCGCCGTCAGTGTGAACCGCGCGTCCGCCGGTACGTCACCAGTCTCGATCGTGAAGTACACCGTCTTCTCGGCTTTGTGGGCAATGACCAAAGATTGGGTGGCGTCGGTCTCAATAGTCACCGGCCCCTCCGCCGCCAGCGTCAATGCGAACGTGTCTTCCTTACCGGTGTCGTTGCGGACGGTAACCGGAATTTGCACGGTCTCCTGAAATGACAAGAAGCGGGGGAACGTCGGCAGCACCACCAGTGGTGTGCGCACGCGGGTGGTGTGGGCCGCCGCGCCAAATTGCTTGCCGTGATGGGCCACCGCCATCAGCCGTAACGCACCTTGAAACTCGGGGACCTCGAAGGTGACCGTGGCTTTACCTTCGGCATCCGTGGTCACCACCCCCGACCAGAACGCCACCGGCTCCACCCGGCGCATCCCTTCGGTGCGCACGAACTGGGCGAGGTCGCCTTCACCCTCACCACCACCGGCGGGTGATGTACCGTCGATTTTCACTTCGGGCAGCAGCAGGGAGAAAATGTCGAATGCCCGCACCCCCAGCGCGAGTTTCTGGTAGAAGTGCGCGAACGGGTCGGGGGTCTTCTGCGCGATAAGCTGGAGAATCCCTTCGTCCACCGCCGCCACCGTCACGCTTGCATCCGGTGTCGCGGCAATCTGGATCGAGAGCGTGGACAATGGGCGAATCTCTTCCGGCGCGGCGATCTCGACCTTCACCCGGTTACTGGTCTGATCGACATTGAGGGCGACGGCACCAAACGCCCGCCCGGCGGTGCCCGGCTCCAGGTCCTTAGCCGCGCGGATGAGCGTCGCGGTCACGTAGGCATTGGGGCGATACTCCGCTGTGATGGGGATCGACAGCGTCGCGGTATTGCCGGTCAGGTCATACGTCTGCACATGGAAAATGCCTTCCCGTTCCACCGTCACCAGCAGTTTGCCAGAGAAGGGCGCGCGTACTTGCAAGGCCGCCGTCTCCCCCGGCTGGTACTCGTTCTTGTCGAGGCTGACTTCGAGTCGTCCCGGACTCTTGATCGCCCAGGGGGAATAGCCGGAGCCGCTGACAAAGAACTCCAGTTGCGCGGCGGCACCGGTGACCGTGTCGGTGAGCACGACGCGATACTCACCAAACTCCGCCGGTGTGAAGGTGAACTGCCCACGTGCGGCGGTGGCGGTCAGCGCCTGGCTGTCGAGCAACACCGCTTCGCGGGTCGATTCATAGCGATAGTTGCCCGCGTCGGTACGGCGCAACACGGTATGCCAGCGGTCACTGAAGAAGTCCGCCCGTAGAGTGCTGGCCGTGGCTTCCGTACCATCCGGCTTCACCGCGACATACTCCAGCGTGACGGGCTGTTGCGGCTCTGGATACCCCTCGCCCACGCGACGCAGACCAACATAGTAAGGATAGGGATGCACCGGCAGGCGTTGCAGAGCGGCGACACCACGCCCCCCCTGCTCACGCACCCGCGTGGTAATCACCGCTGTCAGCGACGACGGCACCTGGAGTCCGGCGGGGACACTCGCGGTAAACCGGAGTTTCCCCGTGTCGTCGAGCGTGCCTTCGGTCGAGAGAATCTCTTGGTCTTCGAATTTTCGTTCCGAGGTATGAAAGGTGAAATCGTCGTAGCCTTTGGGCACGAAGGTGGAGGCCACCAGCCGCACCCGGCTTTCGACCGCCAGCCCCGCCGCTGGTGGGCCAAACAAGTAGGCGCTCACGACATCGTAGGCGAGGTCCTTACCAATCCCGGCGAACTCTTGCGTGGGCGCGATCTCGACCTTGATGCGGTCGGGCACAAACTCCTCGACTTGAAAGCGATACTGGCCAATAACCTCTTCGCCGACGAGCAGCTCAAGCGAATGATGCCCCGTGCGGGCGTAGGCGGGAACCGGCAGGGTGAAGGCGGCGCTGCCGCGCTCATTCATATCGAGTTTCGTGGTGCCGCGTTCGTTCCCTTCGGGGTCCCGATGGCGGAGGAGCAGCGGCATCGCGGGCGGGGGTTGCAGGCTGCGGTCGCGCACCACCGCCACCCCTTTCACCGTTTCACCGGGGCGATAGATGTCACGTTCACCATACAGGTAGGCGGTATAGCCACCCTTCGACAGTTCCGCGCCGCCCACCTCGAACCCGGCGGTATCGATCTCGGCCAGGTTGAACAGCAGGAAGCTGAAGTCCGCCTCCTTCTCCACGACGATCATGTAGGGCTGCTGCTTTTCGAGGATTTGCGCGAGGCCGTTGATGCGCCACAGTCCTTCGGTGTCGGTGCGGCCTGTCGCCATGAGCTGGTTCTGGCTGTTGATGAGCCGCACCTCCGCGTCAGCGATCGGGGCCAGCGTGGCGAACGAGGAGACCCAGACGAGAAACTCGTCCTTCCCCTGTTTGGCGACGATCCCCAGGTCGGTGAGCAGCAACCACCGCGAGGTGCCGGTGGAGTTCTCCGCGCGTGTCACATTGACCCGGTAGAGGCCCGGCTTGTCTTCGCGATAATAGGTATCAAGCGCCAGCGGGGTGATGCGGCTTTGGTTCCGTTCACCGCCCAGGGTGATGGTCTGCGTCACCAACCGATCCCCCAAGCCATGCGAGAGGGTCGAGTCAGAATAGTTCTCTTCGCCGTAGGGGTACCCTTGTTGATCGAAGAGATAGAAAAGGTTGTTGCGATAGACGCGGTCAATCGTCAGTTGGGCTTCGGCGAGGTTCACGCTCTTGAGGGCAACGGTGCGAGCGCCACTCGCCGACAGGAACATGCCCTGGCTTTGGAACGTTACTGACGGTTCCAAATCGGGCACGGCGACTTCGGCTTTGTACTCTTGCGGTAGCACCGCTTCGTCGAGCGCGGGCAATCCTTTGGTGACGCGCAGTGCGTAGGTGCTCCCTGGCTTCACCCCGCCGGTGAGAATCAACTCGGTGCCTTCGACGGAGAGACGATACTTGACCGCGGGCGTGATGGAGACGTAGGTACTGGCGATCTCAGGATTCACGGGCGAGGAGAAGCGAATGCGCACGGTGGATTCCGATTCGCCGGCGATGGGCGACACCCCCCGCACCTCTAGATGTTCGGATGATCCTAACGGAATGGTCTGGACCCAGTCCGCCGCCAGAGGAAGATTGCCCCCTTCCGGTTTGAGGTCGGAGAGCACGGTGAGGGTCAGTTGCCGTGCCTGTTTCTGCTTTTCGATGGGTTGGCTACGAAACCCGATGACCTGACTGCGATAGCCGGTCTCCATTTCCAGGGTCACCGGTTTTTCCGCGCCCAGGAGTGGGTCGAGGAGGCGCATCTTGCCGATCAACACCTCTGGGTTGACGGGATAGTTAAAGCGCGCGCTGCCACGAATGATGACCTGGGGCTTTTTGTCCGCGTCGGGCGCGGGCTCTTCCGTGAGGTCGATCTTCTCAATCTTGAATTCCTCCGTCCGTACCGTGAACGTCGTCTTGTCCTTGAGGGTTTGCGTGGGGGTGAGCAGTCGTTCGGGAATGAGGTCCACCTGATACTCGGTCGCCATGACAAAGCGGTCCGTGGTTTCGAACTGGAGGACATTCGCGCCTTGCCATTTCCACACCCCACCCAAAGGTGGGGTGATCGTCGCGGGATCACGACCGAGCACCTCGCCGACATGGCCTTCACCGAGCGGACGGTCAAAAACAATAGTCAGGGTGCGCCACTGTTGGCGGTCCAGTGTCGTCTCAACGATAGCCACGGCCTCGCCCCGTGGACCGAAGCCCAGCCAGCCAGGTTTGCGGTCATGGACAACCGTCGCCAAGAGGGCGACCACGAGTAGGGTCAGTATCACAATCGTCAGGTTCTTACGGTCGGCGAGCCATGCTCCCATAACTTGGGCCTCCTCGGTAACGGCGGTGGTCGAATGCGGTCTTGAACACACATCATGTGAGCCCGCCGCGCTTTTTCCTATAGCACATTCTTGAGCCCACAAGAGCAGTGGCGAAACGGAAATAAAGAAATACCCGGTTCCACCGATGTTTTTTAGCAAGCACTGGAAAATAGAGGCTTGTTTGGCTCCGGGAAACAAGGTAGAGACGAAAGGAACACACGGATTGCCCTCACAAAAGAGCGAAATAATGCGAGTTACAGTTTTGGGCGCGGGAGACGCTTTTAGTAGTGGAGGTCGTAGGCAAAGCGGCTACCTCATTGAAGCACCAGGGCAAGGGGTACTACTCGACTGCGGGACCACGACACTGCTTGGCTTAAAAGCGTTAGGCATTCCCGCCGAGCGTATTGATCTGGTGGCCATTAGCCATCTGCACGGGGACCATTTTGGTGGGCTTTCCTTTCTCTTCCTTGAATACACCTACGAAAATCCCCGCACCAAGCCACTGCTGATTATCGGTCCTCCAGGGATTGAGGACCGCGTGCGGACGCTCCATAGCGCCATGTACCGCGAGTTAGCCGCGCGGGGCACGCCGTTTCCGCTCGTGTTCCGTGAGTGTACGCCCGGTCAACCACTCCTCCTTGAGGGCTGCGAGTTCTTCCCGTTTCAAGTCCCCCATCAAGAAAAAGACATCTCATTGGGGTATCGGCTACGGATTGGAGAGAAGACCGTCCTCTATTCCGGCGATTGTGGATGGAACGAAGACCTCGTTGCCCATTCCCAGGGGACGGACTTGTTCATCTGCGAATGTTGTTATTTCTCCACCCAGACCAGCTTTCACATTAGTTATCCACAAATCGCCGCGCAGCGGCATCGGCTAGGGTGCAAGCGACTAGTCTTGAGTCACATTGGCCGGGAAGTGCTCGAACGCATGGGGGAAGTGACGCTCGAATGTGCCCACGACGGTTTGGTGATCGACTTGTAACGTTTTCCCTCGCACGCTATGGAAGCACGATGAAGAAATTGAATCTCCACGAAGTCAAAACGCATCTCTCTCGCTATCTCCCCTTGCTCAAGAAGGGAGAAACTATCCTGTTGTGTAAACAGAATGTGCCCATCGCGGAAATTCGCCCACTCGGGCCTCTGTATAAGACGAAGCGTCCGATTGGCCTTGCCAAGGGCGAATTCACGGTGTCCCCGGAGTTCTTTGAGCCCCTTCCTGACGACGTCCTCGCTAGTTTCGTGGGGGAGCCGCAGTGAGGATTTTGTTGGATACGTGCACATTTCTCTGGCTTGTCACTGACGCGCCAGAACTGTCCGATTCCGTGCGAAAGATTTTCGTGGAAATAGAAAATGAAGTGTACCTCAGTGCTGTTTCGACGTGGGAGATCGCCCTCCAATACTCTCTCGGACGACTCCACCTCCCCATGCCACCAGAGCAGTACATTCCCGAGCAGCGTACCCGACATGAGATCTCGTTCCTTCCCCTCCATGAGGATGCCACCCTTTTTCTCAAACACGTGCCGCGCATGCACAAGGACCCGTTTGATCGGATGCTGATCTGTCAGGCGCTCGTGCACGACTTGATAATCCTCACCCCCGATCCCTTGATCTCCCAGTACGCCGTGGGGACCCTGTGGTAGCTGGGGAGAACAACTGGCGATGGAGCTAACCCCAGAGTTCGTGCACGACGGCCTCCGCCGCTGCCACTACATCACCACTCCCAAAGTCGAGACAGCGATCTACCTCGCGCTGGTGCTGGAAAAACCACTCTTGATTGAAGGTCCGGCTGGCGTTGGCAAGACGGAAGTCGCCAAGGTGTTGGCTGAGATTCTTCATACCGAACTCGTGCGCTTACAGTGCTACGAAGGACTCGATGAAGCTCGCGCGTTGTACGAGTGGAACTATCAAAAACAGCTTTTACGCATTCAGGCGGACACCGTTCAGGAGCGAGGCTGGGACGAGGTGTCATCGCATATTTTCTCGCATGAATATCTGCTCGAACGGCCTCTGCTTCATGCCATTAGCACCCCACGCAAAGTGGTCTTGCTCATTGATGAGATCGACAAAGCCGACGAGGAGTTCGAGGCGTTCTTGCTGGAAATACTGAGCGACTTTCAGGTGAGCATCCCTGAGTTGGGCACGGTTCGCGCGACCCACCGCCCAGTGGTGATTCTGACATCCAATCGCGCGCGGGAATTATCCGAGGCGCTCAAACGACGGTGCCTGCATCTGTACATTGACTTTCCCGGAGTCGAAGAAGAAACCCGGATCATCGCCCTCAAGGTGCCAGAACTGGAGGAGAAGTTCCACCGGCAGATTGCCCGCTTCGTCAGTGGGCTGCGCAAACTCGACATCAAGAAAGCGCCGAGTATCGCCGAGACGCTCGATTGGGCACGAGCGCTCGTCGCGCTCGGTGTGAAAGAACTTGACGCTCCGACCGTCAAGCGCACGCTCAACCTCGTGCTCAAGTATGAAGACGACATCCGCAAAGCGGACGGTCGCGTCGGAGATTTGTTGCGAGCGAGTCAGCCCTAATGTCCAACGACAGGAGGAACGATGGGAACCTTGGTCTTACTGCGTCACGGCGAATCACAATGGAATCTGGAAAACCGCTTCACCGGCTGGGTCGATGTGCCGCTCTCGCCCAAGGGAGAAGCGGAAGCTCGACAAGCGGGAGAGAAACTCAAAGCGGCGAGCATTCGCTTTGATCTCGTGTTCACGTCCGTGTTGCAACGCGCGATTCGCACGATGGAAATCGCCCTGGAGATTCTTGGGCAAACCAATCTCCCGGTCGAAAAAGACCAGGCTCTCAATGAGCGCCATTACGGGGATTTGCAAGGACTGGATAAAGCGGAAACCGCCAAGAAATTCGGCGATGAGCAAGTCCATATCTGGCGACGGAGTTATGATATTGCTCCGCCCGGCGGGGAAAGCCTCAAGGATACGGCGGCTCGGACCTTGCCCTATTACGAGGCGAAAATCGCCCCGCTCGTGAAGGCAGGAAAGAGCGTGCTCGTGGCCGCGCACGGCAACAGCTTGCGTTCAATGGTCATGCACCTGGACCAACTCACGCGCGAGCAGGTGTTGGCACTGAATCTGGGGACCGGCGTCCCGATTGTCTATGAGCTGGACGCGGAAGGGAAAGTGCAGGAAAAACAAATTCTGTAAGAGGGCAAAAGGCCAAAAGGGGAAATGGGTAAAAGGGTAGAAAGAAAACCAGAAGAAGAAAATCTGGAGTCCCTATAACCTCTGCTTTTTTTCCGTTTCCCCTTTTACCCATTTCCCCTTTTACCCCACTTCCTTGGTTCCATTCCCTACGACGGTAAACGAGAGTATTTGCCTTTGAAGAACAGCAGTGGGCGAGCATCAGATACAGAGGCGGTTTGCACCTCGCCCACGTAGATCGTGTGATCGCCACCTTCGTAAGCACTCACAAGGGCGCACTCGATATGTGCGACCGCCCCTTCAAGGAGGGATACGCCGAGGCTTCCCTGACGGATAGCAACCCCCTCGAACTTCTCGAGGCCTTTGGTCGCGAACCGCGTGGACAGTTGGTCCTGGCCTTCACTCAAGATGTTGACGACGAAGACTTTTGATTGGTCGAAACAGGCGTAGCAGTCCACTTTCTTATCGACGCACACCAGCACCAGTGGTGGATCAAGGGACAGAGACGTATACGAATTGGCCGTCAGTCCAAAGGGCTTACCGGTCGCGTCCTTCGTGGTGATAACTGTCACCCCCGTCGCGAAGGCACCAAACACGTTGCGGAGTTCACGCGGATCAATCGCCATATATGCTGCTACCTTTCTTGTGGAAAAATGTAGAAAGTACCTGCTTCATCCAGGCATGGGTTCACTGACGCCGCAGCATCAGCCAGAGCCTTCCTGTCCACAGGCGTTACGCCGAGATAGCCATCCCCGGCGAGAAGGCACAGGCCTTCTACTTGTATGTTGATCGCGGCGTTCTTATCTCGGTCGTGTCGTGCTCCACAGCGCACACACGTCCATTCGCGATCAACAAGTTGTAGTTCCTCGTTCTTGGTCCCGCAGTGACGACAGAGCTTCGACGAGGGGAAGAACCGATCCACCTTCTGTAACTGCCCGCCACCCCACTCGGTCTTGTATGTCAATTGCCGGACTGCCTCACCGATCCCGGCATCATAAAACGACTTCGCCAACCGAGTCCGACATAAGCCCGTCAGGTTCAGGTCTTCAATACAAATCGTCCCGAAGGACGCGACAAGCCTTGTTGTGAACTTATGAAGAAAGTCCTGCCGTTGGTGTCGAACCCGTTCAGAGGCGTGACTCACTTTCCGTTTCCATTTCGCCCGGTTGTTTGACCCCTTGCGTTTCCGTGCCAGCCCACGCTGTACCCCTCGCAATCGCCGCTCCGACTTACGGAAGTAGCCTTGGGTTTCGGTGACTTCCCCTGTCGAAAGCGTGGCGAATGCCTTAAGACCAAAATCAATCCCGACACTGCCCGGAGGAGTGCCCATGGGCGATGCCTCCGTTTCCATTATTACTGTGAGATACCAATGCCCCGCACGCTCGGTGACGCGCCCGGACAATATCTTTCCCGCGAAGCGCAACGGCTCGGCCATGGTGACGATGCCGAGCTTGGGAATACGGACCTCATGTCTCTTCAGGCTGAACTTATCGTTCGCCACGCCAAAACCGCCAATACGCTGGGACCGTTTACGGAAGCCGGGAAATTTGCACTGCGGGTTTTTCGGCTTGGTCTTGTAGTACGTCCCAATGGTGCGGCGGAGGTCACGTAAGGCTTCCTGCGCCGCGCATTTGGTGACCTCCCGAACAAAGGGAAACTCGGTGTGACTGCGCCTCCGGAAGTTCTTCGCGAGCTGGTTCCAGTCCGCCTTGCGCCCCTCGGACTTGAGTTGCTGATATTCCGCCAGCCCCCAATTCCAGGCGAACCGCGCCACGCCAGCGGCACGTAGGAAATACTGTTCTTGCTCTGGCGTGGGGTTGAGTCGAATTCTATGTGCTTTGGTAATCATAGACGAGGCTTCTACTTTTTGCTGCGTTGTTCTATGTTCTTGAGAGCTAGTTATAACTCCTACTCTGCGGAGTCCCTGACTGCTAACAGAGCGGCTGCGCGCCTGTCAATTCCTCTGGCGCGGAATCACCGTGCCCACGTACACATACGGCAAGTCCAAAGAGGTCACCGCGCGGTCCTGCTCCCGCACTTCGGCCTTCACCACGGTTGCGACAAAGAGCGTGTGGTCACCCGCCGGATAGCTCGCCACCACGCGACACTCCAAAACCGCCATCGCCAGCTTGAGCAATGGCACGCCGGTCTCTCCGAATGCGTACTCGAAGGGCGCCAGATTATCGGATCGACGAGAGGCGGCGGAATAGAAATAATCTTCCAAGGCTTTGCTTTTCTGTCCGACGACATTGAGACCAAACACGCCTTGCCTTTCAATGAATCCGTGACTGAAGTGCCGCTTATCGACCGCGGCCATCAGCAGCGGCGGATCGCCGGAGACCTGCGTTACCCAAGAAGAGGACATACCATGCAGTTGGTTTCCTTCACGAACGGTGAGGACGTAAATGCCGGTGGTAATTTCGGCGAGTGCTTCAGCGAGATGAGGGTCCATGTGAACTCCTTGGGCATAAAATCTCACGCGGCAAACGGAAAAGGGCAGGGGAGTTATCCTTCACGCGGGCGGGATCGCGCTTTTTCAGAGCGCTGAAGAGGTGTCCTTGCTGACGGTAACGAGTTCATAAGTGAGGGCACCCAGGAGATTGAAGCGGTGGCGGATAGACACGAAAGTCGGCTTCCCAGGAATCGTAGGGCACCGCCAGCGCACTCGCCGGCCCCTGAAGGGCGACCGATTTGAGACCCTCCACCCGACCCTCACGATAGAGCGAGAAATAGTCCGGCGGAGTGTTCTCTGTCATGCCAACTCCACGGAGCGCATCGCGGACCTCACGCCCCCGCCTCATCTGCCGCAGCACAGCCGTACCCTTTCAGGTTCATCTGAAACCGCTCGCGGGCCGCGGTCAGGCTGGAGGCGAGAGTTAGGCTTTGTGCCTTACGTCCCTTGTGGGGTCTCCGTCATCTTCTCTGTCAACCAGACATTGATGAGCGTCTCCGTTGATACTCCCTGCTTGCGAGCACATTCAGTGAGTTTCTTGGCTAACTTCGGCTCGAGTGCCGTGAGAAACACCCGGCGCTGAATATCCACCTCAAAGTTTGCTTCTCGCGTCTGGTCCCAGTAGTCTGTCAAATCATGGTTGTCCCAAAACTCCGCCGCTTCGGCCACACTCTGGAAGTGCTGCGGTATCGACTCCCGTTTTTTGTTACTTCTTCGCATAGGCTCGTTTCTCTTTTTTGGTCATCTCTCGTGCACTGACAATTAAGGCTTCCTTTGCCAAGGCTTCGTCAACTTCCTCTGTCGTGACCTGATGCTTCCACGCCAGCTTGTCTACGACTTCCCTCAACCAAATGATTCCCGTTATTCTCATTTGCCATGTAGTATGCCTATCCCGTTTTCCGAAGCGCAACCCGCATGTGAAAGCCTAACGCCCCCACGCACCGCGAGCGGCCAGACCGCAGCCTTTCAGCTTTAGTAGAAGCCCAACGTGGCGGCACTGCGGTGGCGTGACGGGTTAGCCCGAGACCTTACTTCTTGTTGCCTCCCACTCAAGCTCTTCCGTTTCCTTGGCTGCGCCATGTGCCCTGTGCTACGTCACGCATTACGACTAACAGTCCCGGCCATTCTGCTTCTGTGAACTGCGCCATGGCTTGCGTAATGCGACGGTGAATTCGATGCCGGTTCGGTTGGCGTAGACGCACAACCAGAATCCCGTAATGGTGCGTCGCGCGATAGCGCGTAAAGCCTTTATCCGTGGTGATCAGTAACCGCTCTTCACGCTGCACCATCTCCCACAGTTCTTTGTCTTCCATCCCCTCATCTGCAGTACCACGAATGTCTCGTATATCATGCCCCAGGTCCTGTAAGGCGCGCACGGTCATCAGCGGAATGTGCTCGTCGACGGCAATCTTCATGCCTCGCTCGACCATGCCTCAAGAGGCGTCATTTGTTCCTCGGCCAAAGAGGCAGCATAGTCAAAGCAGGCCAGGATATCTTCCCGTGTCAGAGAAGGATATTCAGCCAGGAGGTCTTCTATTGTGTCCCCATTCGCTAACATCCGCAGAAGCAAATGGACAGGGATGCGTGTGCCTTTAATACACGCTTGGCCGTGACACACTTTGGGATTAATCGTAATCCGTTCAGCCATAAGGTGACCTCCAGACTCTCTGCTGGTCGCAGCATAGCTCCGGCGCGAGTCAGGGACTATCAGCGTTCACCATGATTTTTGGGTCCCAGGTGTGCCCAGATCCTTTGTTGAATGAGGTAAGCCGCTTGACTGTCCCACTGACGGCGCTTTTTGGGGTCAGAACCCGTGTATGCTGATGCAACATTGAGCGCGTCGCCGAGAGAGTGAATCTTCGGGTTTTGAATGTCCTCTATTTCCCTGCGGGTCGTTTTAGGGATGGTTCTCAATGTCATAGAATAGAGTTCGCTAACGCTAATTGAACTGCATCTACACTCTCTACTAGTAGAGAGTGTCCATCTACCTGTAGATGGCGGCTCTTTCCGTGCCATCTACAGGTAGATGGCCTTCTCGTTCCTCGTCGTCTCTCTTCGTGACGATCCGTGCCGTGAGCCCCAAGGTTACGACTTGCCCGTAGGGCAGTTCCCAGACCACAGCCTTGGGGTTCTACTTCTCACCCGCGGCTTTCACTTGCTGCCACTCCGTGCGCTCCTATACCGCCAGAGGAAAAAGCGCGATTGGTAGCCGCGCGCAGTATAGATCGTACGCCTGACGTCTTCGTTTTCTTCCGGTTCACGGTTGACGCTTTACCTCCCCTAAAGTCTCGCGCATGCCACCCCCGATCAACGCCACAAGGGCCGTGCCGCCGGCGACCGTGAGAAACGCGGTGGTGAATCCCAGATGACTGGCCATCCACCCGACAATAATCGGCCCCAGTAAAAGTCCGGTATCGCCCGCGCCACGATAGACGCCCATCACCTTTCCCGCCGCGCCAGGTGGAGTGAGGTCCGCGATCACCGCCGCCGGTGCCGGTCCCACGTAGCCAATCGCCGCGCCAAACAGCATCGCCGTGAGCATCAGCATCCATGAGGTCGTCGCCCACGGAAAACAAAAAACCGCCAGGGCCGAAGCCCAGAGACTCGCCAACAAGACCCACCGACGACCAGCGCGGTCGAGCACTCGGCCCGCATGCCACAAGACACAAAAATTCGCCAGTGAACATAATGACTGCACAAGCCCAATGCCCGTTTCACTCAAGCCCAAGGTTTCTTGGGCGAACAGTGGCATGAGGTTGAGCGTCACCCCGGAGCGAATGCCAAACAGCAGGAGCGTGACCGTGCAAATAAACACAAAGGTGAAATCGCGGCTGAGGTGGCGAAGAGGAGAAGGAGCGCCCGGCGCGGGTGTCGCTGGTCGTGCCTGGGTTGGCGTCGGCGTAAACTCGCCGACCCAGCGAAAACTCATCAGGGCAACGGCAAAGGACAAGCCCGCCATCGCCCAAAAGGGAGCACGTAAATTCTGGAAGACACTGGCGGCAACTCCACCAACACTGGGTCCCACGGACACACCGATGAGCAACATGCTCTGATAAAACCCCATCGCTTGTCCCATGCGTTGGGGAGCGACGGTGCGCGCCAGACATGCCATTGCCGTGATCGTGAACAACGCGGACCCGACCCCACCGATGAACCGGTAGCATAACAGCACGTGAAAATTTTGCGCGCTCGCGGAAAGTCCCGCTGAGATTGCCACCACCGCCGCCCCACCCGCCGCGATCCACCGTGGGTTGAAGCGATCCACCAACGCGCCACCAATGAAATCGAAGGGAATCCGTCCGAGCGCGAACGCGGAGACCAGTGCCCCCGCGCCGACATACGATACGCCAAATTCCTGGGCGATGAGTGGAAGCACGGGAGAAATCACGCTCGACCCCATCATAATCACCAGGGTCATCAGCGAGACGACAACGACTTGCGGATGAAAGTCCGCCATCAAGCGGCGGAGGAAGTTCATGCTCCGACGAGGTTGGGCCGCGTCAGGGAGCGCGCCACTTCTTTATCGCTACTGGGAACATGGCCGAACACTTTGTTCCACACCGCCGCCGTCTCCATGCACATGTACATCGGCACGGTGGGCGCCGCCTCTTTGAGCCAGCCGGTGATGGTGCGATACATTTTCACGCGTAGCGCCTGAAACGTACGCCATTTGCCGTCCCCACACGCGACTTGCTCGCCGGACAGGATGCGCGTGCGCGGAAACCGTCGTCGTACCGCCGTGCGCAAGGCCGGTGTCATGCGCAAACTGCCGACACTGACCCACGCGACCCGTCGGGCATCAATCATGGCAAAAATCTGAGCGATGGTGTCACGATACCCCTCTTCCCAGCCGGGGTATTCAATGAGTGGATCAAAATGAAAACCCAGCTTGTACCCCGCCGCTTGCACCTGTCGCGCCGCGGCCAACCGCTCGGCGAATGACGCCGTGCCGTGTTCTTCGCTGTCGATAATCTCCGGCGGCGTCATCGACCACGACACGACAACGCGATCCTTGGGATCAAGCGCAAGCAGCCCGCTGACGGAGTCACTCTTGGTTTTCAATTCGAGCAGGACGTTGTTACGGGCGGCGAAGAACGGGACGAGATCAGCCGAAAATCCCAATAGCGGATCAAGAGCGAGACTGTCGGACAATTCACCCGTGCCAATGCGAAACTGCCGTTCCGGGTGGCGGTCCACCGCGCTGGCTACCTCGCTCAGCAGTGTATCCGCATTGGTGAAGACTTTGAGGATGGGATTGTTCGCCAGATACTCTTGCAAGAAGCAGTAACTACAATCCATTGAGCAATTAGAGATGAGGCTCACCACGAGATAGTTACAACACACCAATCCCGACGTGCCCGCCGGACAGTGTTCAAGAAAGGGGGAGCGCTGCCGAGTGAACAACAGTCGCCGTTTCGCGGCCCCAAAGGCATCATGTTCAGTGACCCCCCGTTCGATTCGCTCCCATCCGGGTTCAACCAGACGAGTGGGAACGGTGGGCAAACGGGACAGCACCCGCTGAACGACCGGCGTATTTTCTTCGCCCTGCTCGATAAGGATTTCGCTAGGCTGATAGATGTCCATGGAATTTTACTGACCCCTGACCCCCGTCCCCTTGACTCCTGTACCCCTGTCTTCGGTCCCCGTCCTCAGACCTCATCAAACAGCGCGAACAACCGGCGCAATGAACCATCCGCCACCCGCTGTTGCAAACGGTCCAGGTGGTCAAGCAGTTCTCGCGGATCGCGGGCTGTGATCTCGACGGTGATTTCTTCGCCTTCCAGCGTCGGCGGGAATGATAGCTGTATCCGGTTGCCCAGGTCTAGCGCCTTCACGCTCGCGCGCAGCTCTTCCTCCAAGCGCGATAAGCGTGGATAGCGAATTCTCCGCACCGCTTCCTTGACCGCCTTCAATTTGTCATTGCGCGAGAGTGTGCTCCGCAGTGGTTGGGCGATTTCCGCTCGTGCCAGCAGCTCCTGTATCGTGCCGCCGTCACGAGTCGTGATTTCCTCGAGCCAATCGAGAAAGTCCCGTAAATGATTCTCACCAAGTTGCAGCGCTTGCGCCATCGCGCACAATGCTCCTTGGTCTTCTTCACGCCATGCCCGCCAGCGCGCCAGGGTGTGTGGGCTGAGTCGCTTCTCTCGTGCGTACGCGTCGATCTCTTCATGCAAGAGCGCCATGCTCGTGCTCCTTCGTGTCGTATCTCGCCGCCATTGCCAGATACGAGGTTCCATCTTGCCCGCGTTTCTGGGCGCCGTGGGCAAGAATGGCGCACTTCTTCCGCAACATGGCCACGGTCAATCGACGCTGTTCCTCGGCAAGCACCCCGGACTCCAGCAACTGACACAAGGCTTGTACACGGAACCGGTCCATTCCCCAGAACCGATGCGAAAGCTGATCGGCGTGACCGCCGCGTTTCACAACAAGCGGCAGCGCGATGAAGTGCACCG
>JANMSE010000264.1:0-14936 GCA_031389045.1 Deltaproteobacteria bacterium | reverse complement strand
ACGCCGAACCGATTACCTTCGGCATGAAAGTGGCCCATTGGTACGCCGAAATGGATCGCAGTCGCGACCGCATCCTCCAGGCCAAGAAAGAGATCGCGTTCGGCAAAATTTCCGGCGCGGTCGGCACCTTCGCCAATATCGACCCCGAAGTCGAGGAGTTTGTCTGCACCCGCCTTGGTCTCTCCGCCGAACCGATCTCCACACAAGTTGTGCCACGCGACCGCCATGCCGCGTTCTTCACCACCCTGGCCGTCATCGCCAGCTCGATTGAACGCATCGCCACCGAAGTGCGCCACTTGCAACGCACCGAAGTCCTGGAAATCGAAGAACCCTTCACCCCCGGCCAAAAAGGCTCTTCGGCGATGCCCCATAAACGTAACCCGTGGCAGCTCGAAAATGTCTGTGGCTTAGCCCGACTGCTGCGCGGCTATGCGCTCTCCGCGCTGGAAAATGTCCCGCTGTGGCATGAACGGGACATCAGCCATTCTTCCGTCGAACGAGTCATTGGCCCCGATGCCACGATTCTCCTCGACTTCATGCTGGCGCGGGTCACCACGATCCTCGCCAAACTCAGCGTGCATCCCGAACGGATGCGCAAGAACATGGAAACCCTCGGTGAGGCGATCTACTCCGAGCATGTATTGCTCGCGCTCATTCGCAAAGGTATCTCGCGCGAGCAGGCGTACACCTGGGTGCAACGCAACGCCATGAAAGTCTGGGAGCAGGGCGCGTCCTTCGCCACCGAAGTGCGCCAGGACCCGGACATCCAAAAACTGCTCACCGCGACGGAGATCGACCAACTGTTCGACGCCCGGCACGCCCTGCGCCATACACAGGGCGTCATCCAACGCGTCCTGAAGGGATAAGAGCGAACGCTATGCTGGCAAAAGTTTATGTCACCCCAAAGAAGGCGATTCTTGATCCCCAAGGAAAAGCCATTGCTCATTCGTTGCACACCCTTGAGTACAACGAAGTGAGCGATGTCCGCATGGGCAAGTATCTGGAAGTGCGGCTGCACGGCCTCTCGCGCGCGCAAGCGGAACAGCGCGTGGAAGAGATGTGTCGGCGGCTGTTGGCCAACCTAGTTATGGAAGACTTTCGCTTTGAGATTGTCGAGGAGTAAACGCTCGTGAAATGGGGTATCGTCACTTTTCCGGGCTCGCTTGATGATCGCGACGCCCTCTATGGTCTTGGCACCGTGCTTGGCCAACAGGCAGTGAACCTGTGGCACAAGGATCGCGACCTCAAAGGCGTCGAAGCCATCGTCCTCCCTGGCGGATTCTCGTATGGCGACTATCTCCGCTGTGGAGCGCTCGCGCGTTTCTCGCCCATCATGCAGAGCGTGATTGAGTTCGCCACTGCTGGCGGGCCGGTCCTTGGCATGTGTAATGGTTTTCAGATTCTCTGCGAGTCCGGCCTCCTGCCTGGCGTGCTCGTCCAGAATCGTTCGCTTTCTTATGTCTGCGAATGGACCCGGGTACGGGTGGAAACTACCCATACCCGCTTTACCGCTGGCTGTTCCGCCGGAGAGATTCTGCGGCTGCCGATTAAGCATGGCGAAGGATGCTACGCGGCGGACGAACCCACGCTCAAGACATTAGAGGACAACGGCCAGATCGTTTTTCGTTATGTCGATGCCAGCGGACACGTCACGGATACCGCCAATCCCAACGGTACGCTCCACAACATCGCCGGTGTGACGAACAAAGCTGGTAATGTCGTCGGCCTGATGCCACATCCTGAACATGCGCTCGAAGCAATGCTCGGCGGGGAGGATGGGCGCAAGCTCTTTCTGTCCGCCCTCGCGCGGTGAATCGCGGTATGCACAACACTCCCACGGTCACGGAACAACTCGCCCTCGATCACGGTCTCACCGTTGACGAGTATGGTCGCATTCTCCACGCGCTCGGTCGCACCCCCACGTTCGAGGAACTCGGCGTCTTCTCGGTGATGTGGTCCGAGCATTGTAGCTACAAAAGTTCGCGCCGATTCCTGCGGCAATTTCCCACCAAGACAGTCCCCGGCGGCCCGGAGATTCTCCAAGGCCCGGGCGAGAACGCGGGGATTGTCGCGGTTGATGATGACTTGGCCGTGGTGTTCAAGATCGAGAGCCATAATCACCCATCATTCATCGAGCCCTACCACGGGGCCGCGACCGGCGTGGGCGGCATCATTCGTGATGTCTTCACAATGGGCGCGCGTCCCATCGCCTCGCTCAACTCGTTGCGCTTCGGTGCCATCGACCATCCCCGCACGCCGTATCTCGTCAAAGGGGTCGTTGCTGGTATTGGCGGATATGGGAATTGCGTCGGCGTCGCCACCGTCGGCGGCGAAGTCTATTTTGACGCGGGCTACAACGGCAACATTCTCGTCAACGCGTTCACGTTGGGCACGATCCACACCGACCGCATCTTCCGCGCCAGCGCGGCGGGAGTCGGCAATCCCGTGATGTATGTCGGCTCACGCACCGGTCGCGACGGCATTCATGGAGCCAGCCTGCTCGCCTCACGAGAGTTCGACGCCAAATCGGAAGACCTGCGCCCCGCCGTGCAGGTGGGCGACCCGTTCACGGAGAAACTGTTGATCGAAGCCTGTCTCGAACTGATGCAACGCGATCTCATCGTCGCGATTCAGGACATGGGCGCGGCGGGACTGACCAGCTCCTCGGTGGAAATGGCGGGCCGCGGCGGCACCGGACTCTCGTTGAACCTCAACAAGATTCCCACGCGCGAGGATAATATCTCGCCCTACGAGCTGCTGCTCTCCGAGTCGCAAGAGCGCATGTTGATCGTCGCCAAGGCGGGGTGCGAACACGATGTGCAGGCCATCTTTTCTCGGTGGGACCTCCAAGCCGAAGTCGTCGGACAGGTCACGGACGATGGGCTGTTCCGCGCGCAGTGGCACGGCGAAGAAGTCATTCGCATTCCCATTCCCGCGCTGACAGATGACGCGCCAGTCTACGAACGGCCAGCGCAACCACCCGCCGATTTCGCCGCCCGCCAACAACTCGATATTGCCACCCTGCCGCTGCCAAGTGACTACGGCCAGGTGCTGACGCAGTTACTCACCTCGCCCAATCTCGCGAGTAAAGAGTGGGTCTTTCGGCAATACGATTCATTCGTCTGCGGCAATACCGTCGTCCAACCCGGTTCCGATGCCGCCATCATTCGTCTGAAAGGCACGAGCAAAGGGATTGGTCTAAGCGTCGATTGCAACAGTCGCTATTGCCTGCTGGACCCGTATCGTGGCGGCATGATCGCCGTGGT
Source organism: Deltaproteobacteria bacterium (assembly GCA_031389045.1). Lineage (GTDB taxonomy): Bacteria > Desulfobacterota > Binatia > Bin18 > Bin18 > JABFSC01. The sequence continues at coordinate 11,670 of JANMSE010000264.1, read as the reverse complement.
CGAAGGAGCGCGCAATCTCGCGGTCAGCGGCGCGCGTCCGGTCGCGCTCTCGGATTGCTTGAATTTCGGCAGCCCTGAGAAACCGGAAGTGATGTGGCAGTTCCAGCAAGCCATCGCTGGCATGCGCGATGCGTGTCTCGCCTTGGGACTCGCGATCGTCAGTGGCAATGTGAGTTTTTATAACGAGACGGAAGGACGACCGATTCCGCCAACGCCAACCGTCGCCTCCGTTGGTATCTTGTCCGATGTCACCCACCACGTCACGCAATGGTTCAAGCAGGAAGGCGACCTGATTGTCTTGTTGGGAGATATGCAACCCACGCTTGGTGCCAGCGAATATCTCGCGGTGGTGCATGGTCTCGTGGCTGGGGCACCGCCGGAAGTGAATCTCGATCAAGAAAAGCGCCTGCAACAGTTATGTCTGACCGCCGCCCAGCAAGGGGTGTTTTCTTCCGCGCACGACCTCGCCGAAGGTGGTCTGGCGGTCGCGCTGGCCGAAGTGTGCATCTCGCGGCCTGAAGGCCCAATTGGCGCGCGGGTCACTCTCAACGATAACCTGCGTCCAGATGTCTTGCTCTTTGGTGAAAGTCAGTCGCGGGTGATTGTTTCTCTTCCTGTTGCCTCCCTGCCGCTGCTGCAAACCCTTGCGCAAGAGGCCCACATTCCCTACACCGTACTAGGAGAAGTCGGCGGACCCGACCTCATCATCACTAGCCATCTTCAGCTTCCGATCACCCTCCTTTGTCATCAATGGCGTACCGCCCTGAGCCAACAGATCACCGGGGTGCGCACAAGTACCGATCAGTGAGCACCGCGAGCACTGAGTGGAGCGTATGAAACCAACACTCACCGCCCAACCAACTCCAGCCGCCGATCTTTTCAATCACTCCGCAATGGATGAGATGGACGAAGCGTCGGATCATTTCCACGACGAGTGTGGCGTGGTCGGCATCTACGGACATCCCGAATCGGCGAACCTCGCCTACCTCTCCCTCTACGCGCTGCAGCATCGCGGACAGGAGTCGGCGGGGATCGCGTCCTCCAACGGTCAAACCCTGCTCGTGCATCGGGGGATGGGACTCGTCGCCGATGTCTTCGACGAAAAGATCATTCGGCGTCTTGATGGCTCTAGTGCCATTGGTCACAATCGTTACTCCACGACGGGCTCAACCGTGCTCAAAAACAGTCAACCCCTGGTGGTGAAGTACACGCACGGCTCGCTGGCCATCGGCCACAATGGCAACCTGGTCAACGCCGAGGAACTGCGGGTACGACTCGAAGCGCGAGGCTCGATTTTCCAGTCCACCGTGGACACCGAGGTGATTCTGCATCTCATCGCCGTGTCACGCGGCGAGCGGCTGGTTGACCGCATTATCGAAGCGCTGTGGCAGGTGCGCGGCGCGTATTCGCTGGTGTTTCTCAGTGAAAAAGAGATGGTGGCCGCGCGTGATCCGTATGGATTTCGTCCGCTCGTGCTGGGCCGGATGATGAATGGCGAGAAAGACACTTATGTCGTCGCGTCGGAGACCTGCGCGCTTGATCTGATTGGGGCGACCTACGAACGCGAGGTCGCTCCGGGCGAGGTGCTCTTATTCACCGAGCACGGCATGACTTCGTATTCGCCGTTCCCACACGAACGGCTGTCGCGCTGCGTGTTCGAGCACATTTACTTCGCGCGCCCGGATAGTTTGCTGTACGGCAAGAGTGTCTATCAGACCCGTAAGGAGTTTGGCCGCCAACTCGCCCGTGAGAATCCAGTGCCCGCCGATATTGTCATTCCCGTGCCGGACTCTGGCGTGCCCGCGGCGTTGGGCTATGCGGAGGAAGCCAAGTTGCCCTTCGAAATGGGCTTGATCCGCAATCACTATGTCGGTCGGACGTTCATCGAACCGTTAGAGTCGATTCGCAATTTCGGCGTCAAGGTCAAGCTCAATGCCCAGCACGAAGTCCTGCGCGGCAAGCGAGTGATCGTGGTGGATGACTCCATCGTGCGAGGCACCACCAGCCGCAAAATCGTCGCGATGATCCGCGCCGCCGGCGCCACGGAAGTGCATCTCCGCATTAGCTCTCCGCCCACGACTGGGCCGTGTTTTTACGGGGTCGATACGCCAACCCGCCGCGAACTGATCGCGTCCGCCAACTCGGTCGAAGAGATTCGCGGCTTTGTCACCGCGGACTCGTTGTCATACTTGAGTGAAGCGGGCATGTACGCCGCACTGAAAGATGAGGGCTCACGCTTCTGCGATGCCTGTTTCACGAACCGGTATCCCGTGCCACTGGGAGAGCGACCACGCGGGAGTCAGTTACCTCTCTTTGGCGAGATTAAACGATAACTTCACCGGGGACATTCATGGACACACCATTGCTCCAGAACATCACTTCTTTCGGGGATGTGATTCGGTTGTTGGAAACACATCCAGACTGGCGGACGGATCTCCGGCGCGTACTCCTAACGGATGACCTGCTCGACCTCCCACGGGCCGTCGCCCAACTCACGCGCGAGGTGCAGGCGTTGGTCGAAGCCCAACATCGAACCGAGACACAACTGAGCACGCTCACGGAGAACGTGCAGGCGTTAGTCGAAGCCCAACGTCGGACTGAGACACAACTGGGTACGCTCACGGAGGACGTGCGCGCGTTGGCTGAAGCCCAGCGTCGAACCGACACACAATTAGCCACGCTCACCGAGATTGTCCAACGCCAGAGTGTCGATATAGGCCGTCTCAAAGGCGATGGGCTTGAGATGCGTTATCTCCTCAGGGGCGTGCCTTCCGTAACACGGCTCGTGCGGCGACCTCATGCCCTTTCCCCAACGGAGCGAGACACCCTTTTGGATGACGCGGAAGCCAAAGGGCTGTTGACGGTGGAAGAAAGCGACGACATCGAACTCGCCGACCTCATCGTGCGGGGGAGACACCGAGGAGTGGGGACAACGGTGTACGTTGTCACGGAAGTGTCATGGGGAGTAGGTGTGGACGATGTCAATCGCGCCGCGAAACGCGCGACACTACTCGCGAAGACTGGAGTTTTGGCGATTCCCGCGGTTGCTGGGGAGTGGGTCACACCGGACGCGCAACAGCTCGCGCCAGGGCTTGGGGTGTGGCAATTCACGCCCAGTCAGGCAATCCCACCAGCAGAGAGGTAGCACTCCTCAAGACGCGACACTGCGGTAGTGGGGCTGAACTCCAGGAGAGGAACTTTGAGAATCATCACATTTGCCCTTCTCTTGTGTTGGCTGTTGCCGCACTCCGATGGCTGGGGCCAACCCTCATCGGCATCGCCCTCACCCACAACTTGGCGGCTGGTGAGTGACCTCACCGCCGCTGAGCAGGCGTTATTCGATCCCCGCACTGACACACCACGTGACCCACAACATCCGAACCTGCCCGCCGAACGCTATCCATTCACTCCGCCATACACGGCGGAAGAGATGGGCTATCGCGCCATGGAGTTTAGCCACTCGCCGCGCTGGTCCTGTAACTTGATTGATGTCACTGGGGCGCTCACCGCCCAAGGCTTTTTACGCACCAGCAAAATGTATAGCCCTATCTTCTACGTCCCCAACGCGAACGGCCACCACGGGTTGAGCGGGGAACTGTATGACACGGCTCCCGGTGGACCAACCCGCAAAATTACTGGACAAAACATTTTTCCCCCTGAAGACATGGGCAATCAGATGGTGCTGATTCAGTACCGTGCCGGAGGCGAGACCGCCACGCGCTGGGATATGTACGTCTATTCGCCCGCTCTACGTCGCGTGCGGCGGCAGCCCCAACCCCGGCGCGGCGACAAACTCGCGCAAGGCGCGGAAAGCTTCGATGATATTTTTGGCCGTGATCCGTGGGAATTTTCCTGGCGGTTATTGGGCGTGGATACGCTCTCGCAAACGGTTCGCTTTCCCAAGACCCGCCCCACCGTGACCCTCGCCGATGCCGACGGCACGTTACACGATGTGCCGACTCGGCAAATTAAAATGATGGGAGACGACTATCCGTTTTATACCGCCGATGGCGGAGTTGAGTGCTGGGTGGTCGAGGCCCAAGTCAAAGAAGAGTGGCTGCCGGACTACTATGCCCCGCGCATCCTCTACTGGCTCGACAAGCACTATTTTTACCCGCTGCGGATCGAACAGTACAACAAAGACGGCAATCTTATCTTCATCGAAACCCGGATCGCCAAGCACCACAACAAGGCCATGGACGATAAAGGGTACGGCATTCTGTTCAATCACTATTGGGATGTGACACTGGATTACATGCGCTATAGCGTGCACGACGCGCATGAGCCCCGTGCATGGTCCGCCAAGGACCGTGATGTTTTCTTCAATCCGGGAGTGTTGCCACGCGTGTGGTTCTTCGCGCCGCTAAAGAGTCAATCCGAAGTGCTCACGGCGGAAGAGTATTTCTTACGACCGACGCTGGACCGCGACAAGTTTCCGGCGGCGCGGAACATTACGCTCTCACCAGAGATCGAAAGCAAAATTCACGCGCAAGAAGCCGCCGGGCATTTGGTGTTTCAGGATTAACGACTGCTTCTCAGGAGCACATAATGACAACCGCACTCATCCTCCATCATTACGACTTCTCCAGTTACTCCGAGAAGGTCCGCTTGGTCCTGGGCCTCAAGGGGCTGACGTGGCGGTCGGTGGAAATTTCCCCAGTGCTGCCGAAGCCGGATTATATGCCCCTCACTGGAGGGTACCGCCGTGCACCCGCGCTGCAGATCGGAGCCGATGTCTTTTGTGACTCCAAACGGATCATCGCCGAACTGGAGCAGCGGTTTCCCCAGCCGTCGATTTATCCCGGCCCCGATGCCGCGGCTCAACGCGCCGGTATCGCTGGGATCGAATACTGGACCGACTCCGTCTTCACCCGCAATGCCATCAACTACATTTCGTGCGTGCATGCCGAGGCCCCGCGTTTCACGCCAGCCTTCCTTGCCGACCGTGCGGCGTTACTCGGTAAGCCGGAGCCTGGCCTCACGCACCGACGTGGCGCCGCGGCCAAGAACTTGGCCCAACTGCGGCCGCAGATCGATTGGATTCACGAGCTACTGCGTGATGGACGCCCCTACGTCTGGGGCGAAACCATGTCTTTGGCGGATTGTGTGATGTACCACCCGCTGTGGGTGATGGATCAACTCGCGAGCGAACGCGTGGCACTCATCCCCGATCGCATACGGCAGTGGATGGATCGCATCGCCGCGCGGGGGCATGGTCGGTTCACACCCATGACCGCGCTTGAAGCTCTCGCCGTCGCAGCCGCCGCTACTCCAGAACCTCTCTTTCCCAGCGAGCAACTAGAGAACGATCCCGCTCTCGGGGAGACGGTGTCGGTGACTCCGCTTGATTATGGGCGGGAGAATCCCAGCATTGGGACCTTGGTTGCTATCGACGCGCACCGGGTGGCGCTCCAGCTTATGAACGACCGCACCGGACTAGTGACTGTGCACTTTCCACGGTTTGGCTACACGGTGCGTGCGGTGGCGTCATAATCTGAGGGGGGCGAGGAGACGCCCCCCAAGTCGTCTCTACAAGAAAATCTTCTGCCTTCGGCACGGAATTAGGAACGCTATATCGCACCCTCGGCAGCCAGGGCACTGATCTCGGCACTACTAAAGCCCGCCTGCGCGAACACTTCCCGCGTATGCTCACCTAACCGCGAGGCTCCGCGATGGAAAGCCGTCACTCGATCCTTCCCATCGGTCCCAGCAGAAACTGGATAGAGCAGGTCACGTCCAAGTTCCGGGGAAGGGATGGGCTGAAAGGTTCCCCGCGCCTGAAAATGCGGATCGTCCATGTTCTCTTCGGGAAGTCTGACACTCGCCCACAACAGCCCCTTGGCCTGCCCACGATGGTACGCCTCCTCAGCCGTCAGCGAAGCAATCAAGGTATCAATCATGGCACTGAAGCGGGTGTGCCCAGCGCGAACGAGGCCACGATCCGCCACGGCTTGGGTGGCGCGGGAGAAGCGTTGGATGCGCAGGCGCGCACGGCCTACAGCGGTTTTCATTGGAGCGAGGAGACATCCCTTTCCGTAGGCCGTTCCCGGCGCGAGCGTACAGGCCGGAAACGCTCCGCTTATTCCGGCCTACTTTCTTTCTCTCTTTGTTCAAGTGCAAACCGCTGTAGCGAGCGCGTTTGGCATAGGAAGCCGCGAGCGGCGCGTGGGAGCAGCCTCGAAACGGGCACGGGTCTGTGTGACGCGCACGATCAAGACGGCGGTGGAGAAGATCGCCAAGGGGCACGCGGAATTAGGAAAGCATCTCGCGAGCACGCTCAAGACCGGGAATTTCTGCGTCTATGAACCTGACCCACGCTTGCCCGTGCGGTGGGAGTAGACGGCCACGGTCTCAAGTCCAAAGTCTCAAGTCCAAAGTCTAACGTCCAAAGTCTAACGTCCAAGGAGTCTCGGAGGCCAGTAGCAAACGCCTACTGACTACGGACTCCTTTCGGTCGTCCAGTGCGAAGGAAGTCGCTCCATATTACCAAATATGTCGAACTGTCTCGTGTCCAAGGGAGTCGGTTGACGAGCCAGCAACCTTCGTTCATGGTTGGCCGATTCAATTGACCAACACACGACACGGAACGACACTTCGCTTATGTCACTCAAGAAATTACTCATCGCCAATCGCGGAGAAATCGCCATTCGGATTACGGAAGCCGCCGCCGAGCTGAGGTTGGAGACGGTGGCCATCTTCTCCGAGGATGACGCGAAGTCACTCCATGTTATCCGTGCCGACGCAGCCCAGCCCCTGCGCGGCACCGGTGCCGCCGCTTATCTCGATGCCGAGCGGATCGTGGCCGTCGCCCAGCAAACGGGCTGTGATGCGATTCATCCCGGGTACGGGTTCCTCAGTGAAAATGCCGCATTCGCCCGCCAGTGCGCCGCGGCGGGCATCGTCTTCGTCGGGCCGCGCCCGGATTTGTTGGAGATGTTTGGTGATAAGGTCCGTGCTCGACAGGTGGCCAGCGAGTGTGGCGTGCCAGTGTTAGCCGGTTCCGCGCAGCCGACGAGCCTCGCCGACACCACGGCGTTTTTCCGGTCTCTCGGCGACAATACCGCGATTGTCACCAAAGCCGTGGCGGGCAGTGGCGGGCGCGGGATGCGTGTGGTGCGGAGTCTTGATGCCGTAGAGGAGGCGTACCAGCGTTGTCAGTCGGAAGCACGCGCGGCCTTTGGCAACGGTGATGTCTATGTCGAGCAGTTCATGCCCGCCGCGCGCCATATTGAGGTGCAGATTTTCGGTGATCACGCTGGCAACATCACCCATCTGTGGGAGCGCGAGTGCACCGTGCAACGACGGCATCAAAAGTTCATCGAGATCGCGCCTAGCCCCTCGCTTACTCCCGCAACCCGTGAGCAACTGATCGCGGCGGCGCTGCGCATGGCGCACCATGTCACATACGAGAACCTTGGCACCTTTGAGTTTCTCGTCGATACCGCCACTGGCGCGGAGGCCGCGTTCGCGTTTATCGAAGCCAATCCCCGGCTCCAGGTCGAGCATACGGTGACGGAAGAAGTAACCGGTGTGGATGTGGTGAAGACACAGCTCCAACTGGTGGCTGGACACTCGTTGCACGAGCTGGGGCTCGACGCGACGCCCCACGAAAAGCCGCGTGGCTTTGCTATCCAACTGCGCGTCAATGCCGAGTCCATGGCCGCCGATGCCTCCGTGCGACCGTCGAATGGCACCATTAGTGTGTTTGAGGTTCCCTCCGGCCCGGGGCTGCGCGTGGATTCATACGGGTATGCGGGGTACAGCACCAATGCCCGCTTCGATTCCTTGTTGGCGAAACTCATCGTCTCCTCGTCCTCGCCACAGTTCACCGAAGCCGTGAACAAGGCGTCCCGTGCACTGAGCAAGTTCCGCATTGAAGGGGTCGCCACCAACCTGGGCTTCTTGCAGGCGGTGTTGCAGCATGCCGATTTCCGCGCCAATCGTGTGCATACCGGATTCGTCGAGGAGCACATCACCGAACTTGCGGCCGCTGCCCAATCCGCGCCGCGTCGCCTGTACTTTGAACGCACGAGCCCCACACGCGCGGTCGGCATGAAACTGCAGAGTAGCGACCCACTGGCGATTCTGGACCTGGGCAGGTCCACCGCGCCCCAGAGTGAACACGCCGTACTGGAATCTTCCGTGCCGCCATACAGCGGCGACGACAATGAAGGACCAGAGGGGACGGTCGTGCTCCGGGCACCGATGCAAGGGACCATCGTCTCGGTTGAGGCGCACGAAGGGGACGCGGTCATGCAAGGTCAGCAACTGATTGTGATGGAAGCGATGAAGATGGAGCATGTCCTCGTCGCCCCGGTCAGTGGCATCCTGCGCCGGACACTCGCGGTAAAAGGAGAGACCGTCGCCGAGGGGCAACCACTTATTTTCATCGAAGAGCGACAGGGCGAGACCACGGTGACCATCGCCAATCAAGAGTTGGATTTAGATGTGATTCGCCCCGATTTGGCGGAGGCGATTGCCCGCCATGCCATTGGGCTTGATGCCGCGCGCCCGGAGGCGGTGGCACGCCGACGCAAGACTGGGCAGCGGACCGCGCGAGAAAATATCGAGGACCTGTGTGACCCGGACTCGTTCGTTGAGTATGGCGCGTTGGGAGTCGCCGCCCAACGCCGTCGCCGCACGATGGAGGACCTCATCAAGAACACGCCCGCCGATGGGATGATTACCGGGCATGCGACCATCAACGCCGACCTGTTCGGGGTCGAGCGCGCCCACTGCGCGGTGTTGGCGTATGACTTCACGGTGCTCGCCGGAACGCAGGGGCATCTCAATCATCGCAAGAAGGACCGTATGTTTCAGCTCTCGCGCGAACTGCGGCTGCCACTGGTGTTATTCGCCGAAGGCGGCGGCGGACGACCTGGGGATACCGATGGCGACTTCAGCTCGCGCACGTTTTATGACTTCCCCAAACTCAGTGGACTGGTGCCGCTGATTGGCATCGTGTCGGGCCGCTGCTTCGCCGGCAATGCCTCGTTGCTGGGGTGCTGTGACGTGGTGATCGCCACCAACAACTCGAACATCGGCATGGGCGGACCGGCGATGATTGAAAGTGGCGGCTTAGGACTCTTTCGACCCGAAGAGATCGGTCCGATGAGCGTGCAGGTACCGAGCGGAGTCGTGGACATCGCGGTGGCCGACGAGGCCGAGGCCGTGCGGGTGACCAGACAATATCTCTCCTACTTCCAGGGATCGCTACCGCACTTTACTTGCGCCGATCAGCGGCTGTTACGGAAAGCCGTGCCTGAGAATCGGCTGCGGGTGTACAACATCCGGCAGGTAATTGAGACGCTGGCGGATGCGGGGTCGGTGCTGGAGTTACGCCCACATTTTGGACGCACGATGGTCACCGCGCTGATTCGTATTGAAGGGCGGGCGATTGGTCTGGTCGCCAATAATCCGATGCACCTGGCTGGCGCGATAGACAGTGATGGATCGGATAAGGCCGCGCGCTTCATCATGCTGTGTGATGCTTTCGATATTCCGTTGCTCTATCTGTGCGACACCCCCGGCATCATGGTGGGGCCAGAGATTGAAAAGACCGCGCTTGTGCGCCATGCCGCGCGCATGTTCGTCGCCGGGGCCAATGTGCAGGTGCCGTTTCTCAAGATTATCCTGCGCAAAGCGTATGGCCTGGGAGCGATTGCCATGTCTGGTGGGGCGGACGATGCCGCGGTGTTTACCGTGTCCTGGCCGACTGGAGAATTTGGGCCGATGGCGTTGGAAGGGGCGGCGAAGCTGGGCTATCGCAACGAGTTAGCGGCGATCACTGATCCGGTGGCACGCAAGAAACAATTCGACGAGATGGTGGCGGGGCTGTATCAGCGGGGGAAGGCGTTGAATGTGGCGACGCATTTCGCGATTGACGATGTGATCGACCCCGGCGAGTCGCGGCGGTGGATCACGAGCGCGCTGCGGTCCACGCCTGTGGGCACGCGCCGCGCGACCAAGAAGTATCCGTTTATTGATAGTTGGTGACCCTACTCCACCGAGAATTCCTGCAATTCCACCGGGGTCAGATCAATACCAAAAAAGGCATCATCAAGGTGAACGACGAAATCTGCATCAGAACTGCACTGAATTCGCATCACCACCGATTCCTGTGCCACACCAGTCGTCATAGACCCCGACGCCTGAGTATAGCTCGCTGCTGTCGGATTGATGCCGGGAGTCTCAGTGGGGAAGACACCGGTTTCGCATGTATTGTTGGTATGAGCTTCAGCCCGAGCGAAGCAATTGACAGTCCCCCCACTACTGACGAGTCGAAAATCCGCGCCAAAGCCGTACGTGGTGTTTGGGGCGACGTCTATGCAGGTGCTGGTGAGCTGCACCACAAAGACGCCGACGGCCTGCCCCCCACACTGGCTATTGCCGACTGCTGAAGAGCCATCGGCGTTATTGTGAACACACGCTGGATCCGCGATAGAGCTGGTCCATCCGGTGATGTCAGCATTGAATCCGCAATTGGTGACGAGGTTGCCCGCGACTTGGCACGGCCACGCCGACGGGGCTGACACCAGAATACCGAAGACACAGAGAGTCAGGATACGCATGTTCTTTTTCATTTTTCTCCACTCCACTGTACTTGAGGATGGCGGCATACTAACCGAGGGTTCCCTTATTGCAAGAGGACGACTGCACTAGTAACGCAACACAACCCAGGGCTGCGCAGCTCCCCTGGGCTCCGAGGACTCTGGGCTCAGACCACGTGATGGGCTACCTGTTCCTTGCCTTGTTCCCGTTATCGTCGTGCTCGATTCCTCCTCGCCCGTGCTGCGCTTGAAGCGCGGTGGCAAATGGAATAGGGAAACAGATTATGCACATCAGCCTTCCCCCCGATCTCGAACGAGCAGTCGTCGCATACGCGCGTGAACAAGGAACAACCCCGGAATTGCTTATCGTTGACAGTTTACGAGAGCGATTCCTGCTCTCTTCAATGCCCAGCATACCCACTGACGGCGAAGGGACGTTGGTCGAATTTCTCGGCCAGCATATTGGCATCTTGCACAGCGGCGAATGCGTTCCTGGTGGAGCACGTATGTCGGAAGACACCGGCAAAAAATTTGCCGCGGGTCTGCGTAAGAAACGTCAACAGGAACGGTTGTGATCTTAACCGTCTTTCAGAGGGGAGAGCGCTGGAAGTGGTGCGATAAAGAGACAGGCGTGCTTTGAGATCAGCAATGCGGCACTGACGATGTGATCGACCCCGCCGAGTCGTGGCGCTAGATCACGAGCGCGCCGCGGTCCACGCCCGTGGGCACGCGGCGTGGGACCAAGAAGTATCCGTTTATTGATAGTTGGTGAGCGGGCCTGTCCTCGCAACGAGACATGGCGGACAATGGGCGACACGGCAATTGCACCCCCTCACCAATTCTGACGATCAAATTCGGCAATAGCAGGAACGCTGCTTCCAGATTCCCTCTCCCGGCTGAGAGAGTGTCAAGGTGAGAGGGGTCAAAAGGCGATGACCGAGTGTGTTGCCAAAGCTCATAGGGAAACTCTTGCGCCTGCTAACGCAGTGCTGTGTTCATCACAAAAGCATTGACCCGGATACCTGCCTGGGAAAGTGCGCTCGCCTGGTCGGTGAACTGGGTTCTCGCTGTTTCAATATCCAACTGAGGAGCTTTTCGTTTTCTGGAATCGCGACCGCTC
>JANMSE010000260.1:0-5355 GCA_031389045.1 Deltaproteobacteria bacterium | reverse complement strand
TGCGTCGGAGACGCTCGCCATCCCAATTTATCCAGAGCTGAGCGAAGCTCAACGGCAACATGTGGTGGAGACCATTTCTTCCTTTTACTCCCCAAAATTATGAAGTTCGTGAGCAGCGTTGGGGCACGTCCCCAATTCATTCTCCGCCGTAATCGTTTGATATGACTGTTCCCATCATGTTGTCGGTAGTTGCTTCGCGGAAGGGAGTGAGCATGGATATGACAAGAAATATATTTGAGACCTGTGTCATTTTTGGGGGAACGGGATTTATCGGGACCCACTTTGCCGCCCATTTACTGACGAACAAACTGGCTGAACGGATTATCCTTGCTGATGTCCGGCCTTCTCAGAAAGATTCGTGGCCGATACTGCTCCAAGAGGCGGCCTCGCGTGGACAGGTGACGACAGTCCAGCTCGACGTTCGGCAGCCGATTCATCACGCGGAGTTACCAAATCACGCTGACCTCGTTGTTAACCTGGCGGCTGTCCACCGCGAGCCCGGTCATGATGCCTATGAGTATTTTGCGACCAATCTTCCTGGGGCTGAGCACGTGTGCGCGTGGGCAACAGGTAGACTGCCCGTGGATCATTTTTACCAGCAGCATTGCTCCGTATAGACCAACAGAAGAAGAGCGGGACGAACATTCACTGCCAGTGCCAATTTCCCCCTATGGCGCATCAAAACTCGCGGCCGAGAAAATCCATCTTGGTTGGCAACGAGCGGCGAAAGGGAGACGCTTGACGATTGTTCGACCGGGAGTGGTGTTTGGTCCAGGGGAGGGGGGCACTGTCTCACGGATGGTGAAAGCCGTCTTGGGTCGCTATTTCCCATATATGGGCAACCGGGAGACACGTAAGGCTGGTGGCTACGTCAAAGAACTCTGCGAGGCGCTCACCTGGGTGATGCAGTGGCAAGTCGAGAAAGGGAAAGAGACGACGTTGTTCAACTTTTCGATGGATCCAGCACCGACGGTTGAGGAATATGTGAATGCGATTTGTCGCGTTGCTGGTGTAGAGCGTTTCGTGCCTAGCATTCCATATCCACTGTTGCTCGGCGCTTCCTATCCAATAGCAGCACTCTGCCGTCTCTTAGGAATTCATCAACCAATCAGTCCTGTACGGGTTCGCAAGCTCGTCCGCTCGAACAACATTGTCCCGAAGTTTTTGCGGGTACATGGGTATCCGTATCAATACACGTTGGAGCAAGCGCTGACGGATTGGCGACGTGAGAAGCCGGAAGAGTGGAAGTAGGGAGCTGGGGGGAAGCGGTCAGCGGTCAGCTTTCAGCTATGAGCATATAGCGGATAGCCCGCTCGCTATGCTCGCTCTATGGCATATAGTTGGTAAATTCAAGAAAGTTTCCATTCGTTGATCTCTAGTCAGCGGTTGTTGGTCGCCCATCGCCTTCTCCTATAGGACTTCAAAGAGGACTGTGCTCCTGCTAGCGTATGGAAAATACTGCTGCGGCTATGAGGGAAAAGAGGACCTGGAATGCCCTTTACAGTTGAAGAATTTCGCGACCTTGTTAGCGTTCTAAAAGAGAAGCCCGAGTGGCGTGAAGAACTCCGCCGCTTGGTGCTCACCGATGAGCTTTTATCTCTGCCGGAACATATTGCGCGTCTCCGGAGCGAGACTGACCAGCATTTTCAAGAACTCGCTACTCAAGTCTCACAACTGGTGGAAGCGCAACGCCGCACCGAAGAGCGGATGGGGCGGTTGGAAGAGACGGTCTCACAACTGGTGGAAGCGCAACGCTGCACCGAAGAGCGGATGGGGCGGTTAGAAGAGACGGTCTCACAACTGGCGGAAGCGCAACGCCGCACCGAAGAGCAGGTGACTACGCTGACCGCTCAGATGGCTGAGCTAACCCGCGCGGTACGCATCCTTACGGATGATGTTGGAGAGCTGAAGGGAAAGAGCCTGGAAACTGATTACCGCACTAAAATCTTCTCCTACTTTGGTCGGTTGCTCAGCCGCGTCCATGCGCTCTCGCCTGATGAACTGACGACTTTGTTGGACGACGCAATAGATGCTGGGGCGCTCTCCGCACCCGAAGCCCATGAAATCTCCTTGGCCGATGTTGTAGTGCATGGGAAACGTCGCAAGGATGGCGCCGAAATGTATTTGATCGTTGAAGTATCGTGGGGTGTGGGGCCTGGAGATGTCGAGCGAGCTGTACGCAGAGCCGAGTTGTTTTCCCGGGTTGGCGTTACAGCGATTCCCGTAGTGGCGGGCAGAAGGGTAACCCCCGAGGCCGCCGAGCGAGCCCGTACGGGCAATGTTTGGCAGCTCACCGATGGGCGCGCTGTTTTGCCCGAATCAGGCGCTACTCCTTAGCGTAGCAGTTATAACCTGGGATCGTGCTGCATCGTCAGATTGAAGGTCGCATCGACCAAGTGGGAGAACTCTAATCATGGAAACACTGGCTGCCGTAGTTATGCTGGCCGTGGCGTTAGTCTTCGTTGGGATTGCCTTCGATGCAAGCCGCAGGTAAGTGTTCAGCTATCAGCTTTCAGTAGTCAGCCAGACAGGAAAACACAGAAGATTGTGCCCAACTTCGAGCGTGAGTCAGAGCCCCCAGGGTGTGTATTTCCTTGTTTTGCTGAAAGCTGACGGCTGACAACTGACCGCTTCCCCTTTATCGCCCTCTGGGCAAACCGAGCACCCGTTCGGCGATGATATTGCGCTGAATTTCAGATGTGCCGCCTTCAATCGAATTGGCTTTGGCGCGTAGAAAACCATATTGCCAGTAGGCATCATCGGTGAGGCTGGGTTCACCCTGATACAGTTGCGCGCGGGCGCTTTGCATATCGACGGCCAGTTCTTGCATCCGCTGATTGGTCTCGGCCCACTGCAATTTTGGGACTGATCCTTCCGGCCCCGGAGGATTGCCACGCAAGAGGCGGGTGAGGGCGCGGTAGTTGTTGAGCTTGAGTAGTTCCGTGTCGATGTAGGCTTGCGCGAGTTTCTGCCGCATCAGTGGGTCTTGGGACACGACTTCTCCATAGCGCAGGGTTTTGCGGGCCGTGGCCACCATATCCTCGTAGTGGCGTTTTTGCGCGAAGGTGAAATAGAAGCTCAGCCCCTGACGCTCGAACATGAGTGAGGTGACGATTACGCGCCAGCCTTGGTTGAGTTCGCCCAAGAGCTGATGTTTGGGCACTTTGACCTCCTCGAAGAACACTTCGTTGAATTCGCTGTCGCCGGTGAGGGTGCGTAACGGTTTGATGGTCACGCCGGGGCTTTTCATGTCCACGAGCAGGCAGGAGAGTCCCAAGTGTTTGGGGGTGTCGGGGTTGGTGCGCACGAGCAGGAGGCACCAATCGGCGTAGAAGGCGAGACTGGTCCAGACCTTCTGTCCGGTCACCACGAAATAATCGCCCTGCTCGACCGCGCGAGTGCGGAGCGAGGCGAGGTCAGAGCCGGAATTGGGTTCCGAGTAGCCCTGGCTCCAGATATGGTCGCCGCTCAAAATGTGAGGCAGGAAGGCGCGTTTTTGTTCTTCGGTGCCGTGGACGATGATGGTCGGGCCGACGATTTCGAGGCCCAGGACATTGAGTAAGGCGGGAGCGCTCGCGGCGGCCATTTCCTGATCGAAGATCATGCGTTCGACCATGGAGGCCCCACGTCCGCCATACTCCTTGGGCCAGGAGATGCCGGTCCAGCCGCCATCATGGATGTGGCGTTGCCATTGTTTGAGAAAGGTCAAATCATCAGGTGATGCTTGAGGTTGAAGGTGACGCAGGCCGGTGTGAGGTGGAATGTTGGTGGTGAGCCAGGCGCGGAGTTCGGCGCGGAATTGTTCTTGTTCGGGTGTGAAATTGAAGTCCATGTGTGATGCTCCTTTTATAAGGCTTATGGCTACAGCGGTTTTCATTTGAGCGAGAAGAGGGCCAATTTTCTAGTAGGCCGGGATAAGGCCGCAGGCCGTTCCCGGAGCCAGCGTCCATGCCGGAAACGCTCCGCTTATTCCGGCCTACCTTTATAAGGCTTATGGCTGGAACACTCATGCCATAGAGTGAACAGAGCGAACGGGCCATAGGCTATAAGCCATAAGCCATCCTCTGCTTATCGAGCCAACCGCTCTTTTACTAACTGATTGAGCAACTGCGGGTTCGCTTTCCCCTGCGTGGCTTTCATCACTTGGCCAACGAAGAATCCCAAGAGCCCCTCCTTGCCGTTGCGGTAGGCCGTTACTTTATCGGGATTGGCGGCGAGGACTTGGGCGATGTGAGCAGACAAGGCATCGGTGTCGCTCATCTGGGTCAACCCTTGCTCCGCGACGATAGCGGCTGGCGCTTTTTGGGTTTGACGCATTTCCTCAAAGACCGTCTTGGCGATGGAGCCACTGATGGTGCCTTCGTGCACGAGCCGCACTAGGTCCGCGATATGCTCCGGTGGACATGGCCAGGCGGTAATGCGTGGCCCCGCATCCTGTTTTTCCTCGCGAATGACGCGCAGTACGCTTTCAATCACCCAATTGCTGATGGCTTTGGGCGCGGTGGGATAGGCCCGCACGGCTGACTCGAAATAGTCGGCGATCTCTTTATGCGTGGTGAGCAAATCGGCGTCGTAGGCCGGCAGTTGATAGTCACTCATCAGTCGGTCGCGACGGACGGTGGGTAGCTCAGGCAGGGTGCGGCGAATTTCCTCAATCCACGGCGATTCGACGACCAACGGTAAGAGGTCTGGATCGGGGAAATAGCGATAGTCGTGCGCGAACTCCTTGGCGCGCATGGACCGTGTGACTTCCCGGTCCGCGTCCCAGAGTCGCGTTTCTTGCAGGATGGCGTGGCCGGCGTCGAGTTCCTTCTGCTGGCGACCAATCTCGTGCAGAATCGCTTTTTCCACGGCCCGGAAAGAGTTGAGGTTCTTAATCTCGACTTTGGTGCCGAACTGCTCGCGTCCTTGTGGGCGGAGGGAGATATTGGCGTCACAACGAAAACTGCCTTCCTCCATGTTGCCATCACACACTTCGATGTATTGCAGCAGCGCATGAAGGTTGCGCAGATAGGCCCCGGCCTCTTCAGGTGAACGCATATCCGGCTCACTGACGATTTCCAGTAACGGGACTCCGGTGCGGTTTAGGTCCACCAGACTGGCATCGCTGTGGGCGTCATGGATGTTCTTGCCCGCGTCCTCTTCCATGTGAATGCGCGTGAGCCCCACGCGTTTTGGTGACGCGCCCTCGACGTGAATGTCGATATGTCCATGTTCGGCGATGGGCAGCTCATACATACTAATCTGATAGCCCTTGGGCAGATCGGGATAGAAATAGTTCTTGCGTGCCCAACGGCTGACCGGCGCGATCTGACAGTGTGTGGCGAGGGCGGTGCGGATGGCGAATTCGACAAC
>JANMSE010000243.1:0-17767 GCA_031389045.1 Deltaproteobacteria bacterium | reverse complement strand
CCGAAGTAGAGCCGCAGTTCTTTCTTGAAGACGCACATGAATTTCATGGGAAGTAGCCAGTAGTCAGTAGTCAGTAGTCAGTAGTCGGTAGTCAGTAGTCAGTAGTCAGTAGTCAGTAGTCAGTAGTTAGTAGTCAGTAGTCAGTAGTCAGTAGTCAGTAGTCAGTAGTCAGTAGTCAGTAGTCAGTTCGCAATGTTTACTGTTCCGCTACTAACGTCGCGGGAGCGAGGTAAACGCCCGCGCCCGTGCCTTTCGCTTGCTGGACGAGTTGCAGATACATATCTTCGAGCGTCAATTCCAACGCGCGCATTTCGAGAAGCCCCCAGCCTTGCTGAAGCAGAGCGCGGCTGACCTCTTTGCGAATATCTTCGCCCGTGTACTCAACGACAAACGTCACGGCTCCATTCGTTTCGGGACCTTGGACCTTGGACTTGGGACTGTGGACCGTCTCGACTCGCGGCATCTGTTCCAACAGACCACGAATTCGTGCCTCCGGTCCTTCGACCTCGACTTGCAAGCGGCGCGTGCGTTGCAATTGGGCGCGGAGATCAGTCAGCGATTCCGACGCGAGAATCTTTCCACCGTTAATAATAATGACGCGGTCACACACAGTGCTGACTTCGGACAGGATGTGAGTCGAGATGATGACGGTGCGGTCCGCGCCCAGGTCGCGAATAAGTTTGCGAATCTCCACGACCTGTTCGGGATCGAGTCCAATCGTCGGTTCGTCGAGAATCAACACTTCTGGCTTATGGACCAAGGCCTGGGCAATGCCGACGCGTTGGCGATAGCCTTTCGAGAGGTGACCGATGATACGATCACTGACCTTCTCGAGCCCACAGGCTTCAATGACGCGAGCAATTTCTTGCTTCCGTTCGCGACGCGGAACATCCTTCGCCTCAGCGACAAAATCAAGGAAGCTGCGTACCGGTAACTCAGGATAGACCGACACGCGCTCGGGAAAATAGCCGACCATTTGCTTCACTCGATGTGTCTGCGTGACCACATCCAGGTCGCCGACAGTGGCATGTCCCGACGTTGGCGGAAAGAACCCCGCCAGGATTCGCATGGTCGTGCTCTTGCCCGCGCCATTGGGGCCAAGAAAGCCAACCACTTCTCCGCGCGGCACGTGAAAAGATATCTGATCAACAGCCAGAATAGGGCCAAAGCGTTTGGTGACGTTTTCAACCGTGATCATATTCGTTCTTTCACAACCCTTGGAGGTACAGGATTATTCCATTGCTTCACTTTTGTCCATGTTGAGATGTGACCATTCACGCCCTACTCTTTCGCGGCATCTTGTTGTATGAGAGCAGGGTGAGCGAAGAACATTCACTCTTTGACAAACTCTATGAGGCCGGTGAGGAAGGATTCAATCGTTTTCTCACCGAAATGTTATCCAATCCCACCGTCGCGACCGTCGCCAAGAAAGCGCTGAAAAACGCGGCGGCCACGAAAGGCAAGATCGACCGTAGCGTTGACTCCTTCCTGCTCCTTTTCAACATTCCGTCCAAAGACGACTACAACAAGCTGCTTGCCAAGCTAGAGACCGTGCAGGGGAGTCTCGTCAACGTCAATATGAAACTCGATCGACTTCTGGCCGAACAGCACAAACAGAAAAAGCCTCCGCGTCGTAAAAAGGACCCCACGCCGACTCCTCCCAAGCGCTAAGGGCTCACAGCCTGTCAAGCTTGAGCAGAGGAGTTTTTTCGTTGTCTTCTCTTTGTGGGGAAGAAATCGACGTGTTATACTCCAGCCTACATGCAGGGGGAGATTTGAGGACTTATGAGTATACAGGCAAAATTCTTTCGCGTTATTGGGATACTATCGCTCGCGACCGCGAGTGTCACGGTTGGCGCTTCTTCGGCCACCGCTTGGGATGAAGACACTTTTTATAGCAAGACCATCATCGTCGCCCGCCCGTTCACGCTGCCAGAGAAACCAGGGGATCTCAGTGCCCAGACCATTATTGGCTCGCCACGCCAGTACACGTTACAGAAAAAGGACACGCTGCTTGACGTCGCTCGTTACTTAGACCTGGGCTACAACGAAGTAACCGGTGTCTATCCCAATATGGACCCGTGGCTCCCGCCTTTTGGTGAGACGATCCAACTGCCAACCTTCTGGATTCTCCCTCAAAGTGGCTACGAGGGGGTTGTCGTCAACATCCCGGAGATGCGACTCTACTACTTCCCACCGCGAGCCAAAGGCATGACGCAGCGCTCCGTGGTGACGTTGCCCGTTGGTCTTGGCCGTGAGGACTGGCCCACGCCGATCGCGAAATTCACGATCAATGGAAAAACCCTAAACCCGGTGTGGGTGATTCCCGACTCGATTAAGAAGGAACGCATCGCCGAAAAAGGGTGGACTGAGGATTTCATTCCGGCGGGCTCACCGGATAATCCCATGGGGAAGTATCGCCTCGACTTAACGCTGCCCTTGTATAAGATTCACGACACCAATAATCCGTGGGCCGTTGGGCGCTTGGTCACGCATGGCTGCATTCGTATGTACCCCGAGGACATTCAACAATTCTTCGATGTCGTTCGCATTGGTAGTCCGGGAGAGTTCGTCTACCAGCCCGTGAAACTCGGCGTACTGAACGGCAAGGTGTACGCCGAAGTGCATGAAGACATCTACAAGATCGTACCCGACTTATGGCAGGAGGCGCAAAAAATCGCTTACGAAAATGGCTTCAGCGAGCTGATCGACCCGCGCTTGTTGCTCAAGGCGTTGATGGCGAAAACGGGCATGCCGACCGAAGTCACCAAGGGCAGCCGCCCCGCGCCGTCGGAAGAATTCGACTCATCAGAAGAAGAATGGCAACAGCCGCAAGAACTCCACGATGTCGAGGTGGAAAAGTTTACCAATGAGGATCTCGCCGCGACGAGAGAATAGGACATGGAACTCAAGGTTCACACCACTCGGTGAAGTAAAGCACGCTACCCCATCAATGGTTCCTCTCCATGCTGCCGATAAAAGAATGGCCAGAATCGGACCGCCCGCGTGAGAAGCTGCTGGAGAAAGGGCCGGAGGCGCTTTCGCCCGCCGAACTGTTAGCGATTATCCTGCGCACGGGAGAAGCGAGCACTGGACAGAGCGCGCTGGACCACGGGCGTGAGCTGATGGGGCGGTTTGATAACTCGTTTCGTCGACTCGAAGAAGCGAGCGTGCAAGACTTCTGTGTCATTAAAGGCATCGGCCCGGCCAAAGCGGCACAGATTAAAGCCGCTCTCGAAATCGCCAAACGTTTCTCGCAAGAGGAAATCCGCCGGGGTGAGCTGTTTCGCTCGAGTGCCGACATCTTTCATCATTATCGCGAACATCTCGGCGGTCTGAAAAAAGAAGAGTTTCATGTCCTCTTGCTGGATGCCAAGAATCGGAAGATCAAGGACGTGCGGATCTCCGAAGGCTCGCTGACCTCGTCCCTCGTCCACCCGCGTGAGGTATTCAATCCGATTATTCGGGAATCAGCGGCGGCGGTCGTCTTGATCCACAATCATCCCAGTGGGGACCCAACCCCTAGTCAGGAAGACCTGCACATTACGCGCCGCCTACGCGATATTGGTGATGTCATGGGGGTGCGTGTCCTCGATCATCTCATTATCGGCAGGGGAAAATACATCAGTTTCGTCGATGACGGATATTGGGAGTAACAGGCTCTAAAAAATTGGAGAAGGCATGGGGTTGAATCGCGGTTTTCTCGGCAAACAGTATGCGCCACAAAACTACGGCGTCACCGCTGAAGCGATGATGTGCTACGCCCATGCGTACAATGACGATAATCCGTGGTTTACGGATACCAGCCGCCCTGGCGGTATCATTGCTCCGCCCATGTTCGGGGTCGTCACGGGGTGGCTGTCGATTATGATGGTGATGACCGATGGCGATCTTGGGGTCGAGGTCCTCCGCCTCTTGCACAGTGAACAAGACTTGTATTTTTTGCGTCCGATGGTGCCAGGTGACATCATTACCAGCATCGCGACCATCGCGGCGATCACCGACGAGCCGGCGGGTGAATCCTTGACGGTCGAAGTCCAGTACAGCAATCAGCGCGGGGAAGCCGTACAGCGAATGCTGTTTACCGCGCTGATTCGGGGTCCACGTGTACGCTCACGTGAACGCGGACGAGCGGAAGAATCCGCGCCTGTGGGAGACCCGCTGTTACGAGTACGGCAGAAAATCGACGAAGATCAGACCTTCCGTTATGCGTCCGCGTCTGGTGATCACAACCCCATTCATGTGGACGAGAACGTGGCGAAACTCGCCGGGCTTCCCGGCATCGTCGTGCATGGGTTGTGTACAATGGCGTTCACCTCAAAGGTGATGATTGACCATCTCTGTGATCGCGATCCCCGTAAGCTCCACCGCCTACGCGCGCGCTTTTCACGCCCCGTTTTTCCGGGGCAGGAGATCACCACCGCGGTCTGGCCAGTGTCAGACCACGGTGGCGTGAACACCTATGTCTACGAGACGTATAACCCGGAGGGGAAGGATGTAATCCGGGAAGGAGTGGCGGAGGTAAGAGCATAAAACGGCAAGCATAAAACGTCATGGGGAAGGGCGATGACGTTTTATGCTTTACGTGTCATTCCCCTAAAACGGTACGTCGTCTTCTGGAATCGGCCCACCGCCAAACTCGTCAAAGTGACCCCCTGATCCGCCACCACCATCCGTGCTGGCTCCGCGCCCACCGCCACCAGCAGCAGCACCACCACCTCCGCCGCCTCCAGGACCACCAAGAAATTGCACGCGTTGGGCGACAATTTCAGTGACATACCGCTTGATCCCTTCCTTATCATCGTAATTTCGTGAACGGATAGCGCCTTCAATGAAGACCTGGCGTCCTTTGGCAAGATATTGACCGCAGAGTTCGGCTTGCTTGCCCCATACCACGATGTTGTGCCACTCCGTGCGTTCCTGCCGACTGTTTTCTTGATCCATCCACGACTCTTTGGTCGCGATGGAAAACTTCGCGACGGCTCGCCCACTTGGGGTGAAACGTACTTCAGGGTCTTTTCCGAGATTACCAACCAGAATAACTTTATTGACCGAGGCCATAACAAGTTCCTCCTAGCCGAACCGTAACAACCTGGGTTTTTCAAGTCAATCATTCGTCCGTGCATGGAGCGAAACAGGAGTTGGGGTTTTCTCCTTACTGATGGGGGAGCACTATTGCGACATCGCTTCCCAGCCGTTCCAGTACAATTGACCGAGACAACGCGCTTCCTTGAGGAATTCCTGCCGGTCGCGCTCGGTGGTCAGCAGTTTCTCAACCAGCTTGCGCCCTGTCTTTCCATGTTCGCGATCCGCTTCGACGTGGCCGGAGAAGAACCGCAACGCTTCCGGTTTTATGCCGTAATGGGTCTGCAAGCCCGCCAGCATCTTCTCACAGGCAAGGGAAAACCCACCTTCCAGCATCCCAAGCGCGCCAGAGTAGCGGATTTTATTGGTCATCATGTGCCAGAAATAGGCATTCATCGCGCGCGCGGCAGCCGACGCGCTCGACGTTGCCAGTTCTTCGCGGGGCAGTCCCAACCCCTTTTCCCAGAACTCATAGAGCAGCTCACAATGCCCACCCGTGTGTGTATGCTCCCCCATCGCCTCTTCCGCGAAGTTCTCGGCCATCAACTCCGCCCCCAGAGCGTCCAGCTTGGCCATGTTGACGTAGCCTTGAGCGATATACGGGCCAGAATCGCGCACCGTCATTTCATAGTGTTCAATGGCGAACTGCTTGATGTGCTCCTTGGAGGCTTTTCCTTCATTGATCCGTTGGACCAACGGGTGCCGTCCGATGTTGAACTCGTCGGCGATCTTTTCCACTTCACGCCAGAATGTTTGCATGTCCATACAATCCTCCTTTGTTGAGTGACAGGTTATGAGTGACCCTCGCGTCATTCCGTTGATTCTGCACATAAACCTTTCTGCTCTTTTTCGACATACCGGGGCGAAGGTGAGGGGGGAGCAAATGACTTTTCCTTATGGAGCCTTGCCTCCATGAAGAGAAACAGGTAGTGCGGGACATCAACACCCATGAAACAGCCAAACACACTCAGTCCCGCCGCCGAACGGAAACTCCGACTCCTCGTGTGGATCGTCACCGGGTTCGTGTTCGTGCTGATCGGGTTGATGAGACGACCAGAGTTCCATATCGACCTCCCACCCGGCGTCAGCTTGGACTTTCTGCCCGCAGTGTATTCAACGCTGAATGCGCTGGTCGCGGTCTGCCTGGTGTTGGCGAGGCGGGCGGTGAAGAACGGCGATATTGTGTGGCATCAGCGTTACGTCACCACGGCGATGATCTTGTCGGGTCTCTTTCTGCTCGGCTATGTGCTCTATCACTTCACCAGCACGGAAACCAAGTTCACCGGCACGGGGTGGATACGGCCCGTGTACTTTTTTCTCCTTATTACCCACATCGCGCTCGCCGCGATCAGCCTGCCGTTCATTCTGCTGTCCTATCTGGCGGGGTGGGCGGATCGCCGCCAAGCCCATCGCCGGTTGGTGAAGTGGGTCTTTCCCCTGTGGCTCTACGTCGCTGTGACTGGTCCGGTGGTGTACTTGATGCTTCACGTCTTTTTCGCCATTCGTTAGGACCGTGATAGCACCCCACCCACTGGCGTATACGCATCCCGCAGCACCGGCGCGCTCTGGCGATACGGCGCACCAGAAGTCTGCCGCTTGGCGATCTCCGGTAACGCGAAATCGAACCCATAGCGCTCCTGCACCACTGTCGCGCGTTGGCAGACCTCGGACACGCTGAGTTGCTCACCGTCGGTGCCGATCACCACGATGTTCCCACCTAGCAGCCGAAAAGCCATCGTATGGCGAAAAGCCAGCGCGAAGGTCTTGCGCACGGCGTCATAGACTGAAGTGGAAGCGTGGAGGTTGGTCACCACGACCCCACCATCCGTGAGGTTCGCATGACACTCGGCATAAAACTCCTGAGTGCTGAGATGGAGCGGGACTCCGCTCGCATGGTAGGCATCAAGAAAGATGAGGTCGTAGCGTTCGGTGCGACTTGTCTCCCGCAGATACTCGCGACCATCGTGCACCACCACCTGTTGGCGGTCATCCGGTAGAAAGCCAAAGAAACGCCGGGCAACCTCCAGCACCGTTGCATCAAGCTCGACGGTGTCGAGCTGGGTCTGCTCCAAATAATGATGCAAGATCATCTGCAACCGTCCGCCGCCTAACCCGACGAGCAAAACCCGCTGAGGGTCGGGTCGCCAGGCCAGGGTGAGCAACATCGCCTGTGTGTAATCGGACAGGAGACTGAGTGGATCGGAGAGACTCAAGCGTGATTGGATTTCTTCTATTTTGCCACGCGTATGGCGATAACAGAGCAGCAGTTGGTCATCCGACCGCCGCACGAGGATGTGATTATGAGGCGAGACCTGTTCGAAGAGCAGGCCGGTTGGAGCACGACGAGCGGCGGCTAAGCGCCGCTTGATGGCTGCGAGATTGTGTTCCTGCCAGGGGGTCATGGGGACAGTTTCGGGTTTCAGGTTTCGGGTTTCAGGTTTCGGGTTTCGGGTTTCGGGTTGCAAGCCTCAAGTTTCAAGTCCCAAGCCCCAAGTCTCAAGTCTTTACTTCGTCTGCGTGCCAATCGCCAGATGATTGAGCCCCACGGCACGGGCCAGGTCCATCACCTCCACGACACGCCCATGCGACACTTCCTTATCGGCACGAATCACGAGCGTGAGGTCGGCTCCCTGTTGTTGCTGGACTTGGAAATGGGTGCGTAACTGCTCCAAGGTGAGCGGCGTGTTATCGAGAAAAAGACCGCCTTCTTTCGCCAAGCTCACCAACAGACTTTTTTTCTCCACGGGCGGGGCTGCGGTCGTTGCTTTCGGGAGGGTGACCGCGACCTGTCCTTCGTTGGTTTTATGAAAAGTGGCCATCAAACTGAAGGTGATAAAAAAGAAGATGAACAGATTCATAATGATGTCCGTGAGCGCCACGGACTCCAGGCTAAGGAGAATTTTGCTCTGTCGCTTAAAGCGCATGGCGGAGCGGCTCCCGGAAATTGGTGACGGTCAGGACATCCACAAACTCCTCGGTCCGCTCTTCCGTCTGGCGGGCGAGCACGCCAATGCGTGACACGAGGTGGTTGTAGACCAAGTAATAGGGAATCGCGACGATCAACCCCGCCGCGGTGGTAATCATCGCTTCATAGATGCCACCGGCCAACATATTGATGGTAATCTGCTCTCCCATCCGCTCCCAGACCATGAAGGCTTTTATCAGCCCGACAATCGTGCCGAGAAAACCGAGCATCGGCTCGACGCCGATCACCGTTGCTAAGGCCGACATGTACGATTCAAGGTCAGCGACCACCTCTCCGCCTGCTCGTTCGAGTCGGCGCGTCAGGTCCGCCCGTTCTTGCGCGCGATGCACGAGCGCGGACTCAAACAGCCGATTCAGTGGAGTATTGTCATCGCGACACAGGTGCAACGCGGCACTGAGGTTCCCTTCCTGCATGAACAGGTGGAGCTTGCGCGTGAGTTTGTTGAGCTGCACTCGGAACCGCCACAGCTCCCAGAACTTCGCCAGCACAATCGTCAACGCCACGACCGACAGCGCCAGGATGGGAATCATCACTGGCCCGCCTTTGAGGACATAAAACCACACGCCGCTAGCTGTGAGCATCAATTATGTCCGAGGTTTCGGGTCCAAAGTCCAAGGTCTAAGGTCCAAAGTCCCAGTCTTTTGTCCCCGGTCTCCGGTCCTCGGTCCCCGGTCCTTCTCATTTCCGGCACGTCTGCATCGACAAGTCCTGGATTTTTTTCTTGAGTCCAGGGTCGGTGACCCGTTTTATCATCACGAAGGCGGCGCTGATGGTCCGGCATGCCTGGTCTTGATTGTTTTGTTTGGCCTGTATCTGCGCGATGCCGTGCGTGCCGTGGAACCAGAGAGGATCACCGACTTGCGATCCTTTGAGCAGCTCTTCCCAATACGTATTCGCTTGGGGCAATTCGTTCTTCACCTCGGCGATCCGTGCCAGCCCCGCGAGGGACGCGAGCGAATAGGCGCCCCCTTTGCGTAACTCCAGATAGAGTTGCGAGGCGTTCTCGTAGTCCTTCACATCAAGGTAGAGTTGCGCGAGGTTGTACTTGAACTGATCGGGCGATTCTTCTGGTGCGAACGCCTCACCCCGTTTGAGCCGGTCGGCATAGAGGCGCGCTAACAGCCGTTTGGCGGCCAGCAGCGACTCTTTGTCCTCTTGTTTCTCTAGCCGTTTGACATCGGCGGCCACGACTTGCGGCAAGCCTTTGAGCAACTCTTGTTGCTGCGCGGGCTGGTAGCGGGCCATGATCGCGTCAATACTCTTCTCCAGCTCCGCGAACCGCCCGGTCTTCTGCAGGGCAATGATCCGCGTGCGCGCCACCGCCTCGAAGGCTTTCTCTTGTTCGGGGTATTTTTTCTCGAAGTCCACCAAGAGCGTGAGGATCGCCCCAGCGTTGGTGCCCATGTTTTTCGCCAGCAAGATCGTATTGAGGAAGGTGACGCGACCACGATACTCGCGGAGCGGCACTTGCTGGGCCTGCGCGGGATTCTGGTCGAGCGCGGCGCTGCTTTTCCAGAACGACTGGATACTCGGCGCGATGCGTTTCCAGAGGTCGTTCTCGTTGATGGGGATCGCTTTCTTTTCCTCCAACGCGTCCACGAGTGAAAAATAGCTCTGTAAAGTGGCGTAGTCAGCGCGCACCCGGAACGGGACATCGCCGGTCACTTTTTGATAGTAATCGGTGGCGGCCAGATAATTGCCGTGGCTCTGTTCATATTCCCCTAACCGAAAATGCGCCTCGAACGCGGACTTGTGATTGGGATAGCGGCGCAACATGTCCTTGGTCGCGCTCAGATAGAGCTTGGTTGTTTCGTCCGTCGCTCCCTTGCTATAGAGCGCTTCACTGGCCTTGAAGCGGAGATAGGCCGCATCCGCACCATAGCGAGGTGGAGCCCCGTCGTTGCCAAAAAACTCATCAAGCTGCGTCATCGCCGCGCGATACTCTTTTTGTTGAAAGAGTCCAACCCCAAGATAGTAACGGGCATCACGCCGATACGCCGCGGCGCGGGGGTCGTTCGAGGTCAGCACATTTTTCAACAGCGGCACGGCGGCGACATAGTCACTCTGGCGCAGATGCTCCAATGCCTCTTTCCACGGCAGGAAGGGGTTCTTTTCCTCTTCAATCGCGGCGACTTCTTCCGCTGTCAGTTCGGCTTTCTCAACGGCGTCGGCTCGTTCCTTCCAGGTCTCCCATTTCTTTCTGACCTCTTCGAGATAGGCACGGGCTTCAAGTCGCGTCTTTTCGCGTTTCGCTCCCGTTTCTTTCTGACTCTGGTCAAAGAGACTCTGGGCTTTCTGCAAATAGGCTTTCGCCATGTCGTCAGGTGTGGGCGGTGGCGGCGCAGCGGCGGGCTCGTTATCCGGCTCAGACCCCTTGGATGATCGCCTCGCTTTGGCGTCCGCTAAGGTGGAGCGCACTTTGCGGTCCATATCGGACGGAAGTCCCGTGTCTTCCAGCAGTAACTCCAAGTCCCGAATGGCCCAGTCAAATTGCCGGAGTTCTTTTTCGCAGAGCGCTCGCCCGAAAAGACTTTCGCGCTTGAGCGGGGTCCAGTGCTGCCCACCGGTGAACTCGGAGAATCCATCCGAGGCTTTTTGCAGCAACTCTTTTCTTCTCTGCCCATCAGCGACAAACGACCCAATGAACCGTAACCAATTCAGGAAATAGAGCGACTGCGACGCCACGGTTTGCGTGTCCTTCCACTCGCGGGTCTCATACAACGCTTCGAGGTCACCGTCTTGGTCCATAACCGACTTCTGCATCGCGTTGATATGACTAAAGGCGCTCTCATAAATATCTTCGAGCGGACTATTCAGGATGTCGTACACCTCACGCACGGTCGCGCGCTGACTCTGGGCGGCCTGCGAGAGGTCGGACGCTCCCACCAACCCCAAGACAATGGGGCCCAGAATTTCGGTGGCGCGGACTTTATCATCGGTCCCGCCACTCTTGAGGCTCCTGACTTGCCCTTGGGCTTGGCGTGCTTGCCCCAGGAGGTCGGCGACGGTCGCCGCCTCCACTCGGCTCAAGAGCATGAGACTCGTTATCAAGGACAGGAAAGAACCAAGGACGATCACCCGACGCACGTGTATGCTCCTATTCCAAATCGCGGAGAAACCTAGCCAGCTCCACTTGCCACCGGGAGCCAAAGGCCACAACCACAATCTGCCGCATCAGCGCCTTCTCATCGGTCAGCGGTAAGAAGTCGCCGCCGCCCGCTTTTGCGACCGAGGACATGGTGCTGCGAAATTCTTGGTAAAAGGCCGGCAGCGGCGTCGGTTTGTAATCAGGACCAAGCGCCGTGCCGCTCGATTTATAGATCGCCCGCTCAAAATCTTCGTGCATCTTTTCGGCGAGATCGACCACACTGACCACGCCACCCTGCGCGTGAAAATTTTGCGCGAGTTGCAGCACACTGCTAATGGAGTCCGCATGGGGCGGTGAACCCGCGAGCACGATAATGACGCGTTTGGAATTTTTGCGCCACTTGAGGTCGTTCACCGCTGCTTCCATCCCATCGTACACCGCCTCCGGCCAATCCCCGCCTCCACCAGCTTTGAGATTCGAGACGAAATCTTGCAGCTTACTGGTCGAGAAACTGAGATCAACCCACTTGGTGACGTACTCTTCCCCTTTGTCCCGATACGCAATGATCCCGATCCGCGTGGTGGGCACCATTTTTTGCAACGCGGCGATCAGTTTGAGGAGTCGGGATTTGATCGAGTCGGTGACAAACTGCATACTGTCCGTGGCATCGACTACCAAGGCGACATCCAGCCCCACTTTCCGTAACGAGTTGGCGGCCTCTCCCGCCTCACCGCCGAGACCACCACCGATCACGCCGGAGATGTTGCCAATGCCATTCAGGCTCCCGCCCCGGTCCGCGCCATCACGACTCGGTGCGACGCCAATGAGTCCCGGTCCGAGTCCGCTAATCACGGGAAGTGATCGCTGCGCCGCGACTGGCGGAGGTGAGGACGGTAGCGTGAGCGCACGGACCGCTTGGACTTTCCCGACTTCCGGCGGTGGTCCGGCGGGCGTGCTCGCTTTCTTGGGGGCCAGCTCTTCCATCGTCAGCACGCCAGGCAAATCCTTGAGTGACGGTTCGCCTTCGAGTTCCTCTGGCGGTTTCTCCGCCGCCGCTTCCTTGGCCCGGCGTTCCATTTCTTCCAAGGACGGTGCGACATCCGTCACTTTGACGAGCTTAATGAGTTCTTCGCGATTCTTGACGATGGTGATGGTGAGTGTGGCAAAGAGCCCCAAGAGAAGGACATGCGCCACCGCGGAGATCGCGAACCAGCGCGCGTTCTTGCTCAATCCCCGGTTGCGATAGAGCCACAAGTCCTCTTGCAATTCTTGTTCGACGTCTATCATCAGAGGCTGCGGTTTTTTTGTGTCTTCAGAAGAAGCCATAATGATACCTGCTCTTGAGTTGTGGGAGGGGCTGAGGTTATGCCCCTCCTGGTTTATCAGCCGCAATGGCGATCTGTTTCGCTCCCGCCTTCTGCGCGATCGCCAGGATCTTGACTGCCTCGCCTAAAATGACGTCCTTGTCTCCTTCGAGCACGACGGGAATATCTGGTTGCGCTTGAATGAGTGGCCGCAGGAATCCTTCCAAATCGGCCAACGTGGTCGGCGCGTTATTGACGAACACTTCCTTCTGAGGCGTGACCGTGATGACAATCTGTCGCGGTTCGGATTTCGTCTCCTCGACTTCAGGCAGAGTGATGTTGGCTCCGGACTGGACCATCGCGACGCTGGTCACCATGAAGATGATCAGCAACACGAGGAAAATGTCGGTCAGCGGCGTGATGTTAATCTCCGCCATGATGGCGGAACCGCTGCCCTTTTTCTTGCGTGGACTAGCCATTCCCATTGGTTTTCCTCCCTAAGCGGATGGCTTCCAGCACGCGGTCGGACGCGATCGTCATCACCGCCTCAATGCGTTCGAGTTTGGTGTGGAAGTAGTTGTAGAAGATGACCGCGATAATCGCGACGGCGAGCCCCAAGGCGGTCGCGATCAGGGCTTCGGAGATACCGCCCGCGACGACGGTGAACCCGCCACTACCTTGCACAGCCATACTGTGGAACGATTTGATAATGCCGATAACCGTGCCCAGAAGGCCAATAAACGGGGCACTGACCGCGACGGTGCCCAGTATCCAAATCGAACCTTTCATCGCCTCCACCTCCTCAAAGCGGCGGTCTTCAATCACCTCGGAGAGATATTCGAGCGACTCGCCTTCTTGCTGAGAGATAACATCGCGAAACATGCGTCCGGCGGGGGAGCTTTTCCCTTGCTGCGCGGTCGCCAAAGCGGTTTTGAAATCGCCTTTTTGCAATTTGCCAACTAACCCCTGGGCCGTCTGGAGCGTACTCGCGATGAGCCCGCGTAAGGCCCAGAGTCGCTCCCCAATAATGGTAATGACCGCTATCGACATCACGATCAGAGGATACGTCACTAACGCCCCCTGGTGAATCATATCGAGAACACTTAAGCCTTCCACGATGGTCCCTCCTCTTTGGATAATAATTTAGGAATGCGCTGCGCTTATATTTTTAGAGACGTGCGATCGAGCGGTACGCTTCAATGCCTGGTGGGGTGGCTGGTCCGCTGATTGTGCCGCGGTGAGGTCCTTGAGAAACGTTTCGAGCCAAGCAATTTCCGCTCGATAATGGGCCAGGCCGTGTTCAATAATTTTGGCTTGCGCGAGGGAAATCTCTTGGGTCCGCCAGAATTCCCGTTGTCCGTGAATCCAGGCCACCCGCTCTTGCGCCCAATGGAGTTGGCGGGTGAGCGCGTCACGTATAGTGTCATCGTCCACGAAGTGACCGAACGCCAACGCGGTGTTCAGGGGATCGAACACTTTCTCCCGGCTTGCGGTATCCACGAACAGCCGACGCACTTCGTCCCCTAAGTACGTCTTGCCGGCCGGGGTAATTTGGTAGACTTGGCGCTTGGGATAGCGTCCTTTTTGTTCAGCCCACGCTTTTTCCACGTAGCCCGCCCGCTCAAGCTGACCGAGATTGTAATACAGCGACCCACCACTCAAATTGATGTAGGTCGCATAGAGCCGACGCTCAACTTCCTGACGCAGCTCATAGCCGTAGCGCGGCTGTTCGGAGAGAAGACCAAGGATGACGAGTTGAACGCTCACACGTGTATTCTTTGCCGAGTAGTTTGTGTGGACTATATAAGCAGGGCTTGAAATGGAGTCAAGCGGATTTTTCGAGAACAGGGCTAGGGGCTGGGGGTTAGGGGCTAGAGAGGAAAAGAAGAACCGAGGAAAAAGCGGAAGCACGGTAGGCTGGGATGACCAACGGGAATCCCAGCGTGACGCTGGAAATCGCCTTATCCTCGGTCTCCGGTCTTCGGTCCCCCGTCATTCTCTTCCCGTCCGACGATGCCCCGCTCCTGCAACAGCCGCAGAATAATATCGAGGCTATGCACCCGCAGGTTGATCTTGAGTTGATCGTACAGCGTGAAATTCGCCAGCCGCAGCAGCGGACTGCCGTGGATAAAATCAATCACGTTGATACAGCCGAAATCCTGCTCGATATTGAACAGCCGTCCACTACTCACGCCGGTCACGTGAGCGAGCAGGGCATTGTTGATCCCGCCATGCGCGACGACGAGGACGGTGTGCCAATCTTCCTGACTCAGAAGTGAGAGGAAGAACCGCACGCCCCGCTCTTGCACCTGGCGGAAGGTCTCTCCACCCAGATAGGGCTCGTCCCAACTCGCCTGCGGGGTCTTGAAGAAGCGGTGTACTTCTTGGAGCGTCTCCTTGGTAGGGAGCTTCGCGACGACTTCAGGGTTGGGAGTGACTTCACGGAGATCGTTGGACAGCAAGACATCCAGCCCTTTCTCCTTGGCCACGATACGCGCGGTCTCTTGCGCCCGCGCGAGCGGGCTCGCATAGACGCGATCCAACGGCACGCCACGAAACAACAACGCCACCGCCGCGATCTGCTCACGTCCGCGTTCCGTCAGCTCACCATTCCCCAGCGCTCCTTCCGAAGCGCGCGACTGGTATAAGGTTTCCCCATGCCGCATCAGATAGATGCGACGGTTCTCTTGTTCCGCCATACGAGTCCCCTACCCTCATTATGCAAGCGCTCAGCTATCAGCGTTCAGTCGTCAGCCAAACAGAAAACAAGGTGCGTCATCTTCTGGTTTTTGTTGAAAGCTGAGAGCTGAACGCTGAACGCTCCCCTCTATTTTTTCCCCGCGAACGGCTTATCCCGGTCTCGCAGCGCGTCCTTGAGTCCCCGCTCGCCCATCTTTTTCACTTCGCTTTTCACCGTCACCGTTTGATGCGCGATGACATCGTACTCCGAGGCCGACTGTTCCGCCGCGTAGATGCCCATGAGTTCCACAAAGCGGTTGGTCGCGCCCTTATGCAGCGTCAGTAAATCCAACGGCACCATCGCCACACGCCGGGCGTAGGCCAGGGTCTCTTCTTCGAGTTTCTCACGCGTATAGACACGGTTAATGAGCCCGTTTTCCAGCGCGTCCTTGGCCGACATCGAATCGCCCGTGAAAAAATACTCCTTGGTCTTGCGAATACCAATCAGATAGGGCCACAACGACAGGGTCGGCAACACCCCGAGTGAGCGGCCGGCCGGGTGCCCGAATTCCGCGTCCTCCGACGCGAACACCAAGTCGCAATGGCCGACAAACTCCGTGGCTCCCGCCAGGCAATAACCATGCACTTGCGCAATGGTCGGCTTCGGCAAGTTCCACAGCCGTTGCCATCGAGCCACGATCTTGCGCAACCCCCACCGATCACTGGTCACCGTGAATCCACCTGACCCACTGACAGGCTGAAGATCGTATCCCGCGCAGAACGCCCGCCCCGCGCCACGGAAAATCAACACACTCGCGTCGTTATCCGCCTCAAACTCGTCCATCGCGCTGTCGAGTTCCGACAGCAATTGCCGACTCATGGCGTTCAATTTTTCCGGACGATTCAGCGTGAGACGAAAAATTTTGTCCTCGACTTTTTCGTAAATGATCGATTCGTAGGCCATACGTGGACCCTCCCCTTTGTGTTGGACCTTGGGTTGTGACGGCTTCTGCCTTACCATAGGCGGAAAGGGGTTGCATAGAGCCAGCGGCTGCTCCCCCATGAAAGGCAAAGCATGATTCATTCTCTTGTTTGTATGTTCCTCGCGTCCCTCGGCGTTTTCCTGTTTTCAACCTTCCCAGTCGCCGCGCAACCGAGTGCGCGGTTCATAAGCGAACCCGTCGCCGCAACGGCTCCCCCACCAGCAGCGGCGTTCACCACCGGCCTGTTGTGGAAGATTGAAGCGCCAAGGGATTCATCCTCGGCTGACACTACACCCGACTACCTCTTCGGCACCATGCATTCGGATGATCCCCAGATCACCATCGTCCCGGAGCCGGTCCAACACGCACTCACCGCGAGTGACAGTTTCTGCATGGAAATGGTGCCGGATACCGAAGCGATGATGTCCATGGGCAAAAGCATGTTGCTCGCGGATGGGAAGACGCTTCAGGTTGTCGTCGGCGAGAAACTCTTTGAGCAACTGACGCCGTTGATGGTGAAGCGAGGCATCCCAGCCCAGGCGCTGACCATGTTCAAGCCGTGGGCGGTGTTCTTGACGCTGAGCATGCCGCCGCAAAAGACGGGGATGTTTTTGGACCTCGTGCTCTACGAGAGCGCGAAGCAACAGGACAAACGGCTCTGTGGCCTGGAGACGGCGGAGGAGCAAACGCGCATCTTCGAGGAGACGCCACTCGCGGATCAGATTCTGCTGCTTGAACAGATTGTGAAAGACCCGAACGCGGTGGACACCCAGCTTGTCCAGCTCACGGAAAGATACCTCGCCCATGACATCGGCGGGCTCCTCGCCTTGAGCCGGGAGTTCGACGACGAAACCCTTGAGGAGCGGAAAAGCGCTGAAGCCTTTCTGCGTCGGTTGATTGATGACCGTAATGTGAGCATGGTCGAGCGGATGCTCCCGCGCCTTCGACAGGAGTCGGCGTTCATCGCCGTCGGAGCACTCCATCTGCCGGGAGAGAAAGGGATTTTGCAACTCTTGACGGAGCGCGGGTACACTGTCTCAGCGGTGTATTAGGGCCAAGGTGAAAATCAAAAATCAAAAAGCAAAGGGCAAAAGGCAAAAATAAGAAAACGGAGGAGTGCTAGCTTTTGTCAAGCCAGCGACCCTTGCCACCTCTCTTCCGACTACTGACTCCTGCTTTCCTGTCAGTTATAGTCCCCCGCATGTTACACGCCGGAAACACGACTATTCATTTTCTGAACGCGGGGTTCTGGTGGGACGATGGCGGAGCGCAGTTCGGCATCGTCCCGCGTGAACTGTGGGAAAAAGAGAAACCCGCCAATGTCCGCCATCGCATCAAGATGAGCCTGACGTGTCCACTCATCTTAACGGGAAACGAGGTCATTCTGGTCGACACCGGAATCGGCAACCGCCTCAGCGAGCGAGAACAACAAATCTATACGCCCGAACCGAATGATCGCTTGGTGAACGGGTTGCGACAACTGGGGCTCGCGCCTGAGGATGTCACGCATATCGTGTTCTCGCACCTCCATTTCGATCACATCGGTGGAGTGATTGATAAGTCCGCGACCGGGGCAATTCGCCCGATCTTTCCGAACGCGCGCTTGTATATGCAAAAGAAGGAATGGGACCTCGCGCTCGCC
>JANMSE010000237.1:0-9398 GCA_031389045.1 Deltaproteobacteria bacterium | reverse complement strand
AGGGCAGAACGCGCGCCTCGCGGGATTGCAATTCGACCGCAAACCGCAGGTTGAAAAATACTTCGCCCTTTTTCAACAGCTCGCGGCTCGGTGAAAGGGGATGTCCATGACGCGAGCAGAC
Organism: Deltaproteobacteria bacterium; assembly: GCA_031389045.1. Lineage (GTDB taxonomy): Bacteria > Desulfobacterota > Binatia > Bin18 > Bin18 > JABFSC01. The sequence continues at coordinate 9,277 of JANMSE010000237.1, read as the reverse complement.
ACTTCGCTTCCGGTTGCCGATGACAAGAGCGCCGCCAACTTTCCTCTTCTTCCCACGCCGTGGAGTAAACGCGCTTTCGATGTCGCGCTATCCGGACTGGGATTGATCGCGTCCCTGCCGGTATGGGCCATCGCCGCCGCCGCGATTAAATTTGAGGACGGCGGGCCGATCTTCTTTTACGACCAACGAGTGGGACAAGGCGGGCAAACGTTTTCGGTGTTCAAGTTTCGCACCATGGTGCCCAACGCCGACCAGCGATTTGGCCCGCGCCAGGCGACTCTTGAAGATCCCCGCGTGACGCGCATTGGGAAATGGTTGCGGGCCACGGCGATGGATGAACTGCCGCAACTGTGGAACATCTTTCGTGGCGATATGAGTTTTGTTGGTCCCCGAGCCCTGCGCGTGGGTGAGATTCTCACCCGTGGGGATGGCCAGGTGGTCGCGTTGGCGGAGGTGCCTGGCTATCAGCGCCGCCATCAAATCGTGCCCGGGTTGACGGGGATCGCGCAGATATACGCGGATCGCGACATTCCGCCACGCCAGAAATTTCGCTACGACACGCTGTATATCGCGCGTCGGGGCTTTGGCTTGGATTTGCGTCTGATTCTCCTGTCGTTCTGGATCACCTTTCGTGGGGGATGGGAACGGAGAGGGAAGAAGTGGTAGTTTAGCCTATGGCTTATAGCTTATAGCTTATGGCTTATGGCTCGTTCGCTACGCTCACTCTATGGTAGGAGAACTCCTACCATCAGCTATCTGCCATAAGCCATAGAGCGAAGCGAGCCATAAGCCATAAGCTGTCGGAAGTAGCGGCAAGGAGAAGACTACGAGTGTATGACGTCGTTATTGTTGGAGGTGGTCCCGCGGGATTGCATGCGGCGACCTGTCTCGCGCGGCGCGGATGGTCGGTAGCGGTTTGCGAAGAACACTCGGCCATTGGTAAACCGGTCCATTGTACGGGTATCCTGGCCAAGGAAGCGTTTTCGCGGTTTGCTCTCCCAACGACAGCAATTCTTGCCGAACAGCGCGCGACACGATTTCATTCTCCGGCTGGATACGCACTGTCTTACCAAACGGATGCGTCAGAAGCCGTGCTGATTGATCGGCGCGGCTTTGATAGCAGTTTGGCGGATCAGGCGCGCGCCGCTGGGGCCCAGATTCTCTTGGGCGCGCGCGTGACCCAGGTGCAAAGCACGCCTACTAATGTGGGCTTGTCCACCACACAGGGCGTGGTCAGCGGCAAACTGGTGATTCTCGCCACCGGCGCGGCGTATCACCTGCACCGCTCACTAGGGCTCCCTCTTCCCACACAATTTATTCAGACGGCCCAAGCGGAAGCGGACTTCCCGTGGAGCGAAGAGATCGAACTCTATTTTGGCACCACGGTTGCCCCTGGCGCGTTTGCCTGGATTGTGCCGTTCCGCGATCAGGCTGGGCAACGCAAGGCCCGCATTGGCTTGATGGCGACCAAGGAAGCGGAACACGCGTTCGCGCGCTTCGTGCGCAGTGCGCCCGTGGCCGCGCGAATGGGAGCTAGCCAGATGGTTCGGCTACGCCGGCGCCCCATTCCCTTAATGCCACTGGCGCGGACTTTTGCCACGCGGACGCTTGTGGTGGGCGATGCGGCGGGCTTAACAAAGCCCACCACGGGCGGAGGGATTTTCTATAGTCTGCTGAGCGCCGAGATCGCCGCCGCCACCGCTCAGCAAGCGCTGGCGCGCGAGGACTACTCTGAGGAGTTGCTGGCCGGCTATGAGCGGGAGTGGAAAGAACGGTGCGGGCACGAGTTGCGGTTGGGCCGCTGGTTCCGACGCTACGCGGAACGGCTGACGGACAGCCAGATTGATGAGGCGTTCCAATTGGCGACCGCGCCGGCGGTGGATCGCCTGATTCGTGAGCGAGCCGCGTTTAACTCGCATGGGGGGCTGATTCTAGCCCTGGCGCGGAGTCCGCACGTGCGCAATTTCTTGCTGCGGTTTTTCTTCACCAGCGGCACCTCGTATCTGCGCCAATTGGTGAGTGGTTCGCCCTTGGAAGCCCGCGCACGGCCCGCTCTGGATACGGAGGAAGCCCGCGCGCTTTCATTGGCGTCGTGAATTGACTGAAGGAGCACCATGAAAAAAATTCTCGTGACCGGAGCCGGTGGATTCATTGGTCATCATTTAGTAACGGAGCTGAAACAGCAGGGGCATTGGGTACGTGGCGTGGATGTCAAAGCGCCGGAATTTCGCTCGACCGATGCCGACGAATTTCGGCTGCTCGATTTGCGGCGGTGGGAAAACTGCTTGCACGCCACGCACGGAGTTGAGGAAGTGTACGCGCTCGCCGCCGATATGGGCGGCATGGGCTTTATCTCCGCTCATCATGCGCAGATTCTCCACAATAACGCGCTCATTAATCTCCATACCTTGGACGCCGCGCGCGAGAACGGCGTGGGCCGCTATCTCTACACGTCGTCGGCCTGCGTCTATCCCGAATTCTTGCAGACCATGACTGATGTCGTGCCGCTCAAGGAGGACGACGCGTACCCAGCCCAGCCGCAAGATGCGTATGGCTGGGAAAAGCTCATTACCGAGCGGCTCTGTCTCCATTACCGCGAGGATTATGGTCTGGAGACTCGAATAGTTAGGTTTCACAACATTTTTGGTCCCTTGGGCACGTGGGAAGGCGGACGCGAAAAAGCCCCCGCCGCGATGTGTCGCAAAGTCGCGCTGGCGAAACTGACCGGTCATACGGAGATCGAAATCTGGGGAGACGGGGAACAGACCCGCTCATTTTGTTACATTGACGACTGTGTCACCGGCCTGTGGAAGCTCATGGCGTCCGATTACGCTCTGCCGCTCAATATGGGGCAGGACCGCATGGTGACGATCAACCAACTGGCGGACATGGTCGCGGGGATTGCCGGGGCGCGGATCACCAAGAAGCATATTGCTGGCCCCCAAGGCGTGCGCGGGCGCAATTCGGATAACTCGCGGCTACGGCAGGTGCTAGGCTGGGAGCCCGCGATTTCGCTGGAAGACGGGCTGGCTCATACGTACGCGTGGATTGAGCAGCAGGTCGCGGCCACGCTGTCAAAAAGGTGAGGCCAGGGGGCCATTGCATATTTTTTCCGGTTCTTTATATTTCCGCTGCTTCAAGCGGGGAGCATTGCACACAGCGATATGACTTTTCTTCCGGAATAATTGTTAGCTACGCTAATTATACGCGGCGCGGGCATCCAGAAGCGAGGGAATGAACAGAAATCTAAGTTCCTGATTTCGTGTGAAAAGAAAGCATCGGGTGAAAACGGTGCGCGAAAAACGCGGCTGGTGAATGGCGAACAGCTCATCACTGAGGCGTGACCGATGATCCAAGAGGGGGAAGCGGTCTCACAATCAGTTGGCTATAGAAAGACCGCAGAGACGGAAACTCTTAGTGTTAGGGAGCGAGAGAAGATACTTCGATGGCGCAAATCTTTCCTTCCAAGATGAATATCCTCTCCAAAGCGAGCATTGTCATTGGGGCAGTGCTGGCGGGAGGCGGATTGGCACTGGTCCTGGGCCTCGCCCGTTCACCGTATGTGAACATGGTGGGCGTCCCAAGGGAACAACCAGTTCCTTTTAGCCACAAGCACCATGTCAACGGTTTGGGAATCGACTGCCGCTATTGTCATACCTCGGTCGAGGAAGTAGCGTTCGCTGGCATTCCACCCGTCAAGACCTGCATGACTTGTCACTCGCAAATCTGGACTGAAGCTCCGGTCCTCGAACCCATTCGCGCGAGTTACCGCACCGACAAAGCCATCGAATGGATTCGCGTTCATGACCTCCCGGATTTTGTCTACTTCAATCACAGTATTCACGTCCGTAAAGGCGTGGGGTGTGTGAGTTGTCATGGGCAGGTCGATCAGATGCCGCTGATGATGAAGGCCAACTCGCTTGACATGCAGTGGTGCATCGCTTGCCATAAGCAACCAGAGCAGCATCTCCGCCCCCGCGAAGCCGTCTTTCGGATGGATTGGAAGCCCGAGGGCAATCAACTCGCTCTCGGCGCGGCCCTTGTTGAAGAGTACCACGTCGATAAAGCCAAAATGCTTAACTGCTCGATCTGTCACCGATGACGATACCACAGGCATCTATGACGCCAATTGATATTGCTGCAATCCGTACACGCCTCGCGGAACACCGTGGCCCCCAGTACTGGCGTAGTCTTGAAGAACTCGCCGATACCGAAGAGTTCCACGATCTCCTCAAGCAAGAATTTCCCAAACACGCGGCTGTCTGGGTCGATTCCGTGAGCCGTCGTCGGTTCTTACAACTGATGGGTGCCTCCTTAGCCCTCGGTGGGCTCAGTGCCTGTACCAAACAGCCAACGGAATTGATCGTCCCCTACACTAAGCCGCCGGAGTCGTTGCTGCCGGGCCAAGCGCAATACTATGCGACCGCAGTGCTGTTCAACGGCGTCGCCACGGGTGTCTTGGTCGAAAGTCACACGGGGCGACCAACCAAGATAGAAGGGAATCCCCTACATCCCGCGAGTTTGGGCAGCACTGATGCGCTGACGCAAGCCGCGATTCTCAATCTTTATGATCCCGACCGCGCGCAGATCGTCTCTAATGCCGGACGGATTAGCACCTGGGATGGATTCACCACGGCGATCAAGCCCGCGCTTGACGAGCAACTGTTGAAGCAAGGGGCGGGGCTGCGCATTCTCACCGAAACAACGACGTCTCCGACGTTCGCGAGTCAAATGGAAGCGTTGGCGCAACTGTTTCCGCAAGCGCGCTGGCATCAATATGAGCCACTCGGACGTGATGCGGTTCGCCAAGGGGCGCGGCTGGCGTTCGGTGAAGATGTCGATACTCACTATCGTCTCGCGAAAGCGGATGTCGTGCTCTCCCTTGACGCGGACTTCCTGTTCTCCATGCCTGGCAGCACGCGCTACACTCGTGAGTTTTCCGCGAAACGGAAAGTCCATCACCAGGAAGGCGACCACGGCAACGGACATGGCGGCGGCACCATGAACCGCTTGTATGCGGTGGAAAGCTCCCCTTCCTTGACTGGCGCGATGGCCGATCACCGTATTTCCTTACGCGCGCAGGAAGTCGAACTCTTCGCTCGCGCCGTGGCTCAGGAAATTGGTGTGAGCGGAGTGGAAGTCGGGCAGTGGAGCGGGAACGAAACCTACGCCCAGCAAATAGCGGCTATCGCGCGTGACCTTCGGCAGCATTTAGGATCAAGCGTGGTCATCGCCGGCGACTACCAACCCCCGGTCGTGCATGCCCTGGCGCATGCGATCAACGCCGAGCTGGGCAACGTTGGGCAAACGGTCATCTATACCGATCCGATCAATGTGAACCCGACTGTGCAAAGCGACTCCTTGCGTGAACTCGCGCAAGATATGACCGATGGAAAAGTCGAACTGCTAGTGATTCTCGGCGGGAACCCCGTGTACAACGCCCCCGCCGACATTCGTTTCGCGGAACTGCTGAACAAGGTCGCGGTGCGCGTCCACTGTAGTTCACATGCCGATGAAACGACAGAGCAGTGCCATTGGCACATTCCAGAAGCCCATTCGCTGGAGGCGTGGAGTGATGCCCGCGCGTACGATGGCACGGTGTCGATTATCCAACCACTGATCGCGCCGCTCTTTGGCAGCAAATCGCACCATGAAGTGGTCGCCGCGCTGCTTGGACAAACTTCGGCTTCTGGTTACGACCTGGTGCGCAAACAATGGGAAGGGAAACTTTCGGGTGACAACTTCGACCGCGCGTGGCGACGAGCGCTACACGATGGCATTATTGAAGGCACCACGTTCCCAGCGAAAAGCGTGACGCTCGCGAGCATTGACTGGCCGGCGGCGACGGAAAGCAAAGGGACCGCGATTGAGCTGATCTTCCGCCCCGACCCGACGGTCGGGGATGGCCGGTTTAGCAATAACGGCTGGTTACAAGAGTTGCCGAAGCCCTTGACGAAACTCACGTGGGACAACGCCGCTCTTATCAGCCCGGCCATGTCCGAGCGCATGGATTTGCACGATCAAGATATCGTCGAGCTGACTTATCAAAAGCGGACCCTGCGCGTGCCAATCTGGACTGTGCCGGGCCATCCCGATAATGCGGTCACCCTTCATCTGGGGTATGGCCGCACCCGCGCTGGTCGTGTGGGCAGTGGTGCTGGTTTCAATGCCTACGCGCTACAGACGATTGATGCGCCGTGGGCTGGGTCCGGGGTCGAGATTGGTAATAAAACTGGCGAGCGTTTTAACCTCTCCTGTACCCAGGCGCACTACAACATGGAGGGGCGTAACCTCCTCCGCATTGGCACGATTGGCGAGTACCAGAAAAATCCGAATTTCGTTCACGAAATGGGGCATGATCCCGCCCCGGATATGACGCTCTATCCCCTCGTCGAGTACAAGGACAACGCTTGGGGGATGACGATTGATCTTGGCGCGTGTATCGGCTGCAACGCCTGCACCATGGCTTGTCAGTCGGAAAACAACATTCCGGTTGTTGGCAAGGAGCAGGTTGCCAAGAATCGTGAGATGCACTGGATTCGCATTGATCGATATTACAGCGACGACCTTGATAATCCAGGCATGTATCATCAGCCCGTGACCTGCATGCAGTGTGAAAACGCGCCATGCGAGCCGGTGTGTCCAGTCGGCGCGACCGTGCACAGCAAGGAAGGGCTCAACGACATGGTGTACAACCGCTGTGTCGGGACCCGCTACTGCTCCAATAACTGTCCGTACAAAGTCCGCCGCTTCAACTTCTTGTTGTATCAGGATTGGGAGACGGAAACGTTAAAGATGCAGCGTAACCCGAATGTGTCGGTGCGGAGCCGCGGGGTGATGGAAAAGTGCACCTACTGCGTGCAACGCATCAATGCCGCGCGTATCACGGCGGAGAAGGAAGACCGGAAGATTCACGACGGCGAGGTCGTTACCGCCTGTCAGGCCGCCTGTCCCGCGCAAGCGATCACGTTTGGCAATATCAATGATAAAGAGAGCGAGGTGGCGAAACTCAAAGCCTCGCACTTGAATTACGGAATTCTCACCGACCTGAACACGCGACCACGGACGACGTATTTGGCTCGGCTCAGGAACCCAAACCCGGAGATTGAGAATGGCTAGTGTGGCACGCCCTCTTTCCCACGAGCAGGCAGCGAGCGAGAGCACAGTCACGCCGCTGATCGCGCCAGGGCATACCTATCGGTCCATTACTGAAAAAATCAGTGGCGTAGTCCTGTCCGGGGACATTCCGACCGGTTGGTTCGTCGGTATCGCGTTTGCGTTGGTCTTGCTTGGTAGTTTGACCATTTCCGCGATTACCCTACTCGTGGTTGGGACCGGGATTTGGGGCATCAACGTTCCTATTGGTTGGGGATTCGCCATCATCAACTTTGTCTGGTGGATCGGAATCGGCCATGCGGGCACGCTGATTTCGGCGGTCTTGCATTTGCTCAACCAACAATGGCGCACATCGATCAACCGCTTCGCCGAAGCGATGACACTTTTTGCCGTGTTGTGCGCCGGTATGTTCCCCTTGCTCCACACCGGTCGTCCCTGGCTCGCCGCCTACTGGCTCTTTCCCTATCCGAATACGATGGGCGTGTGGCCTCAGTTTCGTAGCCCGCTGATTTGGGACGTGTTCGCCGTGAGTACGTATCTGACCGTCTCTTTGCTGTTTTGGTACGTCGGGCTGATTCCTGACTTGGCAACGATGCGTGATCGCGCCAAGGGGAGAGTCGGGCAAGTGATTTACGGCATGGCGGCGATGGGCTGGCGCGGATCAGCTCTGCACTGGCAGCGCTATGAAGTCGCTTATCTCTTGCTCGCGGGCCTTTCGACTCCACTGGTGGTCTCCGTGCACTCGATCGTGAGTTTCGACTTCGCGGTTTCCGTGATCCCTGGTTGGCATACGACGATCTTCCCGCCGTACTTCGTGGCTGGCGCTGTCTACGCGGGTTTCGCGATGGTGCTCACCTTGGGCATCCCGATGCGCGCGATGTTCGGCCTCAAGGATTTCATCACCCTGCGTCACCTCGATAACATGGCCAAGGTCATGCTCGCGACTGGGCTGTTCGTCGCCTACGGCTATGGGATTGAGGCTTTCACCTCCTTGGTGTACGCCGCGAACCCCTACGAAGATTACATGATGACCAACCGCATGTTCGGCCCCTACGGCTGGGCGTACTGGATGTTGGTCCTCACGAATATCGCGATTCCACAACTGCTCTGGTTCCGCCGTTGGCGGCGTAGCATCGGCATGTTGTTCTTCGTCTCCATGTCGATCAACATTGGTATGTGGCTGGAACGGTTCGTCATCGTGGTGGTGAGCTTGCATCGCGATTACGTGCCAGGGTCGTGGGGGATGTACTATCCCACGATATGGGACATCGGCTTGTTTATCGGCACGCTCGGGTTCTTCCTGTTTATGATGCTGCTGTTTGTCCGTGGGCTCCCAGCGATTTCCATCTCTGAAATTCGTCATCTGCTCTTCGAGAAGAAACACGAAGAAAAGCATCGGCAACACGAGGAGGCGGCATGAGCACTTCGACTGTCGCGCATCACCCTGACATCTACGGCCTGATGGCCGAGTTTGATTCTCCCGATACGCTTAAGGAAGCCGCGGTTAAGGCGTATGAAGCTGGGTATCGGAAGATGGACGCCTACACACCATTTCCGGTTGAGGGACTGGATGACGCCCTTGGCTTCAAGCCCTCGCGACTCTCGCTCATCGTGCTCATTGGTGGGCTGGCCGGGATTGCCCTGGGATACGGGCTGCAATACTTCATTTCGGTTATTGACTATCCCGTCATGGTTGGGGGGAAGCCGTTCCATAGCTGGCCGGCTTTCATTCCGGTGACCTACGAGCTGATGATTCTCTCCGCCGCGCTTGCGGCGGTGGTAGGGATGTTGGCGCTCAACGGATTACCGATGCCCTATCATCCGGTGTTCAATGCGCCGCGTTTTGACCTTGCTTCGAATGACCGTTTCTTTTTGTGTATTGAGGCAGTGGACCCCAACTTTGACCGTGAGAAGACTAAACAATTTCTCGAACAGTGCCATCCGCACGATGTCTCGGAAGTTGAACCATAGGCACTCCATGCGATCGCGCGCTATGAATCGAACACTACTAGGGCTCATGTGCGGGTGTCTCGTGCTTGTGGCAGGATGCCGCCAGGACATGCACGATCAACCCAGATTTAAGCCACTCCATGCGAACTCGTTCTTCGCTGATGGCCGCTCCGCGCGTCCGTTAGTCACGGGCACGGTCGCACGCGGGACA
>JANMSE010000225.1:0-21322 GCA_031389045.1 Deltaproteobacteria bacterium | reverse complement strand
GGCGGGGGCAGTTTCTGCGGCGCAGAGGTGTGGAGACGTGGCCGGATGGGACGGTGGCCGAGCGGTACACGTTTCTGCACGCCCTCTATCAAGAAGTGATTTACGAGCGAATCCCAGTTAGCCAGCGTGTGCAGTGGCATCGGCGCATTGGAGAGCGAGAGGAGCAAGCTTACGGCGAACGGGCGAGAGAGGTGGCCGCCGAGCTGGCCGTGCACTTCGAGCGAGGGCGGGAATATCGGAGGGCAGTCCAGTATCACTGCGTGGCGGGGCAGCAGGCACTCCAACGCAGTGCATCACAAGAAGCGATTGCCCACCTGACTACAGGCTTAGCGTTGCTTACAGAACTCTCAGTCACTCCCGAGCGCGATCAGCATGAATTGTTACTACAGATGTCTCTGGGCGCTGCCCTAATGCCTATCAAAGGCTATGGTGCACCCGAAGTCGAGGCTGCCTACAGACGAGCATGGGAACTGTGCCACCAGTTAGGGAACCCCCACCAACTCTTTCCTATGCTCTATGGCCTGCTGCTTTTCTACTCAATGCGCGGAGATCTCAAGATTGCCTTGGAGCTAGATAGACAATTTCAATCCCTTGCGCAGCATCACCAAGACCCTATCCCGCTTGTAAACGCGCATTACGCTTCAGGCCTGCTCTCGTTTCTTCAAGGAAAGTTCTCCTCCGCGCAAACTTTCTGGGAACGTTGTCTCTCGTTGTACGATCCGCATCAGGCTCCTACTCACATGTTGCTATATGGCTACGATCCCGGCGTAATCGCAGATATGCTTTTCGCATTCATGGATGGGCTACGTGGTTATCCAGAGCAGGCGGTGAGAAAAGCCCAGGCTGCTCTCACCCGAGCAAGGACACTCTCCCATTTTCACACGCAAGCCCTTACCCACTTCTGGGCGGCTCATCTGTATCAGGTTCGGAGGGAGGGGCAGGTGGTGCAAGCGTACGGAGAGGTCGTGATATCGCTTACGCAAGAACAGGGATCTGCGAATGGTCTAGCCTATGGGCTCATCATGCAAGGGTGGGCGTTGGTCGAGCAGGGACAGGTGGAAGAAGGAATTATCCGGATACACGAAGGCTTAACAGGGGCGCGAGCTGGAGGGGTAAAGGGTGGGACACCCTGCTTCCTTGCCTTGCTGGCTGAAGCATACGGGAAAGGCAGACAGGCTAAGAAAGGATTGCAGATGTTGGCCGAGGCGTTGGCTGTGGCTAACGAAAATGGAGAGTATTACTACGAGGCGGAGCTGTATCGGCTCAAGGGAGTGCTGACGCTTGAGGCTAGAGACTGGAAACGAGAGACTAGTCCCCTTTCCCTTCAAGCCTCAAGTCTCAAGCCTCAAATCTCACAGGTGGTGGCACAGGAGGCAGAGGGGTATTTTTTGAAGGCTATCGAGATTGCTCGTCATCAGCAAGCAAAAATGTGGGAGCTGCGGGCGACCATGAGCCTCGCGCGTCTATGGCAACAGCAGGGCAAGACGGCGGAAGCTCACCAGATGTTATCAGCCATCTACCACTGGTTTACAGAAGGATTTGACACCAAGGACTTGCAAGAAGCGAAAGCGTTACTTGAAGTCTTGAGGGATTGCGGTGTTGATTCAGGGCGCGATTGCTAACAAGCTGTGTTTCATTGAATATGAAAGTGTGAAGTTCATTTGAGAGAAGCTGTTCAGCCGAGACCATGGCAAGATCAATTATCGCGATTGCCGCAGCGTTGCGTCAGGTGCGCATTGCTGGACGGTGGAAGCCAGGCAGGGATATTCCTCACTTGCATAAACGTCAGCGCAAAGGACATTTGCCGAGGGGCGCGTCTATGGAAACTTATAATCAGCTGATCCGAGCCGTGGTGCATGCCCCTGAGAGTCTCGTGTATCACTATCCAGTGGGAGGGCAGCATTACTATGCTGTCCGAGGAACAATCAATAGGAGCGAGTGGCTGGTTATCTTCGATGCCCAAGGCATCTTGGAGACCGCATTTCCGCCAACAGATATGCCCAGGTATCTGGACAGCCATGGTTTCGAGTATGTAGGAACGGGAGAAGAGGTTCTGTCATGACCCAAGATCCGCGCTTGCTTCTCAAGCAATATGTCGAAGATATCCGCCATCCGGACGTCAGTGGCTTTGAGTTGCTGGATTTGCTGTCCACGCGAAGCGCTCTTGTCGCAGGGGAAATGCACCTGTCGGCTACGGAACGACGACGTTTAGAAAAAGCCGACGCTCGTCTGGTGGCCGCTGCTTCTATTGTCCTTGCTCGACTGAGTGAGATCGCTCCGTTGCCAGAACTCCGGGGGCGAGCCAACGTTCCTCCTTCTCATTGGTGGTGGTATCTGGACTTACTTCAGCAAACAGCGCGCACGTTGGCTTCTGCTTAAAAGAGACGTAGGGCTGCGCTACTGATCGCCGCGAGCGAGCCCTTGACAGCGGTATCCGTACGATACTGGTGCTTCCTCCTCATCTGTAACCGCACAGATGGGGTATTGAAATTTAAGTCCTTGAATTTGTTCAAGTTCAACTGTAGTCAGTTTCCGCACTTGCGACCCTCTTCACCTCTCAAGCGTGTAAATTGCAGTGTTTTTCGTCATCCACGTTATTACTTTCCAATAACTGAGCATAGTGCAACCCCAACAAATACAAAGAGTTGAACATCGTGACACCCATCTGTGCGGTTACCCTCATCTCGCTTGCGCTTTATGGAGTTGGCAGCCAGGGCACCATAGCCTACGCCCAGAGTGAGATGACACCGGTCTCTCCGTCTTCGCCATCCGCGAATACCGCCACCCGCTTGGAAGAGATTACGGTGACCGCGCAGCGGCGGGAAGAGTCTGCGCAAGACGTTCCGATCAGTATGCGCGTGTTCTCCGCCGAAGAGTTGCAGGATAGCAACGCGCGACGCACGATTGATCTCTTCGAGGCCACACCGAATGTGAATTTCACCTCAGTAGACAGTGGCGTAGCCGGGGCGAATATCTTTATGCGTGGTGTCGGCGCGATGGTTGTCCAGAATGTAGAGCAGGGAGTCGGTTTCTATATTGATGATATGTATGTGGGCAGCCCACGTGCTTTCAACGTTGATCTTCTGGATATTGACCGGGCTGAGATCTTGCGAGGTCCGCAGGGTACGCTCTATGGCCGCAATGCTCTCGGCGGAACCATTCACCTACTATCCACGCAACCACAAGATACCCTCGCGGCAGACCTCGACACTGAGTTTGGCAACTATGATTTTCGTAAAGTACGCGCGAGTGCCAACGTCCCACTGGTGAAAGACACCCTCTTGAGCCGCTTTGCGTTGACGTACACGGAGCGCGACGGCACCGTGTTGAACCGCTTTGACGGACACCATATCAACGATCTCGGGAATCTGGGAGGGCGCGCGCAGCTCCGTTTCCTGCCGAGTCAGAACGTAGAGATTGATCTCAGTGGCGATTATTCCCGCGATGACGTCAGCCGGAGCGCCTTCGGTCCGTTTGCGGACATCGTGCACCAGCGTACCACTCTGGCCGAGCCAGCCGATGAATATCGTGATGTGTACGGGGCCATGAGCAAGCTCACCGTGCACCATCCACGCTTTACCGCGACTGCGATTACGGGATTTCGTGGAGTCACTGACGACATCCAAGCCGATTTTACTCCCCTCTATCCGACGCAACAGGGCCTTCAGACTCGACAGCAGCAGGTCTCACAGGAGTTCCGTCTGCTCTCGCCGGTTGGGACTCGCCTACGCTGGGTGGGTGGACTCTTCTACTATCGCGAACAGGTCAAGAACTCGCTTTTCGTTGCCTTGCCACACGAGGGGCCGGGCGGTTTGCCTGCGGGGTATCGGGAAACGTCGTATGGAGATGTGGAAGCCAGCAGCTACGCCGCCTTTGCAGATGTGACCTATCCACTGCTGGAAAAGCTTGAGGTCACTGCGGGCCTTCGCTTCACCTATGATGAGAAAGATCTAGACTATCGCCACGTCAACACGCTGGGTATTCCAGGCGTATTTGCACCGGCACAGAAGGCAAAGCGGTCCGCAGCCTATAACAACTGGTCACCACGGTTTGTCGTATCCTACCAGTGGACCGATCAATTCTTGACCTACGCTAGCGTCAGTCGCGGTTACAAAGCCGGTGCGTTCAACACCGTTGTCGTCGGCGGTCCGCAATTTAAGTTTGGCCCGGAGACCGGCTGGAATTATGAAGTGGGGGTAAAATCTACCTTGTTTGATGAACGGCTGATGATGAACCTCGCGGGGTTCTACTTCGACTGGCATAACCCGCAGGTTTCGGTCTTCAACGGCACGTTCTTCACTACGGAGAATGCGAGCAGTGCCCGGAGTTTTGGCGGCGAGTGCGAAGTGAGCGCCCGTCCGTTTCCTGGTGGGGACGTCTCGGTGGGAGTAGGATACGCGGATGCCACCTTCGTGCACTTCGATAATTTTGTTCCCGGTAAAAGCGCCTCCGGCCGCCGCATTCCGTTTACCTCAAAGTTTTCCACCAATGCGGCCGTACAGTATCGCTTCCTGCTCAACTCTTGGGTGGCGCTGATGCTCCACGGGGAGATGGCGTATAAATCCTCTGTGTTCTACGACGTCGCCAACACCCTCAAAGAGCCGGGGTATGCGCTGGTGAACGTACGGGTCGGGCTGGAGTCAGAGCGGTGGGATCTGTTTCTGTTCGCACGGAATCTTCTGAATGAGCCGTATCGCACCATCGGGTTTTACTGGCCCACCGGGCCCATCGGGGCACCGGGCGATCCCCGCACGTACGGAGTGCAGGTCCGTCTGCGTTTCTAAGACGGCAACATGAGGGCAGGGCGTGCGAGGCAACTCTCCATAGTGATTGGGTGCTTTTCTCGTTCCGAGCGATTTCGCATCCGGTTTCTAGTTGAGGATTATCCATAAACGTTTGCCCTTCGACAGGCTCAGGGTGAACGGAAAAAAGCTTTCCCAGATAAGAAAATCCGTTCGTGCTGAGCCTGAGGTGGAGTAGGAAGGAGAGATGTTTTCTGAAGGCCATTGAGATTGCTCAGCGGCAACAGGCGAAGTCGTGGGAGCTGCGCGCGACAATTAGCCTCGCGCGTTTGTGGCAACAGCAGGGCAAGGCGGCAGAAGCTCACCGAATGTTATCTGAGATTTACACCTGGTTTACCGAAGGGTTTGACACTACGGACTTACAAGATGCGCAGGCGTTGTTGGCGGATCTGGGCGAGAAATAGCAATGGCTACCCTTGAGATTCCCTCCGCCTCCGACTTGCTTGCCTCTTGTTCCCACAGGCCCGCTCGCTCCATAATGGCGGAGCGAGCGAATCTCGGGAGTATTCTCAATGTCTGAGCTTGTGACGGAAATTGTTGGCGGAGAGCCTTACCGCTATTATCCTCTCGGTGATTACGTTGTCCGAGCACTTGGCGTTTGCGGAGGACGACCCACGTTCAAATATACGCGGATTGAAATTACTGGAACGCTTGAGCGGTTGGCGGCGGGAGAGAATGTGGATGCGCTCGTCGAAGGCTATCGTGGGCGTGTCCCACACGCCGCTATTCAAGAAGCAGTTCGGCTCGTGACGACTCAGTTTCTCGAAACGCTCCCCGCGTTAGAGCCGGCGGCATGATCGTTTTAGATGAGCAACTCCTCGGTCGAGATCTGGAACACGCTATTACGCGATGGTATCGAGGTCCGGTCCACTTCATTGTCGATTTGCGTCCGCACACAATCATTAAAGATGAAGCGATCCCCGATCTCCTTCGACAGCAGCCCCAGCCGACCTTCGTGACAATCAATGAGCGAGATTTTTGGCGGAAGATAGTCGCGGATACCCGCTACTGTGTTGTGTGCTTTCCCCTGCCTGACTCCCGCGTGCGGGAAATTCCACACACCTTACGGTTGCTGCTCCGCCATCCAAGCTTTCGCACAAAAGCGCACCGTATGGGGAAGATTGTTCGGATGACAACTGAAGACATCCGCTACTATTCTGTCAACGAACGATACGTGAGAACTCTTCCTGTGTCTCTCAAGTTGTGAGGCGCCCAATGGGTTCACCGAAGGGTTTGATACCAAAGACTTACGAGACGCGGGGGCGTTGTTGACGGAGTTGACCGAGGGGGAGCGATGCGCACCCTTGAGATTGCCGCTCCCTTCGACGTCCTCGCCTCTTGTCGCGGTTGTTGGCGTCTCGCGACGGTACGCCCACCATTGCCATTTGCTATTTGATTTGCCTCTACTCGGCGTCCAGTGCCAGAAACCGTTGCGCGTCTTGCACGTCAGTGGTCTCGAACCCTTCCGTAAACCAGGCAAGGACCTCGCTCACGAGTTGTCGGGCTTCGCTGAGGTTGCCTTGCTGTGTCCACAGGCGACCTAAGCTAAGAGCGGCACGCAATTCCCAGCCTTTTGCTTGTTGAGCGCGGGCGATTTCGAGTGCCTTCAGAAAATATCTCTCAGCCTCCTGCTCCACCTCCCCCTGGGGGTCAGGGGTCGGGGGTCGGGGGTCGGTATTCTCGGACTTGTCTTGACTTGTCCGCGACTTGTCCGCGACTTGTCCGCGACTTGCCTTAGACTGTTTTTGAAGCGTGAGCGCGCCCTTGAGCCGCCACAGTTCGGCCAGACAGTAGAGTTCTCCGCTCTTCCGTGTGAGCGCGATCTCTTCATCTAGGATTTGGAGCCCACGCGCGGACTGGCCCGAGCGTCCATACGCACCCGCGACCAGGGAAAGCAGGAACGAGCGAGCTGCTTCCGCCCCGGTTGCCTGCCACGCGGACACACCTTCGCGCATCTGGGACAGATGCTCTTCCCCGTGTCCTTGTCTGACACCTAACCAGCCCACGACAATCCGTGCGTAGGCAAGCCATACGGGAAACCCTTGTTCGCGGCACAGTTCGAGTGCTTCCATGCCGAGCGCCGTGGCCTGTGGCCAGTCGCGGCGAATCAAGGACACGGTGGCCGCCATGTTCAAGGCGACCGCGAGACTAAAACGGTGGCCAAGGGTGCGGGCAAGGGTGAGCATCCGCTGGGCTGTGTGTAAGGCACGGTCAGGATACCCCAGGCAGAGCTGAGTGATGGCCGCGTACGCGAGACACATGACGCCGGAGTCTTGTAGCGCGCGCGGTTGGTGCAACTCCGGGGTATAGAGGGAAAGGCCGTGTTCGACCTGAGCCAGGGCCGGCACGAATTGGCCGCGATGGAACAGCACTTGTCCGAACGCCCAGTGCACGGGTAACCGTCGCACCGGGTCGTGCTGATGCTCGACGAGCGTCCAGCAGCGCTCCGCGAATTGTTGCGCGGTCTGCAATTCCGCGCGAATGAAGTAAAACGCTTCGAGGCCGAGCAGTGCTTGGAGCAGCCGCGGAGAGTCGCCGAGTTGCTGACACAACGCTTGGGCACGAGCGTAGACCTGTCCGACCTCCGGGGCCCCATACCCTTTGCTGGCGATGAGCGGTGCTCCGAGAGCAAGCTGTAACGAGAGTTCTTGTTGCGCATGATCGGGACTGTCTGGCAGCGCGGTGAGCAGGGCGATCCCCTGTGTGAAGTGATGGTACGCTTCCGTATGTGCCGACCGTTCTATGGCGATGCGCCCGGCTCGTTGCCAGTACGGAATCGCGCGCGCGGGCAGATTGGCCGCGGTATAGTGGTGAGCCAGGAGTTCAGGCTGCGCCTGACAGAGATCGGGAAACCGTGCCTCCAGGACCTGGGCGATATGCTGATGGTAGTGTTGCCGGGTGCGTTTGAGCAGTGACTGATAGGCGGCTTCCTGGACCAGCGCATGTTTGAAAACGTAGCGCTCTTCGGGTGGTGTCCCACGCAGGTGCAGTAATTCGGCTTCAACCAAGAGCGTGAGGTTCTGTCGGACTGGCGCGGTGGGCGGAGAGACGGCGGCGATCAGTTCGTAGGTGAACTCTCGCCCCAGTACCGCTCCACGCTGCGCGGTCTCCTTGGCGGTTGTCAGACGATCAAGCCGGGCGAGGAGCGAATCATGTAACGTCGTTGGGATAGCAAGGGAGGGGAGGGGGTTCGTCAGGATATTCCGCTCTCCGGCTTTCCGCGGCAATCGTGATTCCAACACCATCTTGGTCAGCTCTTCAACGAACAGGGGGACCCCGTCGGTTTTGTCCGCGATTTGGTGAAAAATTTCCGCGGGGAGTGGCGTGCCTTCCGTGAGTTGGTTGAGCAGGACCTGCACGTCACGCTGCGGGAGGCGTCCGAGCGTGATCTCGGTCTGATAGGGAAAGGGCTCCCACGGTGGATGAAATTCGGGGCGAAAGGTCAAGACCAACAGGATACGCGCCCGATCGATATTCTTGAGAAAGAGTCCTAATAATTCCACGCTCGAAGGGTCCATCCAGTGCAGGTCTTCGCCTACCAGGACAACGGGTTTCCGCTTGGCGAGCGCCAAAAGCCACGCCAGCAAGACCTGCAACAGTTGGTGACGTCGTTGGGGCGGCGAAAGAGGGAAAGCGCGATAGGAATCGGGGAGTGGGAGAGACAGCAAACTGGCGAGCAGTGGCACCGTGGTGCTGAGAGGAAACTTCGCCCGCTCGCAGACGCGTTCAAGCTTCTCGAGTTTCGTTTGCGGGTCATCTTCACGTGAAAATTGCAGGCCCTGTTGCAGTAACGCGATCACCGGATGAAACGCGCTATTCCGCGCATAGGGAGAGCACCGCCCTTTGATGTGGATATAGTCCTCATCGACGAGCCGCTCTCTGAAGGATTGGACGAGCCGGGATTTCCCAATTCCCGCTTCTCCCCGGATGAGTACGATTTGCCCATTGCCGGCTTGGGCGTGCTCCCAACATGTCAATAACGTCGCCAATTCCCGTGCTCTGCCCACGAGCGGTGACAGTCCGGTGGTGAGAGCGACTTCGAAGCGACTTTGCGCCTCGTTTTCTCGCTCCACGCGATACACGTGGACGGGCGCCGACACCCCTTTCAAGGAGAGGGCTCCTTGATCGTGGCACGTGAACAGCCCTTCCACTAACTGATGAGTCGGCGCGCCGATGACGATCCCGTCGAGAGGCGCGAGGTCGCGCAGGCGGGCTGCGATGTTGGGCGTCTCGCCGAGCACGACGGACTCGCGATAGTCACGAGTCCCCATTTCGCCGACCACGACTAACCCAGTGTGAATGCCGATGCGCACGTGCGGAGAAAGGTCGAGTGCGGAGTCCACGGCCTGTTCTATCCGTGCACGGAGGTGTGGCAAGGCGGCGATGATATCCAACCCGGTCCGCACCGCGCGTTGGGCGTCATCTTCATGGGCTCGTGGATAACCGAAGTACAGGAGCAGGGATTCCCCCGCGTAACGGGCGACGTAGCCATCGAAGCGCCGGGCGATAGTGGTGCATGCTTCTTGATACGCGTGAATGATGTCTCGTAGCTCTTCCGGGTCCAGCTTGCCAGCAAGAGGCGCGACACTGACGAGATCGCAGAACATCACCGTGAGATGACGGCGCTCGGCTTCGGCTCGTGAAGGGAGAGGGGCAGCCGTAGAAGTGTCGGGAGGGAGCAGTGGCGCACTAAGCGTGGTGAGATGCTGGCCGTCCGACTGTTCTAGTGGGGTCCCGCATTCTCCGCAGAATCTGAAGTGGGGTGGGTTTTTTGCGTGACAATGTTGGCAGTCCATGCCTGTTCCTTACAGTGTGTCCGCCGCCACTGCCATCTTCTTATTCCCGTGAATGCGCGGGAATGCAAGAGAAGCCGGTCGGAGAGGGGAGACAGAGACAACAAGAAGAGATAGAGAGGAGGCGTACAATTATTCCGATTGGGGAGGGAGCGTCGTTCATGGCGAATTTACCACTGGAAGGTCTGAAAGTTGTTGACATCGCCGTGCTCTTTGCGTCGCCGACGATTTCGCAAAACATGGGAGATTTTGGAGCCGAGGTTATCAAGGTTGAGCACCCAAAGTTAGGCGATAGTCTACGGTCACTCGGTGCCGCCAAGAACGGCATCCCGCTCTGGTGGAAGATCACCAACCGTAACAAGAAGTGCGTGACCCTTGATCTCAGCAAACCCGAAGGGCAAGAGATTTTCAAACAGCTCATCGCTGATGCTGATGTGCTGACGGAGAATTTTCGTCCTGGCACGCTGGAAAAATGGGGGATCGGGTGGGACGTGCTGCACGCGATCAATCCGCGCCTGGTCTTCGTGCGGGTCTCCGGTTTTGGGCAGACGGGCCCCTATAAGGATAAGCCCGGCTTTGGCACCTTGGCGGAAGCGATGAGCGGGTTCGCCTTTATCACTGGACAGCCGGATGGGCCACCCACGTTGCCCGGAACCGGCCTGGCCGATGCGGTGGCCGGACAGCTTGGCACCTGGTCGGTGATGTTCGCCTTGTACGAACGCGATCATAAAAGCGGCATTGGACAATACATCGACCTCAGTGTCCTGGAACCGCTCTTTACCATTCTGGGCGATCAGACGATCACCTACGATCAACTCGGCGTCGTGCAACAACGGACTGGCAATCGCGTTCCGTCGATTGGCGCACCCCGCAATATCTACCGGACCAAGGATGATCGCTGGCTCGCGCTGTCGGCCAACTCTCCGGCGATCGCCACGCGGGTTTTCGCGGCGATCGGCCAACCGGAACTCATCAACGATCCCCGCTTCAAGGATAACCGTGCCCGGATCGCGCATATTGATGAAGTGGATGCCATTGTTGGCGGGTGGATTGGCAAACAGACCGCGGAAGAGGCACTGAAGAAGTTCGATGAATACGAATGCGCGTGCGCCCCAGTCTATAGTATCGCGGACATTGAGGCCGACCCGCACTTCCAAGCGCGCGAGACAATCACCACGGTGCAAGACCCCGACCTTGGTCCCATACGGATGCAGAATGTCATCCCCAAGCTCTCCCGCACTCCCGGAAAGATTCGCTGGCCCGGACCAACGCGCATGGGCGAGCACAACGAGGAAATCTACGGGGGCAAGCTCGGACTGTCGCGTGAGCGGATCGCGGAGCTGAAGGAGAAAGGGATCATCTGACCGGAAAGGGGTAAAGGGTCAAAGGGGAAAAGGGTCAAAGGGGAAAAGAAAAAATTCTCGAGTTCTTCCCTTTTCCCCCTTTAACCGTTTCCCCTTTTAACCCCTTCCCTCTTTGCGCTGAGAGTTGACTGCCAAGAGAGGAGGCCACCATGTCCCGCTTACGTCGCAGCTTATTGTTCGTTCCCGCCAGTAGTGAGAAATTCTTCGTGAAAGCCAAAGACTCACAGGCGGATACGCTGATTTTCGATCTCGAAGACGCCGTCGCTCCGGAGCGCAAACCCGCCGCGCGAGAAACGATGAAAGAGGTGTTGCGCGACTCAGGGTTCGCGCGCTTTGAGCGAACCGTGCGTATCAATGCGCTGGATACGCCCTATTTTCTTGACGATGTGTTGGCGATGGTTGAAGCCGGAGCCGATGGCCTCGTCGTGCCGAAGACGAACTCGGCTGAGAGTATTCTGTTCGTGGAACGTCTGGTGGCACTCGCCGAGCAACGGGCGGGTCGAGCCGCGGGGTCGGTCGTGCTCTTGCCACTGATCGAACAACCGGAGGCGATTGGCAATGCCTTCGCTATTGCGCGCGCGACCCCACGAATCGCAGGTATTGCGTTTGGTCACGGCGATTTTTCGCTGTCGATGGGTATCAAGGCGGCTCCGTCCACCGAAGGCGTGGTCTTTCATGCCCGCTGTCAGGTGGCGATGGCCGCCAAGGCCGCGGGGATCACGCCCATTGATAACGTCTTTCTCGACATCCCGAATGTCGAAGGGTTGGTCGGTGAGACGCGCCAAGGCAAGCAACTCGGCTACGAAGGAAAAGCGTGTATTCATCCGAGTCAAGTCGAGCCCGTGAATACGGTCTACACCCCGACGCCCGAAGAAGTGACATACGCACGGGAACTCGTGGCCGCGTTTGAGCAAGCGGTCGCCGAGGGTAAAGGGGCGGTCGCGTTTCGTGGACGGATGATTGACAGTCCCATTGCTGACATTGAACGCATTGTGTTGGCACGAGCACGGAAGAGTTAAGAGTTAAGAATTCAGAAGTGGGAGTACATGATGTTACGCGGTGTCTATTCGGCGATGATTACGCCCTTCGATAAAAACGAGAACATTGATGAGAAGGGCGTCGAGACCATTATCAACTGGACGATTGGCAAGGGGATTACTGGTGTGTTCACGGTCGCGAGTACGGGCGAATCGTGGGCGCTCAGTGTCGAGGAAAAGGCGCGGCTGTTTCGCTTGACGGTCGCTATCGTCAACAAACGGGTGCCCGTGATCGCGGGGGTTGGCGCGCCTTCGACGCGTGAAGCGGTACAACTGGCTGAAGACGCGCAAAAAGCGGGTGTCGATTATCTGTGCGCGGCCCCGCCGAGCTTCGTGCGCCCGACTCAGGATGAGATGCTCGCGCACTACAGTGACCTCGCGCAAGCCACGAATGTGCCGCTGCTGCTCTATAACATCCCCATGCTGGCCGGGAACGTGATTGGCACTCCGGCGGTGAAAACCTTGGCCAAACGGGTGCCGCGTATCGCGGGCATTAAAGATAGTGGAGGAGATCTCACGGTCTTGAACGACCTGCTCCTTGAGCGACGCCCGGATTTTAGTGTGGTCACGGGCATTGATACGCTGGTGTTGCCGGGTTTGTTGGCCGGGAGCCAAGGCGCGATCCTTGGGAGCGCCAATGTGTGTCCCGAATTGTCACTTGAAGTGTTCCGTCTCTTCGAGGCTGGACGATTGCAAGAAGCGTGGGCGGTGCAGAATCGCTTGACGCGGTTTTGGCTAGCGATGAGCTTGGGATCGTTCCCAGCGCCAGTCAAAGCCGCGGTGGAGATGCTCGGTCTGCCCGCCGGTGCGCCACGCCGACCGGTGGCCCCCCTGGGCACGGAACAGCGCGCGGCGTTACAACGTGAGCTGCAGGCGATGGGGGTCCTGTAACCGACTGCTTGCAAGTGCTAGCGAATTACGTTAGCACACGCCTATGATAAATAAGAAAGCCGATCCCTACGTCAATCTCGGCGAATTTCTCCGTCGCCAACGCGAGTTGGCGAATCTCTCCGTGCGCCAACTCGCCGATATGTGTGGCATCTCCAACCCGTATTTGAGTCAGATTGAACGGGGGTTGCGTACCCCGAGCAGCATGATTCTGCAATCGTTGGCGAAGGGGCTCAGGCTGTCCGCCGAGACGCTCTACGCGCAAGCTGGCATTCTCGATCCGGCGGATATGGAAGAAAGTGATGTCATCAAAGCCGTGATGCACGACCCCTATCTCTCCACGCGGCAGCGCGAAATGTTGATCGATATGTATCGCTCCTTCCGCAAGGTGAATGAGGTGTCTTCTTGAAAAAATCGAGCCGCTGGTCACCCAGGGGACAATCGTCCTGTTCGTAATGCTTGCAATAGTTAGCGATAGGAGCTAGCATAAGGAAAATTACCTGGACGCACGCAGTGTGTCCGCATCGAGGAGGCTCTCATGGAAAAGCACGAACAAGCAATCCCGTCGTTTGAGAAATTCTTTACCGACTCCGCCAACAATCCCTTTATGAAGATGTTCAAGGAGATCAATGCCCCGCTCTGTGGGTCGTTGAAGCAAGGCGCGGCGCAGTATCTGAACACCACGGAAGAGTGGGGGAAGAAAGCGTTGGAGTTGAACGAGAAGCTCACCGCGTGGGCGAAGGAAACCCCGTTGTCGTCGGTGTTTGAGACCCAGCGCTCGGTTGCGTCGCAGATGATCGACAACTCCATTGCCCTGGCGCGCAAGGCCTGGCAACTCGAGGAGAAAGAGCACCACGCCAAGAAGGGCTAACTCTTGCTGGTTTCTGGTGCCCCCCTTGCCTTTCGTCGGGGCGGTATTCCTACCGCCCCTCTGCCGTTCCACTCGCTCTATTGCCCGCCAGCCCGGTGATCGCCTGCAAGCGTTCGGGAACGACGATTAACCTGCGTCCATCACGCAGCAACGCTTCCTGCCGTTCGAGTTCCTTGATGTGCTCCGTCACTTTTTGTCGGGACGCTCCCACCAGATTGGCGAGGTCATCATGCGTCAGTTGCAAGACCAGAATCGTCCCGCGGTCATCGCGCACGCCAAATTTCTGCGCGAGTTCTAAGAGTGCGAAGGCGAGTCGTTGTTGCAACCCAAGCCCCTGAAACCGAGAGTAGCGGTCGAGCAGCGCGGCCCACCGGCTGACGGTACTTGACATGAACCCGCTAAACTCCGTGAACGGGAGGCCAAGCAAAGTGGTGACAAAGAGGTCTGGTCGGATGGCCGCGATCCAGCAATCGCTAAACGCTTCGCAGTGAAAGCCACGGGGAGCTTCCGAGAGCAGGCAGGTGATACCAAAAAACTCTCCCGGAGCAATGAGGCTGACCAGCACCTCTTCGCCCTCGGCACTGCGCAAGGAGAGCTTGGCGGCTCCCGCGATCAGCAGATATAAGAATTGACCCTGTTCTCCTTCAGCGAACAGGGTGGTTTGCCGCTCCACGCGCTGCAAGGTGAGATGAGGGAGGAGTTGTTCAAGTTGACGGTCGGATGCCCACGGCAGGGCTTTGAGTCGTCGGAGCGTTGTCACGTTCAATACGGGAGTGCGAGCCATACGAATTTAATACCGGCGGAAAATTTGGCTCTCTCTTCTGTCACTTTTGTGATCGAAAGACAAGTTTCGTGAACATAGACCACGTTTCGCTTTCATTGTACAATCCCCCGCACATTTCAGGGGAAGGGGCACGGGTTGCTTTTTCTCACTTCACACATACGGGAGGAGTAGGATGGTACACGCGCGATGGTATTCACGGATCACGGTGGGGGTATTGATGACGAGTTGTCTGTTGCTGTCAGGATGCAGCGAAGATGAGACGATCAAAGCGAAGGGACAGCAAGCCATACAACTTGTCAAAGCCTTTAGCGTGGAGGAGTTGGGTTTCAGTGTCATCTCCAATATCCAGAAAATGTCCGAAGATAGTGGTCGGCAGGGCGACAAATGGGAATACAATGACAGCTCCTGGCAGGCTGGGCTCCCCTCACAAAAGGACCTGATGATGGAGAAACTCAGTCAGTTTTTCAATTCGTTTCGCCCAAGCGGGGATTATTGGGTGAAATTTACCTATAAGAACAAAGCTGGCTCCCATGAGGCAATGTGGGATGTGAACATCTACACGAAGAAGATCACTCCGAAAAACGATGTCGCGAAGAGCCTCTCCCCTGCGGCGTCAAAGTCGTAAGCAACCGAGCCGAGCAGTGATGGAGAATTCCCTCTCCCAGCGCGGAGAGGGATGTCGTCGTGCTCTTATCCCTTGACCACCATCGGTCTCTCGCAGTGCTGGGGCATCTCTCGTTCCCCACACGTCGGTCCCATCCAACAGACCAATTTGTCTTGGTTCTGTCTCTTCTCCTTGTGCATCGGCTGGCCGCAGTGAAACGGCAGGGGGAGCTTCTGTCCGCACTTCATACAATACAGGGTTGCCATTGGATGTCCTTATGCGTTGGACTGAGCATCCGCCGCGAGGGTCGAGGCAAGAATGCGGTAGACCTCACGATTGACAATCAGACTGAGATGGCCACCGGACACTTCCCAGTTCTGGTTCTCCTTGTCGATACAAGCGTGCCAATCGACAACTTCGTCCTGCTTGGTGAAGATCGCGGTAAAATCGACATGGGCCGGAAAGGGCGTCCGTAGACTCTGCGCGAAGCGACACGTGCACTGATGGCTGCCACAGGTGGAGGCGCGTGGCGGTTGCTTCTTCCGTAGGGTCTGAATGGTGCGAAACGCCAGTGGCACGAGGGGATTGACCCGCAGGGAGCCGTCAATCGGCGAGCCTAGCGTAATGACGTGGCGAATCTGGGCGGGGAAATTGGTGCCGAGAAAGCGTCCTAACATCCCCCCTAAGCTGTGGCCAATAATCGTGACCGGCTGTTCCGTCTCTTGCATGATCGTGTCGAGCCGCAACTGTAACAGGTCCCCAGTTTGGTTCGGACAATCGACATTCCAGTCCAGGCCGGAAAAATAGGCGCGATAGCCCAGGCGATTGAGCCACCCGGCCATCGTCCACAAAGTCCAATCGCCCGCGAGAAAACCGGGAATGAGGAGGATAGGTTGGTTGTGCCCACGCGGGACCTGACGTCCCAAATAGACGGGGTCACGGAGGAGCGCACCTAAGTGCATCAGGTAGTCAGGCCCAGCGACCGCTAAGCGCCAGTACATAAGGGGTTCCTGTTCTTTCGCGCAACGAGAGGGAGGACGTACCGCGCGGCTAGGGTCTCGCCTCCGCTAAGGGGCTATGTCATAACGTCCATGCTACATCAATCGGGTATAAACAAAAAAACTTTACGCACTCTCCGCTAGCAATGCCCGATAACTTTTGCAAGCGGGGGAAGGAGCACAGTAATGGTCACAGTCCATGGCGCGAACATTTCGCCCTTTGTCCGCAAGGTGCGGGTCTTTCTCGCCGAGAAAAATATCGCCTATACCCTCCAGCCGGTGAACCCGTTTACCGCCGGGCCGGAGTACCGCAAACTCAGCCCGCTTGGCAGGATTCCCGCTTTTCAAGATGACAAGACGACACTGGCGGACTCGTCGGTGATTTGCGCGTATGTGGAACGGACGAACCCGCAGCCCGTGCTCTATCCCACGGACCCCGTGGCGTACGCCCAGGCGTTGTGGTTCGAGGAGTATGGCGACGGGGGACTCGCGCCGATCTTTGGCGGAGAAATTTTCCGACAGCGCGTCGTCATGCCGCTGTTCTTTAAGCAGCAGGGCGATGAGGCGATGGCCCAGAAAGCCATTGCCGAGAAACTCCCACCGCTGTTCGACTATCTGGAAGGGCAGATTGGCGACAATGCCTTCTTGGTTGGCAACCAACTCTCGATTGGCGACATTGGCGTGGCCACGCAGTTCGTGAACCTCCGCCATGCGGGTGTGACTCCCGATGCCCAACGCTGGCCGAAGCTCTCCCGCTATCTTACCAGTCTGCACGGGCGTCCATCGTTCAAGGCGGTGATTGAAGAAGAAGAGGCCGGGCTGAAGAGGGCGAAGTAGAGGGAACGAGGGGAAGGGGGGTGGCATTGAGAGCCGCCGATCGTGATCGTCACAATTCCTCGGACCGCCGAGCCATGAACGTGGCGCGGCACTCTTCCCCGATGCGACTCCTCCCCCTGCTACTATTCCTCTGCGCCGTTACCGCAGCATGCACGGGTCAGCCTCCGCATCCGGCTGACCCGCTGTCGCGCATCCCGCGTGGCGCGGCGGCGGGCTACAACCTCCTCCTTATTACTCTGGATACTACCCGCGCCGACCGGCTCGGCTGTTATGGCTACCCCAAGGCGCGAACCCCGATACTCGACGGGATCGCGGCGCGGGGCTTCCGCTTTACCGACGCCATCGCTACCGCGCCCGTCACCTTACCCTCGCACGCCACCATCTTCACCGGCCTCTATCCTCCTAATCACGGCGTGCGCAGTAACAGTGAATACCAACTGTCCCCGACACCCGTGACCCTCGCCGAACGGTTACGCGACGCGGGCTACGACACCGCCGCCTTCGTGTCCGCGTTCGTCCTCGACGCCCGCTTCGGGCTCAACCAAGGGTTCGCTCTGTATGACGACGCGGTCGCCACCGCCACAGGACCCGCTTTTCCCGCGCATACGCTGGAACGGTCCGCCCAAGCGGTCACTGACGCCGCTCGTGCCTGGTTCCAGCGGCGCGCATCCGACAAACCCTTCTTCGCCTGGGTCCATTACTTTGATGCGCATGCGCCCTACGCGCCACCCGCGCCGTTCGCCACGCAAGTCGCTGGTCAACCGTATGATGGCGAACTCGCCTCCATTGATGCGCAGCTTGGCCGCCTGCTGCAAACCGTGGCCGAGCACGGACAGCGCGAACGCACCATCGTGCTCGTCGTCGGCGATCATGGCGAAAGCCTGGGTGAACATGACGAGACTACCCACTCGGTGTTTCTGTACGATGCGGTGATGCGCGTGCCGCTGCTGCTCGCGGTGCCAGGCGTCATCTCGGAGCCAGCGGTCATCGCCGACCGGGTCGTCTCCACCGCGGATATTCTGCCGACCCTGCTCGACCTGCTTGGTCTCGATGACGCACCCGCACGTGATGGCGTGAGCCTGCTGCGGCACGCGCCCACGGCCTCCCGTGCCGTATATATGGAAAGCATCTTTCCGTATCTCGAATATGGCTGGGCGCCGCTCTTTGGCTTGCGTCGGTTACACGACAAGTACCTCCTCGCGCCGCGCCCGGAGTATTACGATCTGCGCGCCGATCCCAGCGAGACCACCAATGTCTTCCCCACGGCGACGGGGAGTCGTCAACACGCCCGTGACGAACTGGCCACGGCCTTGACCGCGTACCTCCGGCAGTGGCCATCGCTCGACGCAGTGGCCACCACCACCAATACCCCTAGCCCGGAAACCATTGAGCGACTCCGGTCCCTTGGCTACATTGGGGAGGCCGGACCTACGGGGAGCACTGAGCGGGGCGATCCCAAAGACATGGTGACGATCGTGACCACGCTTCAGCAAGCGAATGCGTTGTTGTCGAGCGGCCAGGCGGCCCCAGCATTGGCCTTGATACGGCAGGCGGAACAGCGATCGCCTCGCGACCGCGCCGTACTCCATCTGTTGGCGAAAATTCACTTACGCTTGGGCAATCTCGTCGCGGCGGAGGCGGCCCTGCGGGCGTTTACCGCCATCAAACCCAAGGCTGATGTCTCGCTATTATTGGCGCAGATCATCATGCTGGATGGCCGTCATGCCGAGGCTGAGCAGTTACTCGCCGAGGCGCTCCAGCTTGACCCCCATCACGGGGGCGTGTTGATCGCGCGCGGCGATCTGCGTGCGCGGCAAGGGCGACAGGCTGAGGCGGTGGCCGATTACGAACTGGCGCGACAACTGGACCCGTATCGGACCACGACCGTGGTCCGTAATCGTCTCGCGAAACTTGGGAACGTGCGCGACACCCCCTCACTCGGAGAGCACTGAACCGGAGAGGCCGGCTCAATCGAACCACCCGGAGTCCAGAACAGTTCGGAGTTCGGAGTCGGGGACAGTTCGGAGTCAGCAGGGGTGCTCCTACTGCAACGTCGAAGTCTCCCGCGTCATCTCTCGCACGGTGACCGGCACCTTGCGCATGGTGCGTGGCTTCTGGTCATGTTTCTTGAGCCAGTTCCCGATTTGGGGCCAGAGGTGCTTCTGGGCGCTGCTGCTCACCACGACCCCGATATGACCGGCGGGGAACACCAGATTCTCTTTGTCGCGGCTGCTAATCAAATCGGCCAAGGCCAGGCTGGCTTGGGGGTGGACGACATCATCATGTTCGCCTACCACATTGAGCACTGGGCAGCGAATGTTCTTGAGATCGACCCGCTGTCCTCCCACCGAGAGTTTACCTTGGGCAAGCAGGTTGTTGCGGAAGATGTCGGTGGTGACTTCGCGAAAAAGCTGCCCGGCTAAGGGGACATCGCTGTTCATCCAGCGCTCGAACAGCGCGAAGGTGTCCGCGAACCCGGCGCGATCCCGATTGCGATAGAGGCCGACATGCTTGTTTAACACATGGTGCACCGGCGACATCGCCGAGAATCCCATCTTCATAATCCACGCCGGGCAATTGCCGAAGACCCCCGCGACCAGGTTTGGATCAAGCGTCTTCATCAGGTTGAAGATAGCGATGTCTTGTTTGCTCATGTCCACCGGCACCGACAAGGGGATGAAATTCTTCACCGTCTCTGGGTGCAGCGCGGTGTAGATTGTGCTGAGTAAGCCACCGAAGCAGTAGCCAAGAAGTGACACGTGAGACACCCCGCTATGAGCTTGCACGGCCTGCACGGCATTGGCGACGTCGCCGTTGACGTAGGCATCGAACCCGCGCCAGGTGTCCGCTTGGGTGGGCGGAATCCAATCCAGCAGATAGACCTCGAAGCCTTGCTGCGTGAGGTTTTTGACCACGCTGAGTTCCGGTTGCAGATCAAGGACGAACGGGCGCTTGATCAGGGCGTAGACGATGAGCAATGGGGTTGCCTGCCGTTTGCCCGTCGCGTGGTAATAGCGCAAACTGGTTTTCCCACCTTCGTAGATCACTTGATACGGTGTGACCGGCGGCGGGTCTTCCTGGACCGGATAGGGTTCCATCGCTCCACGACGAAGGCCGTCGAGAATGCGAGCTGAGCTCGCTAGCCACGATGTTGAAAGGTTTTGCAATAGTTGGGACATGGGGATTTCCTCTGGGGCCTATGGCGTATGGCCCGCTTCGCTCTATGGCTCATGGCGTATGGCAGGAAGAGTTTTGCCATAGAGTGAGCGAAGCGAGCGAGCCATAGGCTATAGGCCATAGGCGATAAGCTGATTTAGGCGGCGGCGCGGTCTTCGGTTGTCGATGTCGGTGTCGAGGTGTGGGAATCGAAGGGGCGGAGCCGATTGAGCGTCACGCGAGGAGCCGTTTTCGGCGTTGCTTCGGTGCTCTTGGCTTCCAAAATGGTCACGCGTTCCGTGAGCGCTTGGACCTCTGCCACAGCCGGGATGTCAACGCTTTGGCGCAGATTGGTTGTGATCAGCTTGGTGGCTGAAGTGCCCACTTGCTGCCAGCGGAGCATCTGATTGGCGACGGTGCTGACGGTGGTCCCGAAGAGTGGGGTGCGATAGAGCGAATCCACCGCTGCGGTAGCGACGCGGATACTGGCGTCATAGCCTTTCCAGGCCGTGGTGGTCACATCTTTTTCTTGTCCGAAGCCGAAAACCCAGCGGGTTCCGGCGAGTGGAAGATCGACGGTAAACGTCTTGTATGCGGTGAATACATCTTCCATCGTTTTCGTAAAATACGGGTCTGACATTGTTCTCCTTTCCTTTCGCTGTCTTTTGGGTAGGGTACGACAGCCTGTGAGGTGAAACAACCGAACTCTCTTATATCCTGGTCACCTACGTGACGAACTTTACACTTGCGAGGAGAATATCAGTGGTTTTTGTCGTCTTGATGACAACTGTATGAAGTTGCCATGACCGCTTATCTGACTGCTCAGGTGAGCAAAGACGATGCCGTGCTTTCCTCTCTTATTAGGGCGAAGAGGAGCGTGAAAATGCTGCGGTTTTTCTTTTCGTGACGCGAGGAGTCCGCACGCGGACTGTTGCTGAGGCAGCACGGGTCTGATTTTTTCAGCAAAGGTGCCGTTCAACTCTCAACTCCCAATTCTCAATTCTTCATTCTCAATTCTTCATTTTCCCACCTCTACCCCTCGCAAAAGGATCGGCGTAGAATCCGCGGCCAAAAGGGGCAACAACATGGAGACACGGACGCGGTGGACCATCCTCTGGTTCTTGGTGCTCATCAGCGTGGTGCGCAGCATGGACGCGGTCAATTTCTCGGTGGCCGCCCAGCAGATCA
>JANMSE010000220.1:0-24241 GCA_031389045.1 Deltaproteobacteria bacterium | reverse complement strand
CGGCCCACGACTCACTTCTCTTCTTCAAGAGCAAGAGCAAAAGGCGGGGGCGATTGGCGACGCTCATGCTCGGAAGCCACCCGCCCTCATTATTACGCCCACCAACGTCGCGCGGGTCGAGCCATAGGAGCGTTGTGGAACAGACGTCAGCACCAACTCCCGCGCACGCACCAGCCGCACTGGTCGCACCAGCCGCACTGGTCGCACCAGCCGCACCAGTCGCACTAGTCGCACCAGTCGCACTGGTCGCACCAGCCGCCGCCAATAAATGGCTGATCGCGGTGGCGGTCATGTTAGCCACCGTCTTGGAAGTCTTGGATATGACCATCGCCAATGTGGCGTTGGATCACGTCCGCGGCAGCCTCTCGGCGGGGGTGGATGAAGCCGCGTGGGTCATGACCTCGTACATCATTGGCACCGCCATCGTGATTCCACTCACGGGCTGGTTTGGCAATGTCTTTGGCCGCAAGCGATTTTTTCTGTTCTGCATCGCGATGTTCACCGTGAGCTCCCTCTTTTGTGGCGCGGCCCCCAATCTGGAATCCCTCGTCTTTTTTCGTGTCCTCCAGGGACTCACTGGCGGTGTGATGATGCCACTGTCGCAAGCGATCTTGATGGAAACTTTCTCGGCCAGGGAACAACCGATGGCGATGGCGATTTGGGGACTCGGCATGATGATGGGGCCCATCATGGGACCGATCGTCGGCGGATGGATCACCGACAACTACAGTTGGCGCTGGATTTTCTACATCAACATCCCCATGGGCGGGATCGCCTTCGCCTTGCTGGCGGCGACTTTAGTGGACCCGCATTACATCAAGCGGGCGCGCATGCACATCGATTGGTTCGGTCTCACCCTGCTGGTCATTGGCATGGGATGCGCGCAAATCGCCTTGGACAAAGGCGAACGTCTAGACTGGTTTGAT
The DNA here is from genome assembly GCA_031389045.1 of Deltaproteobacteria bacterium. Classification (GTDB taxonomy): domain Bacteria; phylum Desulfobacterota; class Binatia; order Bin18; family Bin18; genus JABFSC01. The sequence continues at coordinate 23,315 of JANMSE010000220.1, read as the reverse complement.
TCCAACTTCATCGTCACGCTGACCATCGTCTCCGTGCTGAGCCTCGTCCTCTTCGTGTTTCGCGAACTGCGCACGCCCACGCCGATTATCGACCTGCGCATCTTGCGCAATCGCAGCTTCGCGGTCGGGACGGTCTTCACCACCATCGTCATGTTCGGTCTTTATGGCACCTACATTCTCATTCCCCTCTATTGTCAGCTTGTGTCCGGGTACACGCCGTTTCTGGCCGGGCAGGTGCTCTCGATCCAAAGCCTGGGCACCTTTGTCTCGATTATGATGGCGGGTCGCCTCTTTCATTACTTTGATCCGCGCTTGCTCGTCGCGATTGGTTGTGTGTCCGCGGGCATTGGGACGTGGGACATGACACATTTCAACCCAGAGATCGACTTCTGGGGCATCGCGGCGCCGGGCTTTCTGCGGGGAATGGGATCGGGGTTTATCTTCGTGCCGATGACAACATTGACGTTAGCCGCCGTGACCAAGGAACAGATGGGCAATGCCTCGGCGCTCTACAACATGGTGCGCACGATTGGCGGTGGCATCGGCATCGCACTGCTCATTGCCTTCCTCAGCCGGGGGGCGCAGACCCATCAAGCCTACCTCACGGCCCATATTCACCCGTACAACCAGGAACTCGCGCAGCGGTTTATGACGATGAACAGCGGTGCCATTCCCAGTTTGGCGGGGAGCGGGCTCCCGGCGGACTCGTTTCTTCAACTCCTCTACGGCGAGGTGCAGCGACAGGCCCTGTTGATGTCCTTCGTCGATGATTTTCGGTTGATCGCGATCATCTTTTTTCTTTTGACGCCGCTGGTGTTTTTCATGCGCCGACCGCCGCAACTGGGCGGGAGTGCGGCGGCGCATTAAGTCGTTCGAGAGTATGTACGTCCTCTTCGAGGACCCCGACGGCCAGATGATTGAGTTGATTCAGCTCCCCTCAGCGGACGAGATTCAACAGGCGCGCTCTCTTGCCGTCGCCCACAAAAGTGGGCATGGTGCTTTAGATATAACAACACGGTGACAACAAGACCAACGAAAGGAGTCAACATGAAAGTAGGTATCCAAAACGTCTTTCCCGCCCACAAGGATCACAGCGATCGCGACATGTACAAGCATGAGACGCGCTTGCTGATCGACGCCGAAGGCATGGGGTTCGATATTATCTGGCCGGTCGAGCATCACTTCTTCGACTACTCAATGTGTCCCGACAACATGCAGTATCTCAGCTATATCGCCGCGCGCACCGAGAAGATGGAACTCGGCACCGGGGCGATCATTCTCCCCTGGAACAATCCGATGCGGGTCGTCGAGAAGATGGTGCTCCTCGATCACCTGTCGGACGGGCGCGCGGTGCTCGGCCTGGGGCGCGGACTCTCGCGACGGGAATACGCCGGAATGGGCGTCAACATGAACGAAGCCCGTGACCGCTTCAATGAAGCCGCCGCCATCGTCGTGCAAGGGCTGGAGTCCGGCGTCGTCGAAGCCAACACCAAGTATTATCAACAAGCCCGCGTGGAAGTGCGCCCGCGCCCGTTCAAGAGTTTCAAGGGCCGTCGCTACATGGTGTGTATGTCGCCGGAATCCTTTTCCGTCGCCGCGTCGCTGGGCTTAGGCTCAATGATGTTCTCACAAGGAGCATGGGAAGCTGCGGCTCCGCTGCTCGACTCGTACCGCGCCGAGTATCGCCAGCATAACGGCGAAGAAGCGCCGCCGATCAGCATTGTCGATTTCGTCTCGTGTTTCGCGGACGGGAAGAAAGCCGAAGAAGTCGCGCGTCGTGGCATCGTCGGTTACTACTGGACGTTGATGGAGCATTACCGCATGGACGACGCGGCGAACTTTGCCTCCACTGGCGCGTCGTATCAGCACTACGCCAAAGCGGCGGAGCAGATCAACGCGGCGGGTCACGATGCGGTCATTGAGGAATTCATCAGCTCGAACCTGTGGGGCACGCCGGACATGATCGCCGCGAAACTACGCCATCGCCGTGAGGTGATCGGTGATTTCGAGGTCAACGGCGCGTTCAGCTATTTCAACCTGCCGTTCACTGATGTGGAACAGAACATGCGTCTGTTCGCCAAGGAAGTCGCGCCGGAGATCAAGAGCTGGCAACCCCGTGCTCGCCGGCAGCCGGTGGATGTGCGGCCTGCCGCCGCGTCGGCGGTGGCGAAGTAAGGAAGCGAGGCGCGGCATTCTCCATTGGCATCTTCGCAAGAAAATGCCCTCTCCCGAAAGGGAGAGGGATAAGGTGAGGGAGACCAAGGACAGTGACAACAGAAACAACAACAGTGTACACGATTCTCGCCCTCGCTGGTCAACTTTCCCTGGATGGGCGGCGTCACCTCGTAGACCTACTGAACCGTGAAGACGATACTCCGCTTCCCGATCACGCTACGGTCGAGGAAGCAATCGCGCTGTATTTACTGAACACCTGTAGTTTGGGGCGGGCGGCGGAGTTGGCGGGCATAACACGTTGGGACATGCAGGATCGCTTGCGAGAATTGGGGCTCCCGATCTTAGCTGCTGGTAATCAGTCCGCTCAAGCGATGGATGTACACGCGGAACAATTGGAACGCGCTGGCTTCCTATGATTGTGGTCAGCGACACGAATATCCTCAGCTCCTTAGCGGCAGGAGACTCGTTACCGCTCTTGCTGACTCTATTCGCACGATCCAAGGTCGGTATTCCCCCAAGTGTCCGAGATGAACTCCAAGTAGGATTGGCGAGAGGGCGAAACTATCTCGGCCCCATCTTTCAGGCGATCGCACTGCAACAGCTCGAAGTCATTCCATTGTCCGAGGATGAGGAGCAGACCATGTCCGGGTTTCCCCAACGACTCAACTTGGGGGAACGTCAGGCGATTGCTCTTGCGCGGTCTCGGAATGCGCTTCTCCTGAGCAACGACAATCGGGCTCTGCGCTATTGTCAGGAACAGCGGATACACACGTTGAATCTCGTGGAGATTCTCCGCTTACTCTGGACACGACGCCTCCTTTCGCAAGACGAGGTAAGGAGGGGCATCGCAAAGCTGGAGGAAGTGGAGAATTTGGTGCTGACACCAGCTCAACGAGAAGCGATTTTCGCGCCCCTTCTTCGTAACTGACAGCGACAAAGCATTGTGTCGTGGGCATGCGACATTCAACGAATTTTTCGTCTCTCACCCCGCCGCCTCACCCTGCATCCGCACCTGCGCCTGGGGAGCCCGCCGTGGAGAAGAGTGACGTTGTTCGCGGCGGCTTCGTCAGGTAAGAGATCACGGCGGACACACGACACGAGGAAAAGGTTTCTCAATCCCCTTCACCCGACCCTCTTCCAGCCGGGAGAGGAAACCTCGCAACCCACTCACTCAATGTCATTGCCCCACGAGGCGAAGGCAACGAAAACCGTTCAAGCGGAAATACTATGGACCTGAAACTCACAAAAAAATCGGTGCTCGTCACCGGAGCAAGTAAAGGCATTGGTGAGGCTATCGCGCACGCGTTCGCGGCTGAAGGCGCGCGGGTCACGCTCGCGGCCCGCTCGACCCATGACCTGGAGCGCGTCGCCAACGCGATCACCAACAATGGGGGCGACGCCATCGCCTGCCCGACCGATCTCACGAATCCGGTGGCGGTCCAAGCCCTGGTGGACACGGTGATCGCGCGCTTCGGTGCCATTCATGTGCTGGTCAATAACGCGGGAGGCGTGGTGGACGGATTTCCCAAGTTCGACGCGCTCTCCGACGAGGACTGGTTCAAGACTTTTGACGTGAATCTTTTTTCCATGGTGCGCCTGACACGCGCGGTGCTCCCCCTCATGCGCCAGCAAAAATGGGGACGGATCATCAACATCGCCAGTGAGTTGGCACTGCAACCGGATGGCGACATGACCCATTACGCGGCGGCGAAAGCGGCGATCCTCAATATGACGAAAAACCTCTCGAAGGCCTACGCGCTGGATGGCGTGTTGATTAACGCGGTCTCGCCTGGGATGATCGCGACTCCCGCGGTCGAGGAGATGGCGACGGAGACGGCGAAACGCATGGGCATCACCATGACGGAAGTGCTTTCACGCTTTGTGACCAAACGGCGCCCGCACCTGGCGCTGCGACGCCCTGGGCAGTCGGAGGAAGTAGCGGCCGTCGTGCTGTTCCTCGCGTCCGAGGCGGCATCGTATATCACCGGCACCAACGTGCGCGTCGATGGTGGCTCGGTGGCGGGCGTCTGAGGACCGCGCATGCGAAGGGGGCCCAATGGAATTTGCCCAGCACCTGTTCATCAGCTACGCCCACATCGACAACCAGCCGTTGACCTCCGAGGAACAGGGCTGGATCTCCCGCTTTCATAAGTCCTTGGAATCGGCGCTGAGCATGCGGCTCGGCGCCCCCGCCAAAATTTGGAGAGACGAGAAGCTGCGCGGGAACGATGTGTTCGCCGAGGAAATCGTCGAGCAATTCCCGCGCACCGCGCTGCTCGTGTCGGTTTTGACCCCCCGCTATGTCAATTCAGCATGGTGCACCAGGGAGGTCCGGGAATTCTGTGAACGCGCCGAGCAGACGGGGGGCGTGGTCGTCGAGAATAAGGCGCGGATTTTCAAGGTCATCAAAACGCCCGTGGATACCGAAGCGGCGCTCCCCGAGGTAATGAAGAACGTCCTGGGCTATGAGTTTTTCATCGTGGAAGACGGGGCGCCATTGGAACTGGACTCAGCCTACGGCGAGAAGTTCGCCCAGGATTACAACCGCAAGGTCGTGAAACTGGGGTGGGATGTCGCGCAACTCCTCAAGAAGTTAGCGACCGACACCAGAAGCAGCGCACCAGCCCCCGCCACGCCCGCCACGGCCAAACCGACCATCTATCTGGCGGAATGTAGCTATGACCGGCGGGAGGCCAGAGAAATGCTGGAAGGTGATTTGCGACTTCACGGCTACACCATCTTGCCGGATCAGACCTTACCACGGGAGGAGGCGGAGTATGTGGCGGCCGTGGAGCGGCTCTTAGCGCGCTGTGCACTCTCCATTCATCTGGTGGGCGAGAGCTATGGCGCCGTGCCCGATGGACCCAGCCAGAAATCACTCGTGGTGCTGCAAAATGAGGTAGCGGTGCGACGGAGCAAGAGCGCCGCCTTGCCGCGTGTGATCTGGCTGCGTGACGGTGTCCAGTCTACCCACCCGCAGCAGCAGGCGTTTATCGCCGCCCTGCACCAGGATGCCGAGGCCCAATGCGGGGCGGACCTGATTACCGGGGACCTGGAAGAGTGCAAAGCCGCGATCCATGCCACGCTCAAGAAGCTAGAAAAGCCCGCCCCTGCGAAGCCCGCGGAACAGGCCACCGTGGACGGCGCGCGGTTGATCTATCTGCTCTGTGACGAGAAGGATCGCAAAGCCACCGTGCCCCTGCGCAAGTTTTTCCGGGGACACGGGTTTGCCGTGGAGACTCCAGTCTTTGAGGGCGACGCGACCGCGGTACGCGAAGCGAACCAGAAACTCTTAGTGACCGGTGACGCCATCCTCCTCTTTTACGGGGCTGGCGACGAGGCATGGAAGCACACCGTGGACAACGAGCTAAGAAAAATGCCGGGCTACCGAAGCGGAAAGCCTCTGCTCGCTAGCTATACCTACCTGGCGGATCCCACGACGAGTGATAAGGAAGACCTCCTCGACATGGACGAGCCTCACCTAATCAAGGGCTTTGGGAACTTCGCGGAATCGGCACTAGCGGAGTTCATGCACGCCTTGCGGTCAAGTGAAGTGGCCTCATGAGCACGGCAGCGACCTCCGCCATCACGCGGACCAATCCCTTTCCGGGCTTGCGTCCGTTCCAAGAGGACGAGGAATACCTGTTCTTTGGCCGGGAAAGCCAGGTCGATGACATGGTGAATACGCTGGCCGCCACGCATTTTCTGGCCGTGGTTGGCGGTTCAGGCAGCGGTAAATCCTCGCTGGTCAATTGCGGGCTGCGTCCGGCTTTGCGCCGGGGCTTCATGGCCCAAGCTGGCACGGTCTGGCGCATGGCTCAATTTCGACCCGGTAGCGATCCGCTGGGGGCGCTGACCCGCGCCTTGGCAAGCGACGGCGTCTTGTTTCGCGGCTATGAAGCCACGGGCGGCCTCACGCTCACGGAACTTATCGACACCACCTTGCGCATGAGCAAGCTCGGGTTGATCGACCTCTACGAGCAGGCGCGGCTGGGCGAGGGAGTCAATCTCCTCGTGGTGGTGGACCAATTTGAAGAGCTGTTCCGCTACCGGCAGTTGGGCACCTCTCAGCAAGAGAAGACCTATGGTGCCACCGCCGAGGCCACCGCCTTTATGAACTTGCTGCTCGAAATCCGGGAGCAGACGACCTATCCAATCTATGTTGTGCTGACGATGCGGTCGGACTTTCTGGGTGACTGCGCGCAGTTTCCTGGCTTGCCCGAGGCGATCAATGCCGGACAGTATCTGGTACCGCGACTAACCCGCGACGAACGCCGGGAAGCCATCAGCGGGCCGGTTGGCGTGGGCGGGGCGGAAATCACACCCGTCTTGCTGACGCGGTTGGTCAACGATGTCGGTGACAATCCCGACCAGCTCTCAATCTTGCAGCACGCCTTGAACCGCACCTGGGACGACTGGCAGCGCGAAGGGAGCAACGGACCAGTGGAGCTGAGGCATTACGACGCCATCGGCACGATGGCGCATGCCTTGGATCAACACGCGGAGAATGCGTATGCCGAACTGGGCACCGGGCAACGGCAGCAAATCTGCGAGAAGCTCTTTAAGGCGTTAACGGATAAAGCGACCGACCCGCGCGGGGTGCGGCGCCCAACCACCCTGGACACGTTATGCGCCTTGACCACAGCGACGGCGGCGGAAGTCACGGAAGTGATCGACATATTCCGTGAGCCGAGCCGGTCTTTTGTGATGCCCCCGGCTGGGGAAGCGCTGACCCCAAACACGGTGATCGACATCTCGCACGAGAGTTTAATGCGCGTATGGGAACGGTTGAAAACCTGGGCGGACGAGGAAGCGCAGTCGGCGCGACTCTACCGCCGCCTCGCCGAGACCGCGGTGCTGCACGCGACAGGGAAAGCAAGCCTGTGGCGAGACCCAGACCTACAACTGGCGCTGGACTGGCGGGAGAAGGAGCAGCCAACGGCGGTGTGGGCCGCGCGCTACGCTGAGGGCTTCGAGCAGGCGATGGACTTTCTGCGGGCGAGCGTCACACGCCGAGACGAAGAGGCGCGCGAGCAGGAAACTCAACGACAGCGCGCTCTGGAACAGACGCAAGCGCTGGCTTTCGCGAAAGAACAGCAGCAGCGCGCCGAGGAACAGGCCAGAGTCGCACGACGCCTGTTTTGGCTGTCAGGTGGGCTGCTTGTCATGCTGCTATTCGCCGTGGGCTCTCTGGTGTTCGCGTGGCGAAAGCATGTGGCTGCCGAGTTCGCGCTCGGCGAAGAAACGGAGGCGGTCGACGCGGCACGCGAGGCGTTGGAAGCCGCCGCCGCCAAAGCAACAGTTTCCGCCCCCCAAGCCACGCCAGAGACAGAGAGCCGCTTCGCTCAAGCGCAAACGGCTTTCGCCAACGCCAGTCGCCAATCCACGGACGTTCCGGACTCTTCAGGTCTGATCTACATCCAAATGCGGCCTCATCTGCCGCTCGAGCAAGTGCAACAAATACGGCAGAAATTGCAGGAACAGCAATTTGCCGTCCCGGACGTTGAATTACTTGAGGTAGGACCAGCAACGACCACGGAGGTGAGATATTTCCGGAGAGGTGAAGAGGAGGGAGCAAATCGCATTCGCGATATTCTCCAAAGTGTGGGAGTCCAACATGTGACCACGAAATACATCTCCGGCTATGAAGACTCACCGAAAATAAAGCCAAAGCAGTATGAGATTTGGTTCGCGGCGAATGCGTTCACGTAGGCCGAGCGCCACAACGACAGTCATGGACGGCGCGTGGGCCACGCGCCTGCCCCTACCGCATTAGGTAATGATCGCGCCGCGGATGATGCCTTCCAAGGTCTTCGCGTAGTCCGCGATCTTCACGGCCTGATCCGTCCCATTGATGATTCTGCGCGCATTGCGGTAATCGCAGCCCTGCGCATTGATGTAATCGGAGAGCTTCTTGCCCGTGAAGAGGCCGGTCCGCATGCCGATCGACATGATGCGATAAGCAATGAGAGGGCGCAGGGCTTGGTCTGGATCGGCCACGAGGTCCTCGGCGGGGCCAAGGCCCAGGGCCTTGGTCAGGCGCGCGTAGTTGCCCCTCCCGGTGATCTGCACATACCCGCGCCCGCGATAGCGGTAGCCATCCCCCACTTGCGTATTCAGGAGTCGCTTGCCGAGCGCCGTCCCGGCATTGTACTTGTTGAAGTACTGCTTGTTGCCGAACTCGGTGATGGGCATCCACCTATCCGCGCATTCGTGCTTGACCGTGGCGAGCATGTAGGCCGCCCACTGGAGGTTCGTGAGATCAGGGTCCTCCTCCAGGTTCCGTCCAAGCAGTTCCAAGCCATTGACCGTCGCCTGCGCGAGCTTGCCGTAGGCATCACGGTATCCAATGAAAAACTTCCCATGATCAATCCGCATCGTCGTCTCCTTTCAAAAGATTTGTTGCACAATCCCTATCGGGATTGGACGATACACCAATCCCAACGAGATTGAACTAGGTGGCATTAGCAAAACCCTCGGATGTCCAGCCTTGATCGTGGGTGGTGTGGAAGACCATGTCCACCTCCTCTGGAATTGAGCGCGTCAACCTTGACGGCCCAACAACACCGCGATAGCGTGCCCTCTCATTTTTATCATCACGAAATTTCACAACAATTACGGAGGAACCCGATGCAAGAACACACCACGAACGGCCACGCTGACGCGCAACAATTCGCCGACGCCATCACGACCGCGAACATTCCGACACTCCTGATGGTCCTCGTGCAGATGACCGGCGAGATGCACTGGCTAGAGGAGCCGTACCGCCCACAGCGCGCCCGCGGTATGGATGACAACGCCACCGGCGGATTCCCGGCCCCGCTTCAGGCCAAAGTCCGCAAGGCCGCGCTTGAAGCAATCCTCGCGTGGCGCGCTGGCCGTCCGCTGGCCATTCCCGAACCATCCGTCGAACTGCGCCGCCGCATGCTGAGCTGGGCGATGGCGGAAGAAGTGCCTACTGAATACGATCCCATCATCGCCGCTGATCTTCCATTGGCGGAGCACCAAGTCGTGGAGAAACTGCCAGTTCCAGACGGATTCAAGGTCCTCATCATCGGGGCTGGGGTTTCCGGCTTATGCGCGGCGATCAAACTCCAGGAAGCGGGCGTCCCCTTCACCATCCTGGAAAAGAGCACCACCTTGGGCGGCATTTGGCGCGACAACCGCTATCCCGGCGCGGGGGTCGATACGCCCAACCATCTCTACTCGTATACCTTCGCGCCGTATGACTGGTCGATGTACTTCGCGCTGCGTGACGAACTCCATACCTATCTTGAGCATGTCGCCGAGAAGTTCAACCTGCGACCTCACATCCGCTTCGAGACCGAGGTCAAGTCCGCCGACTATGACAAAGACACCCAAGGGTGGAAGGTCACGGTGCAACGCCCCGACGGTGCGCGTGAGATCTTGCAATCGAACATCCTCATTAGCGCGGTGGGGATCTTCAATCCGATCAAGATGCCCGACATCAAAGGGCTCGACAGCTTCAAGGGCCCGCGCTTTCACACCGCCGAGTGGCCCGACAATGTCGATCTCACGGGCAAGCGGGTAGCGATGATCGGCAACGGCGCCAGCGCCATGCAGACCGGCCCCGAAATTCAACACATTGTGAAGTCGCTCACCATCTTCCAACGCTCGTCGCATTGGGTCGCGCCCAACGAGCACTTCCGCAAGCCGATCCCGGACGCGATGCGCTTCCTGCTACGCGAGGTGCCGCTCTATCGCGTGTGGTACCGCATCCGCCTGGGGTGGACATTTGGCGACCGGGTCCATTCGACCCTCCAGAAGGACCCGACATGGCAGCACGCTGACCGGTCGCTGAACAAAGCCAACGACTCACATCGCGGCTACTTCACGCAGTACATCGTCTCGGAACTGGGCGACAAGACCGAGCTGCTGGATAAGGTCGTGCCCCCCTACCCGCCTTTTGGCAAACGCATGCTCATGGACAACGGCTGGTACCGCATGCTGCGCAACGAGAAGGTGAAACTCGTATCCGACCCTATCGCGGAAATCCGCGCGGATCGCGTCATCACCAAGGATGGCGTGGAGCACGAAGCCGATGTGTTGATCGTGGCCACGGGGTTCGACGTGTTGCGCTTCCTCACTTCCTTCGAGATACGAGGCCGCTCGGGGCGCAGGCTCCGTGACGTATGGGAAGATGATAACGCGAAAGCGTATCTCGGCATGAATATCCCCGATTTCCCCAACTTCTTCTGCATGTATGGTCCGAACCTGCAGCCGGGTCACGGTGGCAGCCTGATCTTCGTGGTCGAAATGCAGATGCGCTACATCATGGACGTATTGAAAAAAATGTTGACGCAGGGCCTCGGCGCGGTCGAATGTCGCCAAGATGTGCACGATGCCTATAACGAGCAAATAGATAAGTTGCACGCGAACATGGTCTGGACCCATCCCGGTATGGAGACCTACTACCGCAACGCGCGCGGAAGGATCGTGGTGAACTCTCCGTATCGCAACGCGGTTTACTATGAAATGACACGCCAGGCGAATTTAGAGGAGTTCGTGGTCGAGCCGCGGCAGGCGTAGGCTTGCGCATGGAAAAAGGAGCGCACCGATGGGCGCAACCGCATTGAAACAGAAGCACCTCAAATTAGATCAACGGAAAATTGACTTCGCCAAACGTTACTTTCGTGTTACTTCCGAGCGAGAGGCCGTTGATCGAGCTCTTTCGCTTCTCATGGAAGAGGAACATCTGGTCAAAGCGTTGAAGCCCCTACAAGGAATCTTGAAAGGGGACGAGGGACCGTGGCCCTACCAGTAACCGGCAAGGTGCTGCTCGACACCAATGTCTTCATCGGATACCTGCGCGCGGGGCTCCACACGGAATGGGTGTTTGGGCGAGTGAATCATACCATTAGGTTCCTTTCCGCCATTGTCCTCATGGAACTCCGCTTTGGTGCCGATACCCCACGGCGCAAACGTGCCGTGGACAGCATCCAGCGTGCGTTCCCCTCAAGTCGGGTTATCGCCCCGACGCCAGCCGTGTTCGAACATGCGGGACGGGTGTTTCGCACGCTTCATCGTGACGGCGCCGGATTACAAGACCGCTTAGGACCTCTCAACGATCTCCTGATTGCCTTAACCGCAAAACAGATTGGCGCAACCGTAGTGACTAACAACTTCGATGAGTTTCGCCGCATTGCCGCTCAGATACCAGGCTTACGTATCGTGACCCCGATCATGGAGACGACCCTCGAATAAAAAACCGCAAAACAAGAAAGGACACAACATGCGTGTAGGAGCGACCATATTCGTTCAGAACTACCAAGACTGGAACCGTTATGAAGCGGAGGAGCGCGGAGAGAAAATGCCGGTGCGCCCAGAGACCTCCGACCGCTCCATCTTCCTGGAGGAACTCGACATCGCGCGCATCGCCGACGCGACCGGCTTCGACAGCGTGTGGACCGTGGAGCATCACTTCACGCCCTACACGATGGTCACGAACCCGTTGCAGTTCCTCACCTACCTCGCGGGCATCACTAAACGTGTGGACCTCGGCACGATGGTGGTTGTGCTTCCGTGGCATAACCCGGTGCGTGTGGCTGAGGATGTGAACATGCTCGACGCGCTGCTGGGGCCTGGACGCGAGATTATTTGTGGCGTCGGTCGCGGCCTCGGACGGCGTGAGTACAACGGCATGGGGATCGACCAAGCCGACGCGCGGGACCTGTTCGACGAGAGTCTACAAATTCTCCGCCAGCTCCTGGCCACGGGGCAGTGCAGCTTCGAGGGCAAGCACTACCAGCTCAAGGATGTGCGCCTGCGACCGCAACCCGAAGGCGATTTAAGTGGCAACCTCTATTGCGCGGGTGGCACGGCTGAGACGGTGCAGATCATCGCCAAACATGACGTGAGACCGTTAATCATTCCGACCACTTCCCTGGAGAACGCCCTGATGAATGCGCGCAGCTACATGCAACTGCGCGCGAAGGCGGGGCACGCACCATCGGATACGAAGTTGGCGTTGTGGACCTATTGCGCGGAGACTGAAAGTGAAGCGCGTGCCGGAGCCGAGCAGTATATGGTGGAATACGCGGACTCCGCGCTGCGGCATTACGAGTTGCTCAGAGGCCATCTCGGTGGCATCCGCGGCTACGAAGCCTACGGCGCCATGACCGATGCGCTCAACAAGGATGTGGAGATTTTCCGCAAGGCGTTTGTCCGGGAGCATCCGTGGGGAACGCCGGACCAGGTGATCGCCAAAGTGAAACGTCTGGCCGAGACGTTCGGAACTTCGGAAATCATGTTTATCTTTAGATATGGCGGGATGCCGATGAAAGCCGCCGAGAAGAGCATGCGGCTTTTCGCGCGCGAAGTGTTGCCAGCATTGAAAGAGCTGAATCCCCAGCCCATGCTTGCCGAGGCTGCCTGACCCTTGCGTTCTGGTGTTGGCCGGGAATAAGAACCCCGGCCAACACCGCGGTTGAGGCATTCCTAGCGGTGGCCTCACAACGCGACACGTTCTTGCAGGGCCTCCTGCGCCAGCGCATTGATGCTCTTCCCTTGAGCCTGCGCGATCATGGCAATCTTCGCGCGGTAACCGGCAACTGTCATTACATTCATGGTGTAATTCCGTGTTGCTCTAGCCGTCGTCGAATGCTGGCAAGCGCGCCATTCACAGCCGGGGAATTCATTCCCCGGCACGCAGGGTGGTGCGCATCTCACCAAAAAAAGCACCTGCGGTTAGGCATGCTGCGGCAACGGCGAAAAGTGGCAACTCACGATCTTCCATTGGCTGCCACGTTTGACGAAGACCAGCGTGGTCCGTCCGTGCAGGGACATCGGCTTGCCGTCTTTCGTCACACCGGTGAACGAATCGTAGGCATTGGCAATGCCGGTATTGTCATTAAACATCCGGCAGGAGAGTTGGCGAAAGCTAAAATCGCACGACGCTAGCCCCTTCACCGCTCCCTGGAGAAAATTCACAAACTGCTTTTTGTTATCAAACCGGTAGGGCACATGGTCGAAGACTTCCAGGTCGTCGTCCAACATCTCCGCCGCCGCTGGGACATCCAACCGGGTGAATGCATCACCGAAAGCTTGGGCCGCCGCTTCAATCTGTTGTACACTCATAATCTTTCCTCCTTGTTACGGACGTTGATGATACGAACGGTTGACGATTCCGCCTCTCATTACAAAGCTGGTGGTCCGCTGTCAACTCAACGCGCCACCGTTGTTTTGGATAGTAAATCCGCCGTCTACCACGACAGTGGCCCCGTTGATATACGACGATGCGGGCAGCACCAGGCTCAGGGTCGCATGCGCGACTTCTTCGGGGTCGCCATACCGCTTGAGCGGGACACGACGGCGCGCGAAGGTCTCCTTCGCTTTGTCGGGAATCGCGGCGGTTAACCCCGTATGAATCGCCCCAGGACAGATACAATTCACCGTAACGCCTTGGTTTCCTAACTCGACCGCGAGGGCGCGCGTCATGCCCACCACGCCATGCTTGGCCGCCGTGTACGGACTCGAATAGGCACTCCCCCCTACCCCTTCGGTGGACGCGATGTTGACGATCCGCCCCGCACCACTCTTGGTCAGATACGGCAACGCGGCGCGGATGAGATGGTGATGCGCGGCCAGATTCACCGCGAGGCAACGCTCCCACACTTCTTCATAGCGCTGGCTTTGGATACGGGCCGACCCATCAATACCGGCATTGTTAATCAGGATGTCAAGCCCGCCGAAATGCGTGGCGATCTCGACGACAACCGGCGCGATGCCCGCGCCGTGCGCCAGATCAAGGGTCCAGCCCTTGGCGATGCCTCCGGCGGCCAGAATCTCCGCGACCACGGTTTTGACACCTTCCTCGTTACGGTCGAGCACGGCAACCTGCGCGCCTTCATCAGTAAAGAGATGCGCGGTCGCTCGCCCCATGCCGCTCGCGGCCCCGGTCACGAGCGCCACCTTGCCTGCGATAGATCGACTCAGTTTGGTCAGTTTTGCCATTGTGTCAGATTTCCCTTCGAGTGAAGTCCCCTCTTCTTATGGAAACTCGCGCATGAAAGAAAGTGGTGTCCCTGGTATGAAGGACTCCGTGTACGAATCTCTCGTGATCTGATGTAGTGGCACACAGGAGAGAGAAACGACATCCATAGGAGACCGAGAAAAAAGGACAACGATATGCAAACGAAGCCAACCGAGCGACAACAACGTTTCCTGACCCTGGCAGCTACCCATGCGGATGATTTCCGCACCCGTGTCGCCCAGCACGACCTGGAGAGCAGTTTCCCGCACGAGAATGTGGAGGCCATGAAAGCGTCCGGCTATACCGCGCTCATTGTTCCTGAAGAACTGGGCGGTGGAGGTGCGTCCCCATTGGACATTGCTTTAGCTCAGGAACGTTTAGCCTACGGAGATCTGCCCATGGCCATCGCGGTCAACATGCACCACATCGCCGTCGCCATGATCGCCGACCTCTGGCGGCTCAATCAACAAGGCGAAGGTCTGAAGCTGGACGCGATCGGGCCTATACTCAAGGCTGTCGTTAAGGACAAGATTATCTTTGGTGGACCAGTCAGTGACCCCAAGATGAATAGCTCGCTTGGTTTTGCTGGGGTGAATGATACGACACGCCAAGCGCAGAAGGTGGCTGGCGGCTATGTGCTGAATGGCCGCAGTGGGTTTGGGACTATGTCCGCGTGCGCGGACTATTTGTTGACCACTGCTCGCTATAACGACCCCGCGCGGGGACCGCAGTGCCTGCTCTGTTTTCTCCCGACCAATACCAAAGGGGTCCAGATTCAGGACAACTGGGACACGATGAGCATCCGGTCGTCGTGCAGTAATGATGTCGTGTGGGACAACGTGTTTATTGAAGAGAAGGCCACAGTAGCTCGCCCTGTGCAAACCTGGGACGCGCTCTCCAACCTCACCTCGTCCTGGTGGGTCGCCTCGGGTCCGGCATGTTACATCGGCCTTGCCCAGGCGGCGCGTGATTACGCGATGAACTGGGTCTCCGGTCGCACCCAAGAGCCTTTTGAGCAGCCAATGACGTATTACCCTGGAAACCAACTGTTAGCCGCGGAGATGGAAATCGGCCTCCGTTCCGCGCGGGCGACGCTGCACCACACCATCGCCGCGCATGACGACCTCGCGACGCGGAGCGAGGATGATCTGGTGAACCTGATTGCTTGTTTTCAGTTCGTGATGGAAAGCTGCGTGCAGGTGGTGGATCGCGCCATGCGCATGGTCGGCGGCGCGGCGCTGTTCAAGAAGAACCCGCTGGAACAGATGTATCGTGATGTACGCGCGGCGATTATCCATCAGCCGTTTGCCGGTACGGAAGGTAAAGCGCTCCTTGGCCGCCGGGCGTTTGGGCTGCCGGTGTATGGGATGCCGCGGTTTGTGTGAGAGGAGGTAGATATGCCCATGAACAGAAACGCTTCATTCCCCACCACCCGGTGGACCCGCATTGCCTACATCAGTGACCCCACGCATCCCCGCGTGCGAGGGGTGTTCGCCGAACTCTTCGCTTCTTGGCGTGCCTGACCTGAATCGGCAAGCCGCCATCTTGAGGTTGCGGTGGAGTCACTGTTCGTAATAAATAAGGATGTATACCGCAAAAGGAGGACTGTATGGCAGAGTACAAATTGATTTCCGCCGATTCCCATTTCGTCGAGCCGCCGACCATGTGGGCCGAACGGGTGGACAAGAAGTTCCGTGATCGTGCCCCGCATACGGTGAAAGGACTCAATGGACGTGCCGGGGAGTGGTTCGTCTGTGAGAATATCACCCCGATGTCGGTCGCCGGGTTCTTTGGCGCGGGCGTGCCGTCGCAAGAGCTGCCGGAGCATAGCAAGAAGGGGTTTGACCAAGCTCCCAAGAGCGTGTGGGACCCGTCGTATCGCTTGGCCGATCAGGATCGCGATGGCGTGCAGGCCGAAGTCATCTACACATCAATGGGGATGCCGCTGTTTGGTTTGGATGATGCGGGCTTACGCACGGCCTGCTTTCGCGCGTTCAACGATTGGGCGGTCGAGTATTGCAAATATGACCTCAAGCGCTTGATTCCGCTTGGTCTGATTACCTTGGAAGATATTCCGAGTGCGGTGAAGGAGCTGGAACGGATCGCCAGTCAGGGCATGCGGGGCGCGATGATCTGGGCCGAGCCACCCGATGATCGTCCCTACAGCCATGCGGATTACGAGCCCTTCTGGGCGGCGGCGCAAGACCTCAATATGCCACTCTCGCTCCACATTCTGACGGCGCGGAGTGGCACGGGTGCCAACCAGGCCGGGGGGCGTGAATTCTTACTCTCGCTCGCGACGCTGCATCATCAGATTGAGCGCTCCATCTGTGTGCTGGTCTTGGGAGGTGTGCTCGAAAAATTCCCGCGCCTCAAAATTGTCTCGGCGGAAAACGACGCGGGCTGGATGGCGTATTTGATGTATCGGCTCGATACCGTCCAACATCGCCTTGGTGCGCTCGGTGGCTTGAAGCTGCCGATGCGAGCAAGCGATTACATCAAACGACAAGTGTACGCGACCTTCATCGCGGACCCGGTCTTTGTCGATTCCCTGCATCGCTACGGGTCGGATAACATCATGTGGTCGTCGGACTATCCGCATACCGCCGCGACGTTCCCGCGTTCACAGGAAATTGTGGCCAAACGCTTTGGCACGCTTCCTGACGAAGAGCGCCGCAAGATCGTGCACGGGACGGCGGCGAAGGTATATGGGTTGGCGTGAGGACTATGTCAGGGGGGTGTCAAAGGAAAAATCACTTGATCCCCCTCACCCTGACTCTCTCCCAGCCGGGAGAGGGAACCTGAAAACACCTTGAGTGCTATTGAGCAACTGAGGGTGTCCCAAGTCTCTCGGTTACATTTCATTCGTCCAAATCTGCTCCAGTAGCTGCCGCCGGCGCAGGACGCGAAACGTGCCGTCCGCTTCCAACATCACTTCTGGTGCTTGCGGGTAAGAATTGTAGTTGATCGTCGCCATGCCCGCGCAGTAGGCACCCGCTCCACCAACAATCACGACATCGCCAATTCGTGGACGTGGCACGCGACGCGGGGCCAAGGCTTCCGGGTCACCCGGTGCTGGTGTGAGAATATCACCAGATTCACAACACGGCCCAACGAACACCACATCCACTTCGTCTCGACCAGTCGCGAGCACCTCGATCGGATGCTGCGCGCCATAGAGCGAGGGGCGGGTCACTTCTGGCATGCCGGTATCGAGCTTGGCGAATACATAGCCATCCTTGCCAGTATCAACGACATCGACACAGGTCGCCACGATCGCCCCCGCGCGTGCCACCAGATAAGTACCAGGCTCGACTTCCAGATGGAGGGCGCGTCCGGTCCGTTCGCGGAATGCTTCGAGTTCACGTCGCACATGTAGACCAATATCTTGCAGATCGGTTGAGGGCTCATCTGGCATGCGTCCAACCTTGAACCCACCACCGAGATTGATGATGGTGACGTGCGGGAGCTGCGCCGCGATGTCGAGTGACATCCGTGTCACGCGCTTCCACATTTCGGGATCGCTGCCGGAGCCGATATGCGTATGCAGTCGAGAGATGCGCACGTTGTCGCGTTCGGCCATCGCTTTGACATCGGATAAATAGGTATGCCAGATCCCGAAACTTGAAGCGGGGCCGCCAGTGTTGGTGCGCTTGGTGGAGCCACTGCCAAGCCCAGGGTTGATTCGCACCGACACACCGCCGCCGGGCGCGGCCTTGCCAAACTGCTCCAATTGATACAGCGAGCAGGCGTTATAGAGCACGCCGCGTTTGACGAATTCCGCCAACCGACGCGAGGGCATTTGCGAAGTCAGTTGAATCTGTTCAGGAGCAAATCCCGCGCGCATGGCCCGCTCGACCTCAAAATCGCTGGACGCATCAATATGGAGTCCCAGGTCGCGAAACACGGACAACACACCCAAGCTGGGGTTGGCCTTCATGGCATAGCGCAACGTGAATCCATACGGGGCGGGAATGGCGAGCGCCTGCTGGGCCGCGGCTTCCAAGATCGGGCGAGAATAGATGTAACTCGGAGTGCCGAATCGTTCGCGTGCTTCGGCGGCTTGTTCAGAGGTCAGAAACAGGGTGCGGCCCAGGGCTGATTGGGTGGACATGCGTGCTCCTTCACTGGTCTCGAAATTTATTGGATTCGCGCGGTTCCTCATGTGTTGGCGTTGCCATCCAAGCGGGGGAACACGAATCGGGCGCTAGCTTATGTGGATCAGCTCTGGCCATCAAGCGGCGTCGTGGCGAGTTTCCCCTGGGGGTTGCAACTCCGAGGAGACCTGCATAAGGAGAGAGCACTTCCCAAGACGAAAAGGAGGACGACGAATGGCGGTAACGAAATTTCCCATTGAAGCGGGCCACATCCTGCTGTTTGCTCGCGCGGTCGGCGATACCAACCAAATTTACTCTGACGAGGACTATGCCAAGACGACGGAAGTCAAGTCGATTATCGCACCCCCAACCTTCACGATGGCGAGCGCGCAGTTCGACCCTGAGTATCCCCTGCGACCGAAAGAGGGGCAGGTATGGTTTGGGTCCGGCAAGGAACCCACCGGGATACAAAAGAGCAGTGGTGGGAGCGGTGGAGGTGGTGGAGGCGGTGGCCTGCATGCCGAACAACATTTCGAGTATCACCGGCACATCAAGCCCGGTGACGTGCTGACCGCGACGGTCAAGCCGGGGAAAACCTGGGAGAAAGAAGGGAAACGGTCGGGCAAACTGCTGTTTTCCGAGACGGTGACCGAGTATCGGGATCAAACGGGAGAGCTGGTCATTACCGCCCGGGGGGTGGGAGTACGGACCGAACGACCAGTCGATCCCAAGTAGGAGGGGGCACTCATGGCATTATCAGCGAAAACACTCAAAGTGGGCGATACCTATCAAGAACAACTGGTGACCAATCTGACGCGAACGCGCTTGGTTCAATACGCCGGTGCGTCTGGCGATTACAATCCCGTGCATACGGATGAACTCTTCACGACCAAAGTGGCTGGTTATCCTAGCGTCTTCGCGCACGGGATGCTGACGATGGGGATGACGGGCAGAATGCTGACCAACTATGTCGGAGATGGCCGACTGACCAAATATGGCGTGCGATTCACACGTCAGGTATGGCCAGGTGATTCCTTGACCGCCAAGGCGACCGTTGAAGCGATCCGTCAAGAAGGTGGGCAGCACTTCGTTGATCTGAATGTTTCCACGGTCAATCAAGATGGCGCGGAAGTGGTGAGTGGGTCGGCTTCGGCGCGGATTGATTCGTAAGAACTACCGGACAAAACTCCAATCATATGTTGTAAGGTTACAGTGTCGTTGCGAGCGCAGCGAAGCAATCTTTGCCTTCCGCAGAGATTGCTTCGTCATCTATGACTCCTGCCCAGAAACAAAATATCCAACTCGTACCATACCCTCGGGATTCCAGCTTGTTCTGGAATGCTGAAAACGACACGCCCATCATACTGCGCGGGCACCGCGTGACCTGCACTCCAGAAGCATAGGCTTCTCTCGACAGTCGATGGTCGTTCAGAATATGACCTCGCCTGTTTATGATCGCTTGCTTTTTAAGGTCACAGACAAATGCGGGATTCCTGGGGAGGAAACCGCTCAAGCCGCTGCTGGCACTGCGAAAAGGGAGCGTCAGGCGAATACGCATCTTCCCACGAAGGACCAGTTTACCGTGACTCCCCATGTGCTCCGGCACACCTTCTTACGAAAGCTTGCGGAAACCAAGGGTGTCCAGTATGCCAAGGAGGCGTCCGGTCATAAAACCGACTGTTATATCTGGCGCTATGTGAAGCCGGATCGGCAGACGCTGGTGGAAGCGATTGATCAATTAGAATAAACAGAATTGAAGAGAAGGTTTTTTCGGGTGGAACAAGCAGCAAAAGAAAAACGCGCGGATGGGAAAGACAACGAAGTAACTCCTAACTCTGGACTTACAGGAAACCTTCCATCGGAAGCGCTGACTTTGCCTGGGTTCCGCACTGTTTCCAGGAACAACAAAAATGGAACCGACAAATCTCTTGAATCCTGGATTTGGGATGCCGCCGGAGGAGGCCGTCACCCGCATCGCCGATACCTTCAAGCACGCCGCGCTTACCGCCCTGTTCCGCACGCTGCTGCACCAGCTCATGACGGCGCAGATTCGCGTCCACGCCCTCGACCTATCTGAGATGCCGGATGACGTATAAAGCACACAATCAGCAATCAGAGTTGCGTCATAACGATAATCTAAGGAGCCACCCGTGAGCCTCACTGTACACAACCCGGATCAGTATATGGCCAGTCTGCGGCAAATCATTGCCCAAGGACGCAAGCGAATCGGCCTGCTGGTCGGTGCCGGCGCGCCGGCCGGTATCTACCCACATGGGGCCGATCAGCCGCTCATCCCTGCTGTTGCCGGACTCACGGAAATGGTCTTGAAGGCGCTTGCCGCCGATTATGGCAAGACACTAAACGCCGTGTGCAGTGAAATCGAAAACCCTAACATCGAGAGTATTCTCTCCCGTGTTCGAAGTTTGGCTGGAGTCATCGGAAAGACACCGGTCCACGAACTGGATGGAGCTGGCCACAAGACATTGAGTGAAGCGATATACACAGAAATCGGGAAGATCGTGAATCGGCCTCTTCCCGAAGGGCAATCACCCTATATGGATTGCGTGACTTGGATCAGTGGCACAGACCGCGAACAGCCAATCGAAATCTTCACCACCAACTATGATCTGCTGTTCGAACAGGCGCACGAGCGCGCGAAGGTGCCGTGCTTCGATGGGTTCACTGGGGTCAGTGAACCATTCTTCGATCCATCGTCTGTGGCAGGTAACGACTTACCGACACGATGGACACGAATTTGGAAACTTCATGGTTCGCTTGGCTGGACCCGGAACGACCGCGGTGAAATTATTCGGACGGGCCTGTCGAATGCGAGTGAACTCGTGTTCCCTGACCACCTGAAATACGACCAAACTCAGAAGGCTCCGTACGCCGCGCTGTTTGACCGGCTCCGAGCATTCTTGATGACCCCGGACACATTGCTGGTCGCTACTGGCTTCTCGTTTGCCGATGCCCACATTTCCGCCAGGATCAGCGAATGCTTGGCGGCGAATCCCTCCGCGAGCGTGTTTGCGTTCCAGTTCAAACCGCTTGATCAGGAAACTTGCGCCTGCGCTATCGCTGGCCGTCGGGCCAACATGAGCCTTTATTCCCCGGACAAGGCGATGATCAACGGAGTGGCGGCACCGTGGGTGCCCGGTGATCCGCCCACGCGAGATTGGGGGGCAATTCGCGCGGGGTACTGGGGCACTGACGAGAAGGGTGGACCTGCCCAGTTTCTACTCGGCCGATTTGACCTGCTGGCTCGATTCTTCGCGTCTTCGCGCTCGGCTCAAAGCTTTCCCGTACCGCCTGCGGAACCTGAACCAGAGGCCAAGAAAGAGATCAGTGCATGAGCGTAAAGCCGACATTACTAGGCCATGTGGGAACCGTTACAGGCGCTACGATCAGCGTTCGCCAGTCGCCCGGCGTTGCATCAGGTATCGCAATAATCGGTGGCAAGAGCTATCGCATTGGGCAGGTCGGTAGTTTCGTACGCATTCCGCAGGGCTACCACGATCTCTACGGAATCGTGGCAGAGGTAGGCGCAAATGCGACACCCGAAGCTGTGCGCGAGTTGCGGGATCGCGGTGAACGATGGATGACGATCCAACTCGTCGGCGAGATCGTCGGTGCTTCATTTGAGCGAGGTATCAGCTAACATCCAAATGTGAACGATGAGGTGCATCTGGTCACCGAAGAAGACCTCGCTGTCATCTACGGCACTACTGACAGCGGTCAAGTGGTTATCGGACGACTTGCAAACGCCGAGGGTATCTCGGTCAGGATCGATCTCGACAAGCTTGTCACTCGCCATAGTGCAGTGCTGGGCTCTACCGGTGCAGGAAAGTCTACAACTGTCGCTAGCCTGTTGAGATCAATCGCTCTCGGTGGGGCCAACGAAATCAGCAAAGACTTCCCGAGTGCCCGCATTCTGCTCCTCGATATTCACGGAGAGTACCGGCGTGCGCTTAGCTCGGTGTCGACGGTCTTTCGTGTTAATCCAAGCAACGCCGAGCAGCCCTTGTATATTCCGTTTTGGGCGCTTGATCCGGTCGATCTTCTTACTTTCTTGATGGGTAGATTAGACGACAAACCACTCACTCAAATTCTCGATCGCATTTTCGATTACAAGACGAATCGTGCTCGAGCCCTTCCTATCGCTGGCCTCGATCTCAACTCAATGACGGCAGATAGTCCCCTCCCGTTCAGCCTGAAGAAACTTTGGTTCGAACTGTTAGAGCCCGAGATCAAGACATGGGCGGATCAACCGAGGACTGTACCCGCGATTGATGAGGCAGGGGATGCGCAGACACTGAAGCCACCTCGTTACAAACTTCATGGAGCCGGTGCTACGCCGCCATTCATCAACCAAATTGGGGTACTGGGGATTCGACGTCAGCTCGATCAAATGCGGTCACGGTTACTTGATCGGCAATATGATTTCTTGCTTCATCCGGGAGCGTGGGAGCCCGATCTAAATGGTAACGCAGCTAAAGACTTGCCTGACCTCCTTCGGACTTGGATGGGCCATGAGAGACCAATCACGATCCTTGACCTGTCGGGTATTCCAAGCACCGTTGTCGCGCGCTTGATCGGCGCGATTCTCAAGATCATCTTCGAGGGCCTGTTTTGGGGACGCGAAAAGAGCGAAGGCGGCATTGCACGGCCGGTGCTGGTCGTCATGGAAGAAGCGCACCGCTATCTCTCCAAGGAATCCGATGGACCGGCTCGCGCGATGGTCCAGCGCGTAGTGAAGGAAGGACGCAAATTTGGTATCGGCGCCATGATCGTGAGCCAGCGCCCGTCTGAGGTCGATGAGACGATCCTGTCTCAGTGCGGTACCTTCATCGCGTTGCGTCTGTCGAACTCCACTGATCGGAGCAAGGTACAGGCATCGCTACCCGACAACTTAGCCGGTGTAATCGACAGTCTCCCAGTGCTTCGTACGGGCGAAGCGATTATCACAGGGGAAGCAGCGCGCCTGCCGATTCGTTGCCGAATAGCCTTGCCCGACGAACAACACCGCCCGAACAGCGAAGATCCGCCGGTTG
>JANMSE010000185.1:0-20376 GCA_031389045.1 Deltaproteobacteria bacterium | reverse complement strand
CAGCCGCTCTTCCATCTCTTGGTAAATTTCACTGGCATCAAAACTTTTTTGCCGCAGGACATCACGGGTCAGCAACGTGAAGGCTTGTAAGAGGGCCTTGAGGTTCTTCAAGTCCTGGACCACGGTTTCATCGACGCCGGGATACTGCACCTTGACGACCACATCGTCACCATTCTTGAGCGTGGCCCGGTGGACCTGCCCCAGTGACGCCGCCGCGAACGCCTCGTGCTCGAAGTGCTTGAATAATTGTTCGGGATACTTGCCGAGTTCACTCTTGATTTGCTCGCGGATGAGCGCGTACTCCATCGGCGGCACGGACGACTGCACCACCGACAGGACGTTGAGCACTTCCAACGGCAACAGATCGTCACGCATGCTCAACATCTGCACCAGCTTCATAAAGGCGCCACGCAACTCACGGGAGCTTTCGACGATGCGCAAGGCGTTTTTTAGGTGCAGATCAAAGAGGGATTGGTCTTGCTGGTCCGCCGATTGAAAGGGCCGCTTGAGCGCGTTCCAGACGTAGCTGCCACCGACGGAGGTGGTGAGCGATCCGACTTGCAGCGCGCGTTTGGCGCGTCCTTTGGTGATGCGGACGGGCTTGGGTTTCTCCGGCATGACAATCCAGTCTTCCTTCTGCCTCTGCACCCTTGCTATACAGCACTGCTGGACAAGCCAGCAGTGGCACCCAATAAGCCAAATCGGCAAGTTATATTTTGCCAAGCACTGAGGAATGCACACGATTGATCAGCGTCGCCGCCGCCGCCGCGCCAAACCCGTTGTCGATATTGACGACCGTGACGCCCGCCGCGCAGGAGTTGAGCATCGCCAACAGCGCGGCGAGACCGTTGAAGCTGGCTCCGTAACCGACGCTCGTGGGCACAGCGATCACCGGACGATCCACGAGTCCACCAATCACACTAGGTAAGGCACCTTCCATGCCCGCCACGACAATGATCACCGAAGCTGTATGCAGTTGCTCAAGACTGCCGAGGAGCCGGTGCAAGCCGGCCACGCCCACATCGTGGAGTCGCTCAACACGGTTGCCCAATAGTTCCGCCGTCACCGCCGCTTCCTCGAATACTGGAATGTCCGCCGTGCCCGCGCAGACGACCAAGATGGTGCCGCCTTGTGGTGGCGGCTGTGGGGGCCCGCCGAGTGAGCCAATGCGCCCCTCGGTGTAGTACCGCAGCGCGGGCAACGCGGCTTGCACCTCTCGCGCTTTGTGTTCATCCAGACGAGTAATCAGCGCGTGTTGTCCATTGGCCACGATGCGTTGGGCGATCTCGATAATGTGATGAGCGGTTTTTCCTTGTCCAAAAATGACTTCGGGAAATCCTTTGCGGAGGGCGCGGTGGTGATCTACTCGCGCGAACCCGAGGTCTTCGTACGGCAGGGTTTTGAGTTGGTCGAGGGCGTGGTCCACGTCGAGCGCGCCACTCTGTACGCGCGTCAACAGGTCGTGCAGTCGCGTGCGATCCATAGCTATTTCTGACCCTGGCGAAAGTGGTCGAACCCAGTACGTGCCACGTTCAGCGGCGCACCGTCTGGTCCCCTGACCGTGAGGCCCTCGGACTGGGCAACGATATGACCAATTCGCGTGATGGGACAGTGACTCGTCCGCGCAAGTTGGACCATCGCCTCGCGCTGGTCCTGAGCGGCGGTGAAGAGCAGTTCGTAATCTTCTCCGCCAGTGAGAGCGGTGTCCCACTGATTTTTTTCAAGCACCATTTGATAGGACTCTGACAAAGGGAGAGATGGAGCATCAATCACCGCCCCGACCTGGCTCGCCGCGCACAGATGACCAAGGTCTTGTACGACGCCGTCACTCACGTCGATCATGGCATGGGCAAGATGGCGAGCCGCGAGTTCTCGGCTCACCGCGAAGCGGATGGTCGGACAGAGAAAACGCTCTTTCACCTGTTCAGCGGAAGAATCGGACCGCCCTTCTTTCAGCATGCGCAGTCCCAACGCCGCATCACCCAAGGTTCCGGTAACATACACATCGTCCCCGACTTGCGCACCAGCGCGAGTGATGACGCCATGCACGGCCTGCCCCAGCAGCGTCACGGAAATCATCAAGCAAGGCGCGGCGCTCATGTTGCCACCAATCAGCGCCGCGCCACAGTCACCGGCGGCGCGCAGGAATCCCTCGAAGAAGGCATCGAGGTCTTCAACCTCCGTGTCTTGCGGCACGCCGAGACTCAGTAACGCGAACGTGGGGTCTCCGCCCATCGCGAGAATATCGCTGGCATTGATGGCGAAGGCTTTCGCCCCCAACATCGCCAGCGTTGTCCACTCACGACGAAAATGCACGTCTTCGATCATCGCGTCGGTGGTGAGCACGGTCGTCCCTGGCAGTGCGACGGCGGCGCAATCATCGCCCACACCGAGCAAAACACGCGGGTCCGCTGGTAGCCGCTGACGGAGTCGGCGCAAGAAGGGAAACTCTCCGAGATCGCGCAGCTTCATAATGGCTAACCGAACATTTCCTTGACTTTCTCGAAGAACCCTTTGCTCATGGGGTTCACATCCTCGCCATCAAGACGCGCGTACTCCTCCAAGAGTTCGCGCTGGCGTGTGGTCAAGGTGCGGGGAATCTCCACCGTGACGCGCACGAGTTGGTCGCCACGTCCACCGGTATTCAGACTGACAATCCCCTTGCTACGTAAACGAAAGACATTACCGGACTGCGTTCCGGCGGGAATTTTCAGTTTAATTTTGCCTTCGAGGGTGGGCACTTCGATTTCCGTCCCCAGTGCCGCTTGGGAAAAACTGATCGGTATATCGCAGATCACCGTGCTGTCTTGCCGCTTGAAGAGGGGATGCTCTTTTACTTGAATCATAATGTAGAGATCCCCTGGCACCCCACCAGCCGGAGGGGTCTCCCCTTCGCCCCGCAGTTTGAGCCGAGATCCACCATCCACCCCAGCGGGGATTTTCACTTGTAGGTTGGCTGTCTTTCGCCCAACTCCCGTGCCGCGACAGGTGTCGCACGGGTCGCCAATCACCGACCCTTGCCCCCCACATTGATGACAGGTCCGCGCGACGGTGAAGAACCCCTGTTGGAATCGCACCTGGCCACTTCCTCGGCAGGTAGTGCAGGTCTTCGGCACGGTTCCCGCTTTGGTGCGCTTCCCCTGACAGGTGTCACAGGTCACGGACCGTGGGATAGAGATAGTCTTTTCCGTGCCAAACGCGGCTTCCTCGAACGAAATTTCCATATTGTAACTGAGGTCTTCGCCACGACGGGCCCGTTGCCGTCCGCCTCCACGCCCACCACCAAAGATGTCACCAAAAAGGTCGCTAAAGATATCCTCGAAGTTCCCGGAGAACTCGAAACCGCCACCAGAGAACCCACCACCACCTCGTGTCTGATCGAAGGCCGCGTGACCAAAACGGTCATACTGCGCCCGTTTCTCTGGATCAGACAACACTTGGTAGGCTTCGGAAAGTTCCTTGAATTTCTCTTCCGCCGCTTTGTCGCCAGGATTGCGGTCGGGATGGTAGCGCATCGCTGCCTTGCGATAGGCTTTCTTCAGTTCGTCTTCACCAGCGGTGCGGCCCACCTCAAGAAGTTCATAATAGTCCGCTTTGTTATTTGTAGTTGCCATAGTGGTGTTGGTGTCTATAACAAAAAAACCCCCACTCTTCTATTGTCAGAGGAGTGGGGGTTGGAAATACGCTTCAGAACTCGTCGCCGTTACTTTACTTCCTCGAAGTCGGCATCAACGACATTTTCTTTCCCTTGCGCGGATTGCGTGGGTTTGTCACCAGCGGTGCCGTCCGCCTGCGGGCCTTGGCCACCGGCGGCCTGCTGCTCCTTGGCGACACGCGCGTACATCGCTTCCGCTAGCTTATGAGAGACCTGCGTGAGTTCCTCATTCGCGGCCTTGATGACCTCCGCGTCCTCGCTCTCCATTGCTTTCCTCGCCTTCTCCAGCGCGTCCTCGATACTCTTGGCCGTCGCTTCGTCCACATCACTCCGATGGTCCTTCAGCGACTTTTCGGTCGAGTAGATCATGGTGTCGAGATGGTTACGCGCTTCGATGGACTCGCGTTTGCGCTTGTCCTCGTCCGCGTGCGCCTCGGCATCCTTCACCATCTGTTTGATCTCGTCCTCGCTCAAGCCACTCGACGCGGTGATGCGAATCGACTGCTCCTTGCCGGTGCCCAGGTCCTTGGCATTGACGTGAACAATGCCGTTCGCGTCGATATCGAACGTCACCTCGACTTGCGGCACGCCCCGCGGAGCCGTGGGAATGCCGACTAGGTCAAACTGACCTAACAATTTGTTGGCCGCGGCCATGTCCCGCTCGCCTTGGAACACCCGAATGGTCACCGCGGTTTGATTATCCGCCGCCGTCGAGAACACCTGACTCTTCTTGGTCGGGATCGTGGTGTTACGGTCAATCAGGCGCGTGAACACGCCACCGAGGGTTTCAATCCCAAGTGAAAGCGGCGTCACGTCCAGCAAGAGGATGTCGCCCTTCACGCCACCTTCGCCACCAAGCACCGCGCCTTGAATGGCGGCCCCGATCGCGACCACTTCGTCGGGGTTCACTCCTTTGTGCGGCTCCTTGCCGAAGATTTTTCGCACTCGCTCCTGCACGGCGGGCATACGGATCATGCCACCAACCAACACCACTTCGTCAATCTGAGGAGTGGAAAGGCCGGAGTCCTTCAACGCGGCCAGACATGGGCCTTCGAGTCGATCCAGCAGATCGGCGCACAGGGCTTCCAACTTCGCCCGCGTGAGTTTCATGGTTAAATGCTTAGGGCCAGATTGGTCCGCCGTGATGAACGGCAGATTCACGTCGGTTTCCATTGACGAGGACAACTCAATCTTCGCCTTTTCTCCGGCTTCCTTGAGGCGTTGCAGCGCCATGCGGTCCTTGCGCAGGTCAACGCCTTGATCCTTCCTAAATTCGTCGGCGAGATAGTCGATGATCCGTTGGTCGAAGTCGTCGCCACCGAGGAAGGTATCGCCGTTAGTCGATTTGACCTCAAACACGCCGTCCGCGATTTCGAGGATGGACACATCGAACGTGCCGCCGCCAAGATCGAACACCGCGATCTTCTCGTCCTTCTTTTTGTCGAGCCCGTATGCCAGTGAGGCCGCGGTCGGCTCGTTAATGATGCGTAGGACATTCAGTCCAGCGATGCGACCGGCGTCTTTCGTGGCTTGCCGTTGTGAGTCATTAAAGTAGGCTGGCACCGTCACGACCGCATCGGTGACTTTCTCGCCGAGATAGTCCTCGGCCGTCTGTTTCATCTTTTGCAGAACGAACGCGGAGACTTCCGCTGGACTATACTTCTTCCCGCGAATCTCGACCCACGCATCGTTATTTTCGGCTGACACCACTTTGTAGGGGAGGACTTTTGTCGCCTTCTGCACTTCAGCATCGCTGACACGACGCCCCATCAATCGCTTAATCGAGAAAATTGTATTCTCTGGATTGGTAATCGCTTGACGTCGAGCGATCTGACCGACGAGCCGTTCGCCGCTATCAGTAAACGCCACCACGGAGGGTGTAATACGACTGCCTTCCGCATTGGTAATGACCTTCGGATCGCCCCCTTCCATAATTGCGACCACCGAGTTCGTCGTCCCCAGGTCAATCCCGATAACTTTTGCCATAATCTCTTCTCCTTAACGTAGGACCTTGTCCCCGCCAGTATTGGTCTAAAACAAATGAGTAATCATCTACTTATAAGTGCGCAACCTTCAGGTAGCGGATTTTTTCTCGTCCGCTGGTGGCTTGGCCACCACCACCAATGCCGGACGCAGCAAGCGGTCGTGCAGCAAGTAGGCTGGCGCGTACTCATCTACAACGGTATTCGGCGCGACTTCGACATTGTCCACTTGCGCCATGGCTTCGTGTTTAGCCGGATCAAAGAGTTGCCCCTTCGCGCTGACACGAGAAACCCCATGCTTTTCCAGCATATCAAGGAAGGAACGCAACACGAGCGCAACGCCTTCCACGAGCGACTGGCTATTGCTCTCGCCTCGCGCGTGAGCAACAGCCCGGTCGAGATTGTCGAGAATGGGCAGGAGATCGCGTATAACCGGTTCGTTCGCGAACCGTAACGCTTCGGCCTTGTCTCGTTGCATGCGACGCTTGAAATTCTCCAAGTCGGCCCGCTCGCGCAAGAATAAATCGTAGTTCGCCTTAGCTTCCGCGTCTTTTTCTTGCAGTTGGGTCCGTAGCATCGCGAGTTCGTCCTCTACTGTGACGGTAATGGTTTCAGTTTCACTAGATGACGCTGTGATCGCCTCACGAGAAGGTTGTTCGGCGGCTTGCGCCAAGGTTTCTCCTGGTGCATTGTCATGCGTGGCATTGTCATGCCCTGGTTTGTCCATGAATGACCCCTTGTGAAAATTGTTGGCTTTTTATTTTATTGACCGAGACGATGTCCCCGAATATCTAAGAACCATAGGTACCAGTGTCAAGGTAAAAAACGATGGTGGAAGAGCGAACTCCAGCGGTCGTGCTGCGCGCGCGCGTGTATGGCGAATCCGACAAGATTGTCACCTTTCTCACTCGCGATTGGGGAAAAGTGACCGGTATCGCCAAGGGCGCTAAACGCTCGCAGCGCCGGTTCGTCAACGTGCTCGACTCGTTTACCCACGTCCAACTCTATTTCCGCCCCAGTCGTGGCAACGACCTCGCCTTTATTTTTCGCTGCGACCTGATTCGTAACTTTCGCGCACCAAGTCTGGACCTCGAACGGTATGCGTTCGCGAGTTATGTCACTGAATTGATTGATGTAATGATCGTTGACCGCGAAGCTGGCGCGGAAGCCTATACCCTGCTCCTCGCTGGGCTCACCACGTTGGAGGAAGAGCAGGTCCTGTCCACGATCTTCCTGCCCGCCTTTACTCTCCTGCTCCTCTCGTGCACGGGATACGAACCGAATGTCACTGAATGTCAGCACTGTGGCGTGTCGATCGGGGCGAATGCTGGCCCGTCGGTGTTTTCTCCTAGTCGTGGCGGGCTCTTGTGTCCACGCTGCCGTGACCACGGTGGCATGACCATTCATCTGTCCGATGACACCATAGATGTGTTGGCGGCGGCGAAAACCACACCGTCAGAGGATTTTTTGCGGATCGCCACGGCACCACGCATCACGCGAGAAACCCGTGCGGTGGTCACCAGTTTGTTGTCGCGGCACCTCACGCGGCCACTGAAGTCACAGGCATTTCTTGAGCAGTTGGGGGCATTTAGCGATTCTCACGTTGACGGCCCACAGGGGGAATGATACGGCTGCTGCCCTATGACTGTCACAATGGAAAAGGTCGTCAACCTGTGCAAACGGCGCGGGTTTGTCTTTCCGTCGAGCGAAATTTACGGCGGATTCGCCAGCACCTGGGATTACGGGCCGCTAGGCATCGAACTCAAACGCAACATTCGTGATTCCTGGTGGCGCTATATGGTCACCTCGCGCGAGAACATCGTCGGACTCGAGAGCGCGATTCTGATGCACCCCCGCGTATGGGAAGCCTCGGGTCACATCGCGGGTTTTTCCGATCCGTTGGTGGATTGCCGGGTGTGTAAGCGCCGATTTCGCGCCGACCATATCCCGGAAAAAGCCGACCGCCAGTGCGCCAAGGGTGCGGAATGCGATTTCACGGACACGCGCCAGTTCAACCTCATGTTCAAGACCTTCGTGGGGCCAGTGGAAGAGGACGCGTCGGTCGCGTTTCTGCGGCCCGAGACCGCGCAAGGCATGTTCGTCAACTTCTTGAATGTCCAACAATCTGGCCGCCTTAAACCGCCTTTTGGCATAGCCCAGATTGGCAAATCGTTCCGCAACGAGATCACCCCAGGGAATTTCATCTTCCGTACCCGTGAATTCGAGCAAATGGAGATGGAATTCTTCGTCAAACCTGGCACTGATGACGAATGGTTCGAGTATTGGCGTGAGCAGCGCATGAATTGGTACACTCAGCGGCTGGGCATCAACGCCACCAATCTCCGTTTCTACGACCATCCCAAGGAAGACCTCGCCCATTACTCAAAAGCGACCACGGATATTGAATATCGCTACCCATTTGGTTGGGGGGAACTCGAAGGCGTGGCCAATCGCACTAACTTCGATCTCAAGCAACACAGCGAATATAGCGGCAAGGACCTCACCTTCTTCGATGAAGAGACCCGCGAACGCTACCAGCCATACGTGATCGAACCGGCGGCGGGAGTGGATCGCATCCTCCTCATCACACTGCTCGATGCCTACCGCGAAGACGAACAAGAGGGAGAGCCGCGTATTGTCTTGCGATTCCACCCACGGCTGGCACCGATCAAAGTCGGCATTTTTCCTCTCTTGCGCAAAGAGGGACAGCCAGAAAAAGCCCTGCAACTTCGCGATATATTGAAAGAACGGTTCGCGGTTTTCTATGACCAAGCGGGCTCAATCGGGCGCCGCTACCGCAGACAAGACGAAGTCGGCACCCCGTTCGGCATCACGGTCGATCACCAAACGATGCAGGACAACACGGTGACGCTACGAGACCGTGACACCTTAGAGCAGATTCGTCTGCCGATTGACCGACTGATTCCCGAACTCATCCAACGTATTGAGACGTAGCCCGAAAAGGATTCCAGCATGCCCACACACACCGCCAATGGCGAAGCCAAGAAACCCCGCAACAAAAAATACGTCTACTCATTCGGTGGAGGAAAAGCCGACGGTAACACCAGCATGAATGGGCTGTTAGGCGGCAAAGGGGCCAATCTCGCGGAAATGGCGGGCCTTGGACTCCCGGTCCCGCCAGGAATGACCATTAGTACGGAAGTTTGCACCCATTATTATGCGAACGGTCGCACCTACCCGACGGAACTGACTGCCCAAGTACAGAAAGGGTTGACACGGATCGAAAAGATCATGGGTCGCCGATTCGGCAGCCGCACGAATCCGCTGCTGCTGTCCGTCCGCTCCGGCGCGCGCGTGTCGATGCCTGGCATGATGGATACCGTGCTCAATCTCGGACTCAATGACGAGACCGTGCAAGGCGTGATTCAACAGTCCGGCAATCCCCGGTTCGCGTATGACTGTTACCGACGTTTCGTCCAGATGTACGGCGATGTGGTGCTGGGGCTCAAGCCAGAATCCAAAACCGAGCGCGACCCGTTCGAGAAAATCATCGAAGAGAAAAAAACCGCCAAAGGCATTGAACTTGATACGGAATTCACCGTGGAGGATTTGCAGGCACTGGTCGCGGAATTCAAGGCGGTGATTCGTGATCGGTTACAGATTTCATTTCCTGACGATCCACAAGAGCAACTGTGGGGTGCGATTGGCGCGGTCTTTGGCTCATGGAATAACCCACGCGCTATTTCCTACCGCAAGATCGAAAATATCCCAGGCGAATGGGGCACGGCAGTGACCGTGCAGACGATGGTGTTCGGCAATCTCGGTGATGACTGCGCAACCGGCGTGGCGTTCACGCGCGACCTCTCAACCGGAAAGAATGCCCTCAACGGCGATTTTTTAGTCAATGCACAGGGCGAAGATGTCGTGGCTGGGACCCGCACGCCGCAACAAATCACCTTGGCCGCGTCACGTGAACGAGCACAACAAAGTGGGCACGGAGAAGAAGAACGTCAGCAACGGTACCCATCGTTGGAAGAGCGTATGCCAGCAGGTTTTGCGACACTGCAAGACATCGCGCATACATTAGAAAAACACTATAAAGACGCCCAAGACATCGAATTCACCATCCAAAGCGGCCACTTGTGGATGTTGCAAACCCGCGCGGGGAAACGCACGACCCCGGCTGCGCTAAAAATTGCCGTCGATCTCGTACATGCGGGCATGATTGACGAACGAACGGCGGTGTTGCGCGTCGCGCCGGGTCAGCTTGATCAACTGCTACATCCGACGCTAGACCCGAATGCGGTCAAAGACCGCATTGCCCGTGGATTGCCTGCTTCTCCTGGAGCCGTCAGTGGAGAAGTCGTGTTCTCCGCTGAAGATGCGGAAGCCGCGGCGCACGCGGGACGCAAAGTGATTCTGGTCCGTATTGAAACCTCACCAGATGACATCAATGGCATGCACGCCGCGCAAGGCATTCTCACCGCACGAGGAGGGGCGAGCTCACACGCGGCGTTGGTCAGCCGGGGCATGGGCAAATGCGCGGTGGTCGGCTGCGAAGCCCTGGAAATTGACTATGATCGGCAACTATTTGGAGTACGCGGGGCAAGTCTCACCGTTCGTGCCGGAGAGTGGATCACACTTGATGGTGCAACTGGTGAAGTCTTCCGTGGCCAGGTTCCCACGAGTGACCCTGATCCAGAGACCCCAGAATTCCAAGCATTCATGGGTTGGGCAGACCAATTCCGCCGCCTGCGGGTACGCGCCAACGCCGACACACCGCATGATGCCAAAGTCGCACGGGCATTTGGCGCGGAAGGCATTGGCTTGTGCCGTACCGAACACATGTTTTTCGAGGGGGATCGTATTGATGCCGTGCGCGAGATGATCCTCGCGGACGACACGGCAGGTCGCGTACGCGCGCTGGAAAAAATCGTCCCGATGCAGAAGAGCGATTTTCGCGGCATCTTTCGCGAGATGGCGGGCCTGCCCGTTACCATTCGTCTACTTGATCCCCCCCTGCATGAATTTCTGCCACACACGGAAGAAGAAATTACCGACTTAGCCACAAAGTTGGGAGTCACCGCGGATCGGCTTCGCACCAAACGCAACGCACTGCATGAAGCGAACCCGATGCTAGGACACCGTGGGTGTCGATTGGGCGTCACCTTTCCAGAGATTTACGAAGCCCAGACCCGCGCGATCATGGAAGCGGCATGTGAATTAACCCGCGAGGGCGTCGAGGTCATCCCAGAAATCATGGTGCCGCTGATCGGATTTCAGCGTGAACTAGAGACTTTGCGCACCCGTATTGTCCAGGTCTGCACCGAGGTCAGCCAACGACAAGGTGTGACAGTGCCGTACACGGTGGGAACGATGATCGAAGTCCCACGCGCGGCGGTGGTGGCGGATACGATTGCTTCAGTCGCGGAGTTCTTTTCTTTCGGGACAAACGACTTGACGCAGATGACACTCGGAGTGAGTCGAGATGACGCGGGCAAATTTTTTCCCGACTATCTGACACAAGGCATTTTTCCGCAGGACCCATTTGTTTCACTCGATCAAAGCGGCGTAGGCCAATTGATTGAGCTCGCGGTTCACAAAGGACGAACGACACGGCCTGACTTGAAGATTGGTATCTGTGGAGAGCATGGTGGCGATCCGGCGTCGGTACAGTTTTGTCATGCGACGGGACTGGATTACGTCTCATGTTCACCGTATCGGGTACCGATTGCGAGACTCGCGGCGGCCCATGCCGTCCTCCGACAACCTGCGGCAGTCAAAGTAAGAAAAGCCCAGCGAATAAAGAAAGCTGCTCCTCAACCAGAAGCGCCCGCATCTTAAAGCTCCGCGTCTCTGCGCCTCTGCGTGAGAAACTCTTCAGTATGGCGATCACCGGCCAAACGCGCATTGTCGGCATCTTCGGCGACCCGATTGCGCATACCCGCTCGCCAGCGATGCAGAACGCTGCTTTTCGTGCCTGCAAGCTCCCATACATCTACGTTCCTTTTCACGTGCGACCAAAAGAACTCGCCCGCGCCGTGCAAAGCATTCGTGCCCTCAACCTCGTTGGGGTCAACGTCACCGTCCCTCATAAGGAACGAGTAGTCCGTCATCTTGATAGCCTCAGCACCGAAGCGGAACTCTGCGGAGCCGTGAACACCATCGTAAACCGCAACGGAGAATTGTTTGGCGACAATACTGATGGGCGTGGTTTTCTTGCTTCTCTCCAAGAACACGGCTTTTCCCCACGCGGCCATGAAGTGATTCTGATTGGAGCTGGAGGGTCGGCACGGGCGGTGTTGGTGTCGCTGATCCGCGCGGGGTGCAAAAAAGTGGCGATTACCAATCGCACATCGGCCAATGCCCAAGCATTGGTCCAAACTTATGGAAAAATAGGAAAGACACGTTTAGAAGCGCTCTCACTTGAGGCGCTGTGCGAGCCGGAGTTACTAAAAAGCGCGGCCTTGGTCATCAACAGCACCTCCGTTGGCCTGCATGGAGAAGCATTTCTTCCACTCGCATACGAAGCAACGTCGCGAACGTGCATATTTTACGATTTACTGTATCGTTCTGACCTCACCTCGTTTCTCAAGCCCGCCAAGCAAGCCCGTCGCCCTGTGTATGACGGACGAGGGATGTTACTCCATCAAGGAGCCCTTGCGTTCACCCTCTGGACGAATACCCCCGCTCCGTTAGCGACGATGTCTCGTGCCCTTGCTCAAGCGTTGCGGCGGTCAGCATAAATTTCACTTAGAATACCCCCTCCTCCATCAGTTCTGCTCGGAACGCAACAAAATCCGGCTGGTTGATGGCCAACACTTGAATTGTTGCCCGGGCGCTGCGCGTTCGTCCGAGTAGAATCACACCGTCCCAGGAAAAATGGCGCTCCCATCCTTGCTGTCGCGGATGAAAGAGCGGCACGACTTGGCCACTGACAGGATCAATACCAGCTATATTGGGGCCTTTATACTTATTGCAATGTAGGCAGCTCCACGCCAGATTCTCAATCCTCGTTTCTCCGCCGTGTTGCTGCGCGATGATGTGGTCCACCTGGAATGGCAAGGGATCATAGGCGCTCGGGAGACGACAGTATTCACACCGCTCCTGGGCAAGCTTCCGGAGCTGCTGCAGCAATTCACGCTTCATCCGTTATTTTGTCCGCGGCCTACGGGCTGTTCGTAATGATCGGCGCGCCTTCGATTGCAATATCCCTAGCGTCTGCCCGACCCGAATGTAGCTTTTCAGCTCCTGCTCATCATTCACGGTCAGTTTACCGTCCCGGTTCTTTGTCGCCAGTTGGTTCATGCGTGCACGATCAGCAGCATTGAAACCCATCCGCAGAATGGCGCGGGCCGCTTCTGCTGAAAGAAATGGCTGCTCGGGGTCTATAATCCGTCGTAAAATGGCCATTTCACTCGTCTCTGTCATCGCCATAGACATGGCAGTTACCCTCCGCAAAATAATCTCGCACCATCATTTATCATAGAGTCCTTTCTACCCTCCGACCCCTTCGGAGAATAGCGTGTCTAAGACCGTGGAGATAAGAGACATTCAGTCGGGAAGTTCTTCAATTTCTGTTCCTTAACTTTTTCCGCCCACTGCCGATGACAAGAATACAGGTGGCCCTTCGTCTCTCAAGTCCTTGCAGAGTCAACCGTTTTCCTTGTAAGAGGGGAACGAGCGCTAGTATCATATTTAAGAGGGCGGAGAGTTTGTCGATAAAGTAAATAGTACGATTCTTATCTCATTTTTGGGGTGTATTATGGCAGTTTTTTTATGGCAAGGTACCGGTCCGCGTGGAGAAACGATGCAGGGCGAGATGGAAGCGGAAAATCGCGATGCGGTAATTTCTCGTTTGCGCTCTCAACGCATCCGTCCGAAAACTAATAAAGTCCGGGCAAAAGGCAGGTTCGATCAAGAACTGAAGATTCCTGGATTTGGAGAAAAAATCACCACAAAAGACATCGTCATCTTCACACGACAACTGACGACAATGATTGATTCCGGGCTGCCGATTGTACAGTCGCTCGACATCCTTTCCCAACAAAGCGAAAATAAGACATTCAGCAAGAAAATCAAACAGATCAAGCAGGATGTTGAAGGCGGCACCACCTTTGGAGACGCACTGCGTAAACATCCCAAACAGTTCGATGACCTCTACACCAACATGGTCGATGCTGGTGAGATCGGTGGTATTCTCGACACGATTTTGCTTCGTCTTTCCGGCTACATGGAAAAGGCGATGAAGCTCAAGTCGAAGATTAAAGGAGCGATGATCTACCCAATCAGTATTGTGTCAGTCGCTGTTATCGTTACCAGCATTTTGCTGATTTTCGTCATCCCGACCTTCGCCGATATGTTTAGCAGTTTTGGTAAAGCGCTCCCACTGCCAACACAAATTGCTATGAACCTGAGCTACGTCACGATTGCCTATCTCAAATATATCATCGCTTTTTGGGTAGCACTCTTTTTTCTTGTACGCATGTGGTATCGCACGGAAAAAGGCAGATATGCGATTGATGGGTTCTTGTTGAAACTCCCGATTTTTGGCGATCTCTTTCGCAAAGCCGCAGTGGCACGGTTTACCCGTACTCTCAGCACGCTCATTTCCTCCGGCGTCCCAATCCTCGACTCACTCTACATCACCGGGAAAACAGCGGGAAATAAAGTAGTCGAAAAAGTTATTTTGGACGCGCGGCAGAGCATTAGTGAGGGAAGAACGTTGACAGAGCCTCTGGTTGAAAGCCACGTATTCCCGCCGATGGTGTGTCAGATGATCAACGTCGGAGAAACGACCGGCGCTCTTGACTCCATGCTGAACAAAATTGCCGATTTCTATGATGATGAAGTTGATAGCGCTGTCTCGAATCTGACTGCTCTTATGGAACCGTTGGTGATTGTCTTCCTTGGTGTCATCATTGGCGGCTTGGTTATTGCCATGTACATGCCGATCTTCCAATTGGGTACGGTGCTGAATTAGAGACGTAGAATTCTACGTCTCTACAGAAGCATGAACATGAATGATTCCCAAATCGCCCTACGCCGACGCTTGACGTGGTTTCTTCTGCTGCGGTTAGGAATCACGTCATGCCTGCTTGGTGTCGTTTTCCTCTCGTACTCCCATGCGGGTGTTCGTTCTTCACCAGAGAAGCTGCTCTTCGGAACCATCGGTTTTACCTATTTCGTCTCTCTCGTTTCGGGATTATTGCTCACCCGAGTCCGGAACCTTGCCGTGTTTTCGTACACGCAAGTGGTCTTCGACATCCTCTTCATTACCGGGACAATCATTCTGACTAGTGGTATTGAGAGTCCTTTTCTTTTTCTTTATCACTTCGCCATTCTCAACGCCGCATTCCTCCTTTTCCGTCGTGGTGCACTCGTTGCGGCATCCCTGGCTACTCTGAGCTACGGTGGAGCCGTCGATTTGCTGTACTATGGAGTGCTGCCCTATTCAGGCTACGGCTCTCCCTCGTTCTTGTTCGCCAGTCCAGCACCAGGTCTTGATCTCGCAATCCGCCTCGCCGCCAATTTGCTGTCGTTTTATGCTATTGCGTTCCTGGGGAGCTATCTCACGCAACGCCTCTTTCAGGTGGAGACGCTGCTTGCGGAGCGTAATCTGGCGTTCGGCCATCTCGCTTCTCTCTACCAGGGTGTTGTACAGAATCTCGAAAGTGGGCTTCTCATTACAGACCGCAATGACGTGATTGAGTATGCAAATCTTCCTATGGCGGAGATCCTGGGTATCCGCTCGAATGGATTCACCGGCAAAGCGCTTCACGACCTTTTTCCCCAGTTATCGAACCAATCACTGACCAATGGACCGGTTGAATTCGCATTCAGAAACGACGGGGACACCTCTGAGCGGGTGCTGCGACTCACACAATCTCCCCTGGCGGACACCTACGGGAACCAGATTGGGACGGTGTATAGCGCGCAAGACATCACCGGGGTCAAAGCCCTTGAGCGTGGACTCAAAGAGACCCAAGAACTTGAGCGACTTGGAACTTTCCACGAAGAAGCAGTAGAAAACTTTGCCGGACTCATTGGACGTAGCGAGGCAATGAATAAGGTGTACCAACTCGTCGCAAAAGTTGCTGACAGTACCAGCACGATCTTGATTAGTGGCGAGAGCGGGACAGGAAAAGAACTCGTCGCCTGCGCGATTCATGACAAAGGGCCTCGTGCTGGTCGGCCCTTCGTCCCAGTGAATTGTGGTGCCATCCCTGAATCGTTAATCGAAAGCGAACTCTTTGGTCACGTCAAAGGCGCGTTCACTGGCGCGATCAATAATCGGCCCGGACTGTTTCGCGAAGCCGAGGGTGGCACGATTTTTCTCGACGAAATTGGCGAACTTCCACTCGCGCTCCAAGTCAAACTCCTCCGTGTCTTGCAAGAAAGAGAAGTGACTCCTGTCGGCAGCAACAAGGGCATTCACGTCGATGTCCGTGTAGTTGCGGCCACCAATCGCAATCTCGAAGCTGAGATCGCGGCCGGACGATTTCGTGAAGACTTATTCTATCGTCTCAATGTCATCACCATCCCTTTGCCACCACTGAGAGAGCGGACTGGTGATCTACCATTGCTGATCCATCACTTCCTCACCCAGTTCTCGGCTGCCAATGGAAAAACCGTGAAACATGTGTCCCCGCAAGCAATGAAGACGCTGCTTGAACATGCCTATCCAGGTAATATCCGGGAGTTGGAGAATCTCATTCAGCACGCCGTGACGATGGCGGAAGATGAAACGATTCACTGCGAAGACTTCCCCGCTTCGCTCCAAAACCACTCGCAAAACGGCATTAGGGCTATTGTTTCGACAAGAGTGGCGCAAAACGGCAACGGCCATCAGTCTGACTTCTTCGACAAGGGGGTAAGTCTGGATGCGGAGTTAGAAGAATACGAACAAAGCATCTTGCAAGCTGCTTTGGAAAAATCCGGTGGCATCCAAAAGAAGGCTGCTGAGTTCCTCGGTATCAATTACCGCTCCCTCCGACATCGTTTACAGAAATACCATCTCTCCTGATACCTTCCCTCTGGGACAATGGCATTAAGTTAAGCAACCGTGTCATTGCGAGCAGCGAAGCAATCTTTGTTTTGTTGGAGATTGCTTCGTCGTCCGACTCCTCGCAATGACAGTCACCCCCTTAACTTAATGCCATTGCCCTCTGGGGGCGAGACCGCAAACGACGAAACAATCTCCGTTTCAAGCTCCCAGGCTTCTATTGAAACCTGTGTTAGGTTTGCTAATCTCTACCCATGTCTGAGGCAGACCAGATTAAGGAAGAAGTCTGGTGGCTCAAGCTGGTTTTCGCAGCCCTGATCGCTATTGAAGTGTCACTTATTGGATGGCTGGCTCAAAACTACACCACTGCCCAAACACTCATAGTGGTAGGAGCCTTTGTTACAGTCATTGCTCTTGGCTTTGGCATAGTGTGGGTTAATCGGACAGCTTTTCGTCGCATGAGGCAGTTGAGGGATCTATAATGGCGTGGATTGTTGTAGCAGCACTAGCGGTGCTCGTCATTAGTTTGGCCGTCGTTGTATACGAAGCCACTAGCGATACTCGCCGGTAACAGACCTATACATAGTCGTAGGGTGCACTTGTCCATCGGATTTGTTGGTACGCAAAGCGCACCCGACCATGCGCCTGGATTCCGGGCCTCGCGGTTCTCTCCCGAAATGACAGGTGTGGATTCTTCGTCATTCCAGCGAAGGCTGGAATCCAGGCGCATACAGATATGGCTGCCCATCTATGCGATGCGGGCAGGACGGACAGTTTTGCTCCTCTTGTTCCTCTCACCACGCTGAGCACCCCACGCTTTGAATATCTCACAACGACAGACTCTGACCTCATACCATTGCCGTTAAAATTTTAACGACCAACGACATAATACGTCATTTCCCCAGTTCTTATGCCTTTATTTGATCCGAAACGTTTTTTATAAAAATGGTTAAGTCACTGAAAATCCTACGATTCCAAACATTGGTACTTTGATTCTCCATTTTCTTTGTACCTGGCACGGCGGTTGCTCTAACAAACAATCAGGAAATGGAAGAAAGGAAAAGCAAAGAAGAAAATCTTCCTTACCTAAAGAAGAGTACAGAGACGGCAAGAGTAAATGGTGGATTCGTAACTCGGAACTAAACATTGTAACGACAATCATAATTACCAGAGGAGGTATTTATCATGGTCCTGAAGAGCCAAAAAGGTTTTACACTGATCGAACTGCTAGTCGTAGTTGCCATCATCGGTATCTTAGCTGCAATCGCTATCCCGCAGTTCTCTGCGTACCGCGCCAGGGCATTTTGTAGCCGAGCGGAGTCGGACGTGAAAAATACGGTCACCGCTCTCGAAGCACATTACACTACGGCCCAGACCTATGTCGGGTTTGTCCCTATTACCCCAAGTCAGGGTGTCACTGTCGCCCCTACCGTTACTGCGACGAACATCACTTCTGTAACCGGAACTCATCCCAATTGCGATCAAAACGGAGATAATGCGCTGGGCGATATTTTCACTTTTGCCCCGCTCGCCACCCCTCAGTATTCCTGGACGTAAGGCATAGTCCTTCACTCAACCTCCGTTCAAGTTTTAAGAAAACGGGAGTGTCCACAAGCGGACACTCCCGTTTTCTTTTTGCAGAAATTCAAGTACTCTCGGGCAAATGGAAGCCCCATAACCAGGAAAATGTTCAAAGGCAACTATGCGAGAAATTGCTTTACAGTTTCTGTTAGGAGTGCAAAATCCAGACGGTGGCTGGGGTGCACGTGAAAAGAGGCGAAGTAACACCGAGGCAACAGCACATGCCCTCTTGGGACTACATTCTGCCAATGACCCAACACTCAATCAAAGTATAGATCGAGGGCTCTCCTTTCTCGCAAAACACCAACTTGCTGACGGAAGTTGGCCCTTTATCGCTTCAGTAGCAAACGGCTCTTGGACAACCGGACTTGTTATTTTTACTCTGACTGCTCTTGCCTCTCATGAACAAAGAGCGCTGCGTGGGGCAACGTGGTTACTTGAACAACGAGGGTGGCAGCTAGGCTGGCTTGCTTCGCTCTGGCACCGTTGGGCACCGCAAAAAATGCCAATCCGACTGAATCCAAACTTAGAAGGGTGGTCTTGGACTCCAGGGGCCTTTAGTTTCGTAGAGCCTACCGCCTACGCTCTCCTTGCTCTCAAAAAACTTCGCCCTCGACTACAGATCCAACGCTTGGAAGACAGGATCCACCAAGGAGAGCTACTCATCTATGATCGGATGTGTCACAGTGGAGGCTGGAATTGCTGCGGTTCAGGAGTGCTCGATAAAGAACTATACCCTTATCCTGACACGACAGCGCTTGCGCTCATTGCACTGCAAGATCATCACACCGCAGACGCGAATAAACAGAGTTTACACGCCCTACATGATATGCTGGCGCATGTACAATCGGGCCTGACTCTGAGCTGGGCCATCTTATGTTTTGCCTTGTACGGACAGGAAGTTTCACAATGGCAAGGACATCTCACCAACGCGTATGAGAAGACCGAGTTTTTAGGCGAGACAAAAACCTTTGCTCTGGCCTTACTTGCTTCTTCTCAAGATGCGAATTCTATACTGCGAGTGTAGCAACTTATGTTGAACCGGCGAAAATTCCTACTTCGTTCTGTAGCATTTCCCTCTTTCCTGCTCCTAAAAGGATGTTCCAAACCTCCATCCTCCCAAGCTCAATGGGATGGGACCGCCTATCGGAAGCAAGAACGTTCACAGGTCGCTATTTTGGCAGCGAAGAGTTATGACCTTCCACTCGAAGAAATCATACGTCAGGGAATCAATCTGTTCGAGTTAAATGTTCAAGGGAAGACTGTGGTATTAAAACCTAACCTCGTAGAATACGACCCGGCTGGGGCGATCAACACGCATCCTTCTGTCATAGCCGCCACCATTTCAGTGTTTCGGAGGATGGGAGCACGGGAAGTCATCGTAGCGGAAAGCTCTGGTCTTCGTAGAGATACTGAATATCTCCTTACCGCTTCGGGGCTCTACACGACACTCAAAGACCTCAACACTCGCTATGTCGATCTTGATTACGATGAGGTTCGAGCCATTAAGGCAGCAAGTACGTTTA
This sequence comes from Deltaproteobacteria bacterium, assembly GCA_031389045.1. Lineage (GTDB taxonomy): Bacteria > Desulfobacterota > Binatia > Bin18 > Bin18 > JABFSC01. The sequence continues at coordinate 666 of JANMSE010000185.1, read as the reverse complement.
CTGGTTTTCCTCGGTTCATGCTTCCAGAGACCGTTCTGAATGCTGACCTTCTCGTAACAATGCCGAAGCTGAAAACTCACCACTGGGCCGGAGTAACTCTTAGTTTGAAAAACATGTTTGGGGTGATGCCTGGCGCAATTTACGGGTGGCCCAAAAACATCTTGCACATGGCAGGAATTGACAACAGTATTGTTGATATCAACAGCACCCTTCCAATTCCCCAGTTCGCTATTGTTGATGGTATCCTTGGAATGGAAGGAGATGGTCCGATCCAAGGTACTCCAAAGCTGGCAGGCGTATTAATTTTTGGGAATGACCCGGTAGCAGTTGATGCTACGGCTGCAAGACTTATGCACATTGATCCGAGAAAGATTCCGTATCTTCAACATGCATCTCAATTCTTGGGCAACACAGAATGGGAGCGAATTGAGCAAGTCGGAGAACGCCTTGATGCGTATCAAAAAGACTTTCAAGTCATTCCGCAATTTCAGCATCTCAAAACACTGAGTGGCTAACCCTCACTCAGGAACTCACCTTACGCGCCAGGGGCAAAAAAGGTGTAGAATCGCCGGTATGAAAGCACAAGCGATAGCCGATTTGTATTCCGATTACTTACTGGCTTCATTTGGGGCCACCACGGCGACGGGGCTCAGCGAACTGCTGGAG
>JANMSE010000168.1:0-2784 GCA_031389045.1 Deltaproteobacteria bacterium | reverse complement strand
TTCAGCAAGGGAAACCGCTCGGCCAGGGCGTCGATCAGCAAAATGCCGCCATCCCGATCTTGCACATTGGCGGGATGCACCAGCGCGTGCATCAGCAGTCCTAACGTGTCCACTTAGAGTCTGTTCTAAAAGTTCCTAAATAAAAAGAAGGGGTTAGGATTTCGCAGGAGAGGGAGTAGAGGTGAGAAAAGCAGCTCGGAGGAGGGGCTCGGGATGTGGACGAAGAAAAACCGCGTGCGCTACAATCGGGATCAATTACGCTATCCCAGTGATGTGACCGAGGAGAAGTGGGGGCAGATTGGCGCCCTCATTCCCGCGGCGCGACGCGGAGGCCACCCACGGACGGTGAATATCCGCGAAGTGCTCAATGGCCTCTTGTATGTGTTGAGTGGTGGGGGGCAGTGGCGGGCGATGCCAACGGACCTGCCCCCGCGCAGTACGATCTCTAATTACTTGGAGCGGTGGCAGGCGGATGGCACGTTGAGGAAGATTCATGACACCCTGTAGGTGAGGTGTCGCGAGCCAGCGGACCGTGCCGCGAGTCCGAGTGCCGGCATTATCGATAGTCAACGTGTCAAAAGTGCGGAAAAAGGGGGAAAGCGCATTGATCCTTCGGGGTTTGATGCGGGCAAACGGGTCAAAGGGAAGAAGCGTCATATCTTAGTGGACACGTTAGGACTGCTGATGCACGCGCTGGTGCATCCCGCCAATGTGCAAGATCGGGATGGCGGCATTTTGCTGATCGACGCCCTGGCCGAGCGGTTTCCCTTGCTGAAAAAACTGTTCGCCGATGGGGCCTCTCACGGCCCGGTGTTTCGCAAGGCGCTGGCGAAAGTCCGCCCAGAGCTCGAACCCGAGATCATCAAACGCAGTGACGCGACGCCCGGTTTTGTCGTCCTGCCGAAACGGTGATTGTGGAGCGGACCATCGCGTGGCTCAATCGGTGTCGGCGACTGGCCAAGGATCTTGAGAATCGCATCCGCACCGCCACCGCGTTTGTCCAGCTGGCTTCCATTCGCTTGATGGTACGAAAGCTCTGTAATCCCTCGTAAACTTTTAGAACAGACTCTCAGATACGCCGAGGCTTGGCCGCATCTCGGGCCACAGGCGCAGAATTTGCCCTGCCTTTTTTTCTTGCCCAGTTGGTCGAGGTATGTGGGAAAACAGGACAGACAGAGGAAGGGTTGGCCCGGCTAGCTGAGGCGCTGGTTGTGGTGGACAAAACTGGAGAGCGGTACTATGAGGCCGAGCTGCATCGGCTCAAAGGCGAGCTAATGTTTCAGTCCAAGGCCCAAGGTCCAGAGTCCAAAGTCGAAGAAGCTGAGGAGTGTTTTCAGAAGGCCATCGACATTGCTCAACGCCAACAAGCAAAGTCTCTGGAACTCCGAGCGGCGACAAGCCTCGCCCACCTGTGGCAGCAACAGAACAAGAAAGCCGAAGCTCACAAATTGTTGTCAGATGTTTATAACTGGTTCACCGAAGGATTTGACACCAAGGACTTGCAAGAGGCGAGGGCGCTGCTGGAAGAACTAGCATGAGGACAACGACGAGGTTCCGCCAGCGGAGATGAAGCAATGGAGATCGCGGTCTCGAAGCATGGGACACCCATACGCATCACGGACGAGCGCTGGACGCATGTGGTCGAGTCCCATGATTATATGGCAGGTACCCGCGAGCTGGTCGTCGAAACCATTGAGGACCCTGACGCTATTGTGACAGGCGGAAAGGGGGAACTCATCGCGTTACGTCATTACCACGCGACTTCGATCTCTGAAAAGCATGTCGTCGTGGTTTATCGGGAAATTGAGAACGACGGTTTCCTTATTACAACCTTTATGACCTCAACCCCAGGGACAATTCTCCGGAAGGGAGCATTATGGCAGAGACCGCGGACATCTTAGAATCCGTGCCCTACTTTCTCAAATTAGGCGCGAAAAAAGTCTGGGTAGACTACGATGAGGAAGTCGATGTGCTGTATGTCAGTTTTCGCCGACCTCAGAACGCCACAGACAGCCGTATGGACAATGATCTGATTTACCATTATCGAGACGGAGAACTTGTCGGCATCACCGTTCTTCACGCGAGTGAAATCGGTCGCCCTTCCCCCCAATGACGATTGTGCACGACGGCACAATCACCGGCTTGATCTCCTAGAAATTCCACCACTCGATAATTCCTGAAGCACAAGGACGACGGGTGAGTCGCCCCTCCTTCCGATAAAACTACAACTTCCCCGCCGCCCGCAACTCCTGCACTTTCGATTCACGCACGATGGTCCCGGCACGATACAGTTGGGCGATCTGCTCCGCGGAGTAGCCAAGCTGCTCTTGCAGCACTTCCTCGTTGTGCTCGCCAAAGAATGGGGCACGGAACGGAATATCCACCGGCGTCGTCGAGAAATGGAACGGCGACTTCGCCACCGAGGTCGGTCCTAAAATCGGATGGGGCAATTCTTGAAAGAGTTCGCGCGCCTTGAGTTGCGGATGCGCGGCGGCACCAGGAATGTCGAGCACCGGCGCGACCGGAATGCGTGCTTCTCGCAATAACGCCAGCGGCGTCTCATCATCGGCAAACGTGAGGAGCCAATCTTCGATATATTTCCGCACCTCCGGCCGCCGTGCGCACCGCGCGACTTGGGTGGCGTAGCGAGGATCCGTCGCCAACTCCGGCATGCCCATCGCTTTGACCAATGGTGGCCATTGATGTTCCGCCACCGCGAAAACGACATAGCCTTTCTTGGCTTTGTAGGTGCCATAGGGACAGATGTTAAAGAAGTCGCCCCCG
>JANMSE010000151.1:0-6158 GCA_031389045.1 Deltaproteobacteria bacterium | reverse complement strand
CCCGCTCGCGTATCGTATTCTTGGTCTAGACTCAACGACGATTTCCACGCGCCGGTGGTACTATTTTATTCCCGCGCATGGCGAACCGGTCGGCCTGGTCTCCAGTGTCGAACCGCGTCGGCTTGATGTGCTTCCCGGCCAAAAGCGGGTCTTTCTCTCATGGCAACAACTACATGCGCATCTCGCCGAGACCTTACGAGGATCTCGTCGCGTCGCCATGCAGTATTCTCCAGGCAACGCCATTCCATACATTTCTCGTGTCGATGCTGGCACTATCGAGCATATCCGCCAGCTTGGGGTCGAGGTGGTTTCGGCGGCTGATTTGGTCCAGCGCTTTGAGGCCGTATGGTCAACTGCTCAATGGGAGAGTCACTTGCGCGCCGCTAAAGGGGTTCGTGAGACCGTGGACGAAGCCTTCGCCTACATCCGTGAACATGCGCCAGTGTCCGAATATGCGGCGCAACAGTTTATTCTCCAACGGTTTGCTAACCGAGGACTAACGACCCATCACCCGCCAATCGTGGCGATCAATGCCCATAGCGCCGACCCCCATTTCGAGCCGCGGCCAGAGGGCTCTTCGCTTATTCAACCGGGTGACTTCGTCTTGATTGACCTGTGGGCCAAGGAACCCAACGGTGTCTACGCTGATATTACGTGGACCGGGTTCATGGGCGCGGAGGTTCCGGCTCGCTACCAGGAAATTTTCACTTATGTGCGGAACGCCCGCGATGCCGCGATTGCTTTCGTGCAGGAACGGATGCGACGAGAACAATCGTTTGCTGGCTATGAGGTCGATGCGGCGGCGCGCCAGGTGATTGCCGATGCGGGGTATGGCGACTTCTTCGTGCACCGTACGGGCCATTCGATTGGCGAAGAGGTGCATGGCAACGGCGCGAATATGGACGGCCTCGAAACCCGCGACGAGCGCCAGGTGTTGCCAGGCACCTGCTTTTCCATCGAACCGGGCATCTACCTGCAAGGCGAGTTCGGGGTTCGTAGTGAGATCAACATCTATATGACGCCGAGCGAGGCGATTGTCACTGGTGCGCCGATGCAGACTGAAGTAGTGGCGATCTTGGCGTGAGTGAGGGAATTTCCATGCTGACACAGTACCTGCGGGCTGCTCTACATCAGGCAAAATATGAAATCTTGACCGATGACGGCTCCTTTTATGGAGAAATTCCCGGTTTTGATGGTGTCTACGCCAATGCCGTGACTCTCGAATCCTGTCGAGAGGAACTAGAAGAGGTTCTGGAAGAATGGCTTTTGTTTCGCGTTTCGCAACGCCTTCCCGTCCCTCTTGAAAGCCTCTGAATGGTAAAGAATCTCGTCCTTTTCGACATCGACGGCACGTTGACCCAAACGACGCACGTCGATGATACCTGTTTTGTACAATCCTTTGCGGATGAACTGGGGATTCGTGATGTGGATACTAACTGGGCGCAGTATCCCACGGTTTGCGACTCCGGTATCACCCAGCATATTTTTCGCACGCATCTTGATCGGTTGCCGTCCGCGAAAGAAAGAGATCGGCTTCAGCGTCGCTTCGTCGCGCTCCTTGAACACGCCTACGCGCGCGAACCGCATCTGTTTATCGAAGTGCCGGGCGCGGCAACAGCCGTGCGGAATCTCCGTCAGCATCCCGACTGGGCCGTGGCGATCGCGACTGGGGGCTGGCAAGCGTCCGCGTTGTTCAAGCTCAATAAAGCTGGGATTGCGGTGGCGGGGATTCCCGCCGCGTTTGCTGACCACGGTGTTACCCGTGAGGTGATTGTCGCCGCCGCGCTGGTGATGGCACGACAGACGTATCAGCAGCAACAGTTCGCTCGTATCGTGTATGTCGGCGATGGAGCGTGGGACGCGCGCACTGCTCGGCGACTCAATCTCGAGTTTATTGGCGTCGCCAGTGGCGCACGTGAGGCGGCCTTGCGCGCTGAAGGTGCACGCGCCATTATTCAGGACTTCGCGAATTTTGACCAATTTCGACATGTATTAGAGGGACTCGACTATGGCAAAAGTGTGGTTTGTTCGTCCGCAAAATAAAATGATCGCTCTCGGCGGAAAGCCCGCCTATCAAGGCGAGATGCAACGATTGATCTGGCCGCTTGATCTGGGCCTGCACCGGTTTCATGGGCCGATTCCGCTGGTCCCCAACGATGAGACGCCGCAAGAATTCGCTCCCGAGGATAAGGTGTTCGTCGAAGTGACGGACGAGGACATGAAGATGGGCACGAGCTACCAGGTGGGATTCTACTCATCCCCCTATTCGCCGAAAGCCGCGATTGCGCGCTTAGGCCAGCCGTATCAGGGGTAGCCCGTGCGTCGCTCCCCTTTCCTTCTCACGTCTCCAGCGTCGCGTCTCTTCCCACGTGTTCCAAGCGGGTAATCACTTCCTGTGGGTTGATGCGATTCTTGAAGAAGAACACGCTCCCCGGCACATCCTTGAAATCCTCCTCGCCGACGTTGAGGCTCGCGGAGACCGCGACCACCATATCTTCTCGCCCCGACTGTTTCAGCTTCCGGATTTTCTTCTCCAGATAATCAGGGCGCCAGAAGCCGACAATCTCCAACAATGCCGTGCGTCCGTCGGTATGGCGGAACGCGAAATCGGGAATGAAGACCGTCTCCTTGAGATTGATAATCGCCACCTCGCGTTCGATCTCCCAGCCGCTCTCGATTTCCACGAACCGCTCCGCGAATGTCCGCTCTAACAGGGAATCGTACATGGTGCTGTCGCGATAATGCGAGACCAGCCCGGCGGTCTCATCAAGCGGAAAGAACCGCCGATTGCCGTCTGGCATGACGATCTCCGCTTCCATCTTCCAACGAGTACACAGCAACAACGCGGGCAGAAAAACCGCCAACTGGAGACCGTACTTCTGCGAAAGCCGAAACATGCTGACGGGTCCATCAAGCAGGATTTCATACCCGCTATCGAGGTCTCCCTGGATCGCGTGCATCAGTTGGTAGAACTTGATGAACTTGAAGAGCTGTTTGTAGCGACTGGGAATGTTGCGAAACACCGAGAGTTTCATCCCGATACAGCGATAGAGCATCGCTTGGGCCAGGGCCACATTGTAGCGTTGCAGCAGCCAGTCGGGGGTTGGCAGATCGAAGCGCGTGAGGATGTGATTCTCATTGAGGTCGGCATACAGCGCCCAGGCAATCTGTTCAGGCTCGGTCTTGTACTCGCGCGCGACTTCGTGCAGGAGTTCATCTTTCGTCACCGGGTGAATCAGATCGGGGTGCAACACCACCGGATGATTCTCGCGCGCCAGCGCGAACAACCGGCGACGAATGTCCGCCGAGGGGGCGATACTGCGTTCCGTGAATTCGCAACGATCATCGCTCAACAGTTTCGCGAGGCCGCGCTGAATGCGGTAGTCCGTACTGTCATCCGCGTACTGTGTCAGGGCATCGGTCAGTTCGCGTCGCGTCTTGCCTTGGTGCTCGGTGTAGATGGCGATCAATTCCTCGGCCATCGTCAGAAAGCGACGGGCATCGGTCTTAATGTACCGGGGATACAGGTACGGCCCTTCGGCGCGGGTCTGGAGAAGATCGGAGGTCAGCATGGGAAGACGGGAGACCGAGGACGGGAGACCGAAGCAAAACGCGGCGCTTTATTCTTCATGCTGCTCAATAACGATGCGCAAAATGTCACTGACCGAGATGATGCCAAGGAGGCGATCCCCCTCGGCGACCAAGAGCGAGCCGATGCGGCGTTCGTACAACTGCTGAGTCGCGGCCAGAAGAGTCACGTCGGGCGTGATGGTCACGGGTTCAATGGTCATGGCGGCCACGACTTTGAGGCCGCGCAACGCCTGACGAATTTCTTCTTGCGTGCGGAACAAGGGGTACGCGGGCGTCATCAGCTTGAGGTCACCACCAGTGACAAGGCCAATCAAGCGCCCCTGCTCCACGACCGGCAATTCATGCACGTGGTGTTTTTCAAGCAGGTCGAGGGCGTGTTGCAACGAATCTTCCGGGTTAACCGTGATCGGCGTCGTGGTCATCACATCACGCACGTACAGCGTCTTAAAGTTGCGTTGCATGGCTTGTCCTCCTCATACCAGCGGGGTGGAGACGCTCCGAGTCTGGAGGTTTTTCCCGTTCAGGGCAAGCACCGTCTTCGCGCCTCCGCCACTCCGCGCCTCCACGTGAGGGAGCCCCCGGCATTGCGCGGTTAGCCGCCCGCTTGATTCGCGAATTTGCGATACAACCACAGCAACAGCATGGCGCCACCAATCGACATGAGCCATCCCGCCCGTTGATTGGGTCCGTAGTATCCCGTCATTTGCGCCACGAGCCCACCCACGAATGATCCAGCCACTCCCAGCCCCATGGTCACCAAAAATCCCCCTGGGTCTTTCCCCGGCATCAATGCCCGAGCAATCAGACCAACGATCACACCAAAGAAAATCCACCCGATCAGAGTAAACATACGAAACAGTTGCCTCCTTTCCTCGCGGGGTCAAGAGGACCGCTGATAGCCTATGGCTCGCTCCCTGCGGTCGCTCTATGGCCTATGGGAAGAATGCTTCTACTATAAAGTGAGCGTAGCGGACGCGCCAGAAGCCATAGCGCGAAGCGAGCCATTTGCCATCCGCCTCTTTTAGGACCATATCGCTTCCGCTATGGTCTGGGGCATCTCACAATAATGTGCTCATCTCAGGAGACAGCGACATGACGGTGGACTTAGACATCCTTCATCATCAGTTACGGGATTTCGCGATTGCCCATTACGGCAAGGAAACGGTGGTGAGTCAGGTCGAAGTGATGCCTGGCCATGCCGGGCTCAGCTTTGGTTTTCGCGTGGATTATCAAGAAGCGGGTGACCCGCACGCGGGTGACCCGCGCAACGAATCCTTAGTGATGCGCATGCCGCCCAAAGGCGTGCGGCAAAGCGGGAATACCGACGTGCTCCGACAAGTGCCGCTCCTGCGCGCGCTCAAACGGAATGGCGTTCCGGTGCCGACGATCCGCTGGTTCGGTGACGACCTGCGCTGGTTTGAGGTGCCATATCTCATGGTTGAGCGACTCCCTGGACGGACCTTTCGTTTCGCGGACCCGGATCCGTCGTTTGACCTGAGTCCATACGGGGTCGCCACGCGCTTTCGCCAGATCGTGCAGGCCCTCACGCAAACGCATCAACTCAACTGGCAGCAAGAGCTGACTGGGTGGGAAGCGCCACGAGCCTTAGCGGATGAAATTCGCTTTTGGGACCCGATCTTGGCAAAGGGTGCCGAGCCAGCCTGGATCACGCAAGGAGAAGAGGTCCGCGCGCTGCTATTACAAAGCATCCCACCGAACGCACCCATCGGCTTGTTTCACGGCGATTTTCAAGGAACAAACTTTCTGTTTGATGGCGAGACCCTGAACGCCGTGCTGGACTGGGAAATCTCCGGGATTGGGGGACAACTCTTGGACCTCGGCTGGTTGATAACCTTCGCCGACCCTCAGAGTTGGACGGGACTCTGTTCGCCGATTACTTCCGCGCCATCGGCGGAACAGATCACCGCTTGGTATGAAGAGGGCGTGCGGCGCAAGATCAACAACGTGAACTGGTTTCGGGCCTTGGCGGGCTACCGATTTGGCGCGATCAGTTGTTTTAACGTCATGCTCCACCGGCGCGGGAAACGGTATGATCCCGAATGGGAAAATATCGCCCCGTCCGTGCCGTTTTTATTCGGTCGAGCGAAAGAGCTGCTCCTGGGTGGAGAGTGAGTGGAAGTACGCAAGCGTGTCACGAGCCTCGCGTTTGTGGCAATACGCTTGCACGGTGCGCAGCCCTCCGTCCGTGAGGATTTTTCTCAGGTCCGGGTTTTGTAAGAGCGTGAGAATGGCGTCGACAAAACGCTCCGGTTGTCGCGGAGGAACCAACAGACAGTTCTCACCATCGTGCGCATACTCGGACACGCCTCCGACATTCGTCAAGACGCAGGCCGCCCCACAGGCCATCGCAATGTCGGTGTGGTGGCGGACCGAAACCGGGTGGCCGAACTCTATTCTCAGGCAGATGTCTTTCTTGATGGGTCCACATTCCAAGGGTTCGGGCGGCCAGCCTTGGAAGCGATGGCCTGTGGGGCGGCCTGCGTCTTGACGAATGTCGGAGGCGTGTCCGAGTATGCGCACGATGGTGAGAACTGTCTGTTGGTTCC
>JANMSE010000136.1:0-14492 GCA_031389045.1 Deltaproteobacteria bacterium | reverse complement strand
GTGGCGCTCGTGGCGGCGCTGCGATCGAGCGCGTTCGGCTTTAGTGATGAGGAACTCGCGTTGTTTGCGTGCAACGGTGGAACATTCGACTACACCCACGAGGAGATTCCCGCTACGCTCCCGGCCACCGATCGCTTTCGCGCCGCCTTCACGCTCCTGCGCGACCTCCATCTCCACGCGGCTCAAGTGAGTCCAGCCACCCTGTTGTCCGCGCTCTACGACCGCACGCCGATGATCCCTGTCTTCGCGCTCCAGCCGCATGGCGCGCAGCGGGTTGCCAATCTGCTCAAGCTGGTTGATCTCGCCCGCGCCTGGTCAATGCGTGGGCTGCACACGTTGGCGGCGTTCAATCGGTTTCTCGCGCACCAGGACTTTGTTGAAGAAGAGCCGGAAGCAGTGGTGACGGAAGAGCATGAAGATGCCGTGCGATTGTTGACGATTCACAAAGCCAAGGGGCTGGAGTTTCCGGTGGTGGTCTTGGCGGATATGGCATCTACTCCCCAAGGACGTGGCGGACGCGCGGTGGGAATCGTGGAGCGCGGCGGTGAAGCGCTAGAGCTACACGTGGGACCTCGCACCTTGACCTGCACGACCCAGGGATGGCAACAGGCGGAAGCTCGCGAACAGGCCAGGGATGCCGCCGAAGAGCAACGCCTCTGGTATGTCGCGGCGGCCCGCGTCCGCGATCACCTCATCGTGCCCCAACAACCCCGCGCGACACCAGCACACGACGAAACCCAACCGCTCGTGACCAACACCAGCAAGGACACAAAACCCGCGGCGGCCTTTTTCGCTCAACCCACGCATGCACCGACCTACATTCACGAAAGCGATCTCCATCTCATTGAGCGGACCGTCACGGTGGCCGCTCCTCTTGAGCCATTCTTGCGCGTTGTCCCTCATGCTGGCGCACGGCAAGACTATGAACGCTGGTTGAACGCACGACCGACTCCCCTTGTTCGTGAAGCGAGTCCACTTGCGTCGCCGCCGACTGTCCCTATGCGACGCATCATCAAGGAAGCGTTGCGTCAGGCACTGACTGCACCACACGCAACGGGAAAGGCTTCCGCCTCCGCCCATAGATTGACAACCACCCCACGGTATGAAATGGCGCGCGTAGTGAATCTTCTTCGCACTTCCCACTTGCTGCAGCGGGCTCGCTTGGCGGCGGAACATGCCGTGGCGCTGCCGTTCGCCTTCACCGCGCATCACCAGACACGAACGGGTGAGATTGATCTCGCCTTCACGGAAAACGGGGCATGGGTGGTCGCGACTATTGACGAGAGTGAAGTTGCTCCAGGCCAGTACGAGGCGCACAACGACGAGCTACGACGTTCCCTTGCCTGGCAAGCCGTTGCCTTCGAACAGATGACCGGGCAGGTCGTGAGTGAACTGGTGCTACTCACTCTTTATACCCAGCACGAACACTCGTTCCCGTGGACTGACGAGCTGCGTCAGCAATGTACAACACCATGAGAACTCGTGGACCGTCGTATCTGACGTTTGAGGAAAAGGATTTCTATCTCGACGAATTCCACGAGAAGAGCCTGCTTTTGGCGATTCGCTCGGTGGACTCCGCGTCGGAGGCGGACCTGGCGGCGGCGCTCGAAGTCGTGCACACGCTGTTGACCAATGAAACGATGGTGGTGGTGTTGATTGAGACCCCACGAGAAGAAGCGCAACAGAAACGCTTGAAGCCGTGGGTGAAACAGCTCTTACGATTAGCAAAAACTCCAGCCCTCACGCCGCTCTCACTGCCAGAGGTCTCCAATGAAGAAGAGATGCTGATTCATATTTGGAGTGCCCTGCGGGACGGCCCTTTGTTTGTTGGTCTGTGTCCGGCGGACGGCGAGGTCTCGCTTATCACCTCCGCGCAACGGATCGCTGTCAGCTTGCGGGTCTACAAGCTCGTGTTGCTTGATGCCGTGGGCGGGCTCGTGACCGAAAACAAACGGATGTCTTTTCTCAATGATCCAGTCTTGCAAGAACTCCTGCGTCCGGGAGCGGCGAAGTGGGCCGGACTGGAGGCGTGGCGGCCCTTGCTGGAAGCGATTCATCTGGCCTTGGAAGGGGGAGTCCCCTCCGTCTCGCTCTGCCGCTTCACTGAATTGGGACGAGAACTCTTTACCTACGAAGGGTGTGGGACGCTGTTCACCTTGACGGATTATTGCCACGTGGAAAAGCTCGGCATTGATGATTTTCACGAGGTGGAAAAACTGCTCGAACGCGGAGAACGAGAAGGACATCTCAAGCCCCGCACACAAATAGAAACGGCGCGGTTGCTGTTGCATGGCTACGGTGCCCGCTTAGGACCCGCCCCTGGCGAACTCACTGGTTTCTGCGCGCTGTTTCCCTATCAAGAGGATAGGACCGCGGAGATTGTCGGCCTCTCCACGATCACGCGGTACCAAGGAGAAGGGATTGGCGGACGACTCGTTGACTGCATGGTCCTTGAAGGCGAGCGCCAAGGGCTGACCTATCTTTTTGCCTGCACCACGCAAGACGGAGCCCAGCGCCTGTTTGAGCGACACGGTTTTCGGCGGGTTGTCCCCGACGCCGTGACGGAAGCGAAATGGCGCGGCTATGCCCCGGAACGCAAACAACAGGTCGCGGTCTTCCGCCGCGACCTGCAACCGCCTGAAGCACAGGCAGAGACACACCCATGATTGTCGGAATTGATATTGGAGGTTCAACCACCGATGCCGTGCTCCTCAATAACGGCGAAGTCATTGTCGTGACCATTGAGACAGGAGACCCTATCGCGGCGGCCGCTGGGGCACTGGGCAAACTCCTCAGTACGGCGGGAGCGACCTTGGCTGACATCCGGGTCATTGCCGCCAGCGGTGGCGGCGCGCGCTGCTTACAGGACCACCTGTTTGGCGTACCGGTGGTCAACGTGCCGGAAATCATCGCCATTGGCGTAGGTGGCAGTACGCTCGCCGAGAAAAAAGATGCCCTGGTCGTCTCACTCGGAACCGGGACCGCGCTCGTGTCGGTCCGTGGAGAACACATTGAGCACGTGGGAGGAACCGGGGTAGGCGGTGGGACACTGCTGGGACTCGCGCGCCATCTCTTAGGCGTCTCGCGACTTGATACTCTTGAGCAGATGGCCATGAGCGGCGATTTAACCAAAGTCGATTTGACGGTCGGTGACATCGCTGGTGGGCCAGTGGGTATTGTTCCCGCCAGCGCGACGGCTAGTAATTTTGGCAAGGTGCGCTCTGATCCCACCTTGGCGGACAAAGCGGCGGCTCTGGTGAATATGGTGGCGGAAGTGACCTTTACGGTCAGTCTCATGGCGGCGAGAGCCCGACAACACCATGATATTGTGCTGACGGGCAAACTTTCACGGGTGAAACCGCTCCGCGAGCGGATTGAGGATATGCAGCCACGCCGAGGGGAGAATATCATTATCCCGCCGTACGCCGACTATGCGACCGCGATTGGGGCGGCCCGTGCCGCTAGCGGCAATGGAGATGGCCGCGTTTAAGAAAGCGAGACGAACGCCGATAAGAAAAAGAGAGAAACAAGGTAGCTCCCTTGACTATCCCTAGTGCGATTCATAGGATGTCGAACGTTTACCTCCTTCATCAGGGTTAGTGACTCAATGAAGGAACCTCACCAAACCCACATTATTGTAATTATTTTGCGCACCAAGGTTTTTGGCGACAATTGCCCATGTTCTTTCCTCCCTGGCCTGAGGGAAAAGGAAAATTTTCGCCCATGAGCCTCCACGATATGCGCCCTGCGAAAAGAACGAGGTACCTGCCCCTATGAAAAAAGGGAAAGAGGCAAGGATCGAGGGACTCTCCCACACGTCGGATAAAGGACTCCGGGTTGCTGACAGCGGCCACCCCTTGGATGCTGATGTCTCACCTGTCGAGGAAATCGATAGTGTCATTTCCATTTTCGAGGACATGGATATTGAGGCGACCGATACCCTAGAAGAAGATGGGGCGATCAGCATTGAAATTCCCAAACAAGAAGAATGGGAAGAAGAGGTCGCCCCCGTAGCCGAAGAGCCAACCATTGGGGACACCTCCGACCCAGTCCGCATGTACCTCCAGGAAATGGGCAACATCCCATTGCTGAGCCGGGAGGAAGAAGTCGCGATCGCCAAGGAAATTGAAGCCGGAGAGACGCACGTTCGCACGGAGGTCTTCTCTGTTCCACTTGGGTCCCGCTATGTCTTGTCCCTTGGCGAGAAGCTGAAAGACGGAGAAATCGAGGCGCGCTATATTTTTGGCGACGAAGAGGAAGAGGCAGCCGAAGCGACCGAAGCGACCGAAGTGACCGAAGTGAAAGAGGATCACCGGATCGAATTATTCTTGAGCCGCATGACGCCCCTCAAACGGCTTGTTCGCGAACGAGACCAAAACGAAGAGCAGTTGCACAAGCGCTTGTCGTTGAAAGATCGGGAAAAAGTCGCCAAGAAAGTGACCGAGCTGCGGCACAAAATCGAGGGTGCGCTCAGTAGCCTGCCGCTCGGGCGACGGCACATCACGGTGATCGCGGACAAACTCAAGGAGTTTGGCGATCTCATCAAGCGCCACCGCCGCACGATCGAACGGCAAGAAGAATACTTTCGGCGCAAGTCCGTTGATATTCTCGGCCTCGTGCGGGTTCTGAAGGCGGGCGGTTCGCGCGCCACCAAACTCGCCACCGAACTGGGCAAAACCCACAGCCAACGCTTGATCGAGGCGAGCGCGCTCATTCACGAAGCGCGCAAGGAGGTCAGCCGGATTGAAGAAGAGATTGGCACGACCAGTGAAGACCTGCGACGCTCGCTCGACATCCTCGCCCGTGGGGAGTACCAGGCGCAGGAGGGGAAACGTCGCCTCATTGAAGCCAATTTACGCTTGGTGGTGAGCATCGCCAAACGCTATGTCAATCGCGGACTCGGATTCCTTGATCTCATCCAAGAAGGCAATATCGGCCTCATGCGGGCCGTGGAGAAATTCGAGTATCAGCGCGGCTACAAATTCTCGACCTACGCGACGTGGTGGATTCGGCAGTCCGTCAGCCGCGCCATCGCGGACCAGGCACGCACGATTCGCATTCCCGTCCACATGATCGAGACGATCAACAAAGTGTTACGCACCTCGCGCTACCTCGTGCAACAACTGGGACGAGAACCTTCTCCGGAAGAGATCGCCACCCAGATGGAGGTCCCGCCAGACAAGGTGCGCAAGGTCCTCAAGATCGTGAAAGAGCCGGTGTCGCTGGAGACGCCGATCGGCGACGATGAGGAAAGTTCTCTGGGCGATTTTGTCGAAGACCGCCAGACCCTCTCTCCGGCGGATGCGGCCATGGCCTTGAGCTTGGAAGAGCAAACGCGCAAGGTGCTCGCGACCCTCACGCCCCGGGAAGAGCAAATTTTGCGCATGCGCTTTGGCATTGACGAAAAGACGGATTATACACTAGAAGAAGTCGGGCAACGGTTCGCCGTCACCCGTGAACGCATTCGCCAGATTGAGGCGAAAGCCTTGCGGAAACTGCGCAATCCGACGCGCGCGAAGAGTTTAGAAGCTTTTATCGATGCTTAGTGCATCGGTACTAACAACAGTCAATTACGGAAAGGAATTGACTGGAGGATATTTGTGAACGAAATCGATCTCACGAAACAACTAAAACAATGGCGGGAAACACGGTCCCGCAAAGTTCTTCCCTCACAACAAGTCAATCTCGCGGATCGTCGCATGGTCCGCGTGAATGGCCAGGAAGTGGTGGTCATCACCAAAGCCCGCAAGGCGCAGGGATAAGCCCGCGCACTCATCGTTGGCTTTTTCTCATTAACGAACGTTCGCGAGTTTTTCTCGCACGGCGGTACAGAATGCGGAGGATGAGGCGGACCCGCCTTGATCCACCGTGAGCGCTCGTCCATCGGCATACACCTGAGAGACGGCGCGGTCGATACGCGCCACCGCATCCGGGAAGTTCAGATAGTCGAGCATCATGGTCGCCGACAGCAACGTCGCCGTCGGGTTAATGATATGCTTGCCAACAATGTCTGGGGCCGTCCCATGAATCGACTCAAAGTAGGCGTAATTCGCGCCGTAGCACCCACTCGGCGCGAGCCCAAGCCCACCAATCGTGCCCGCCGCGGCGTCGGAAAGAATATCGCCATACAAGTTCGGCATGACGACCACATCAAGGTCATACGGACTCGCGACTAAGCGGCGCGCGAAATCATCCACGATGTACTGTTCGTAACGAATATCGGGGTACTCTTTCGCGGTCTCCTCGGCGATCCGCCGGAAGAGCCCATCGCTTTCGCGCAGCATATTGTACTTGCTCGTACAGGTGAGCTTGCCTTTGCCGCCACTCGCCTTCCGTTTCCGCGTGAGTTCGCACGCGAAGCGCACCACCCGACGGGTTCCCTCTTCGGTAATCACTTTAATGGCGAACTTGCCAGTGGGCGTGGTATCAAGCGGCTTGCGGGTGAGCCAGCTTGTCACAGGCAGAGAGGCGAGCTGCTGGAGGTCGCCTTCGATCCCCATGTAGAGATCTTCCAAGTTTTCGCGGACGATGACAAAGTCGATCCCTTCGGGGTTTTTGAGTGGACTCCGAAACCCCGGACGCCAGCGGGCGGGGCGCACATTCGCGAACGTCTGTTTTCCCCAGCGGAGGTGATTGATGCCCCCAGTGGTGCCATTGGTCGAACCGAACAAGGTCGAATCGGATTGATCGATCGCCGCGCGCAAGGCTTGATCGAACGCGGACCGAGAGCCGTACTGCTTGACCCCTTCTTCCCCACTGGGGAATTCGGTCCATTGAATATCGAGAGTGAGGCTTTTCAGAATTTCAACGACTGGGAGCATTGCTTCCGGTGCCGCATCGTCACCAGGAATAACGACAACTCGTTTCGCCATGAGGTCCTCCTTCTGTGGATTGTCGGGCGCACCCTACCAGAGAGGGCCTGTGCGATGCAAAGGGGAGGAGGTCGGGGGCGAGAGTGGGGAAAATGGGGAAATGGGGGACGGGCACATCACCCTGCGCCCGTCGGGTTCTCTGACTGTGAGTCTCGTTGGGCTGCTCAGGCGAGGTCGAACTGGTAAATCGCGTTCAGACCTTTGGAGGCATCCTTGTTGAAGTTCTCGGCCATACCGTCGATCACTTGTTGCACGGTTGTGGCTGGGGTGCCGCCAGCCCGCGACTTGAACAGTGACTGTAACTTGAGGGCCAGCCCCATGTCACCCGCGATTTTCAATTTTCCGGTCATAAACGCCATCTGACCGTTGAGTTTGCCGTTAATCATGTCCAGGTAATCACTCTCCTTCATGGAGATGGTGATACTGGGCTTCTCGTGCGTGCCAGTCTGCACAGCAATCGTCTCGTCAGCGATTGTACAGTGATATTGCGTCGCCATGGGTACTCCTCCTCATGCAAAATATGCGGACTACGCTACCAAGTCTTTCCTGGTGGGGGAAGCACCTCTTGGCGAGCACGGTCAGGGATTGCGCCGGTAAAAGCCCACAGCAATACTGTGACACCTCAGAAAGGAAGGAAGAAAAATGATGCACTTGTCCACAACCACATCGTGCCGCTGGTACGGCGCACTGCTCATAAGCTTTTGTCTGTTCGGGGGCGGTCCCACCACGACAACGTGGGCACAAACCGAGAAGCCGGTCACGAAGGCGGACCTCGAACAGGTCGCGAACGAATCCAACGTGGAGATCACGACCATCGGTCGCAAAAGCGGCAAGCCCCACACCAAGCCGATTTGGTTTGTGTACGACCAAGGTCATCTCTACCTCCAATCCGGACGCGAAGGCAAAACCGATTGGTATCAGAACCTCAAGAAGAACCCGAAACTGACGCTCAAGATCGCCACGCTGACCTTCACCGGCAAAGCCCAGTTTATTGATGAGGCGAAAGAGACCGAACGGATTCACAATTTGTTCAAGAGCAAATACCTCGCGGCGCGGGTCGCTGGCGCGGTCGGCTCCTCGATTGGACATGGGCGCGCGGTCGAAGTGGAACTCCCCGGTCAGTAACGGACGCACGGGCCGCATTGACGGCGAGAAAGCGGACTACTAGAGTTGCGCCAATCCAGCCGCCACTTGCCCCGGCGGTACGGAACAGAAGGAGGGTTTATGCCGGGACGTGCCCTGGAAGGCTTTCGCATTGTTGAGTGCGGAGACATGGTCGCCGCTTCCTATGGCGCCAAACTCATGGCGGACATGGGGGCGGAAGTCATCAAAATTGAAATGCCCGGAAGCGGGGATCCCGCCCGTCAGCGCGGCCCGTTTCCCGGCAAAATGCCCCACCCCGAAAAGAGTGGGCTCTTCCTCTATCTCAACACCAATAAACGCGGGATCACACTCAATCTCGAAAGTCCGCGTGGCCAGGAGATGCTCCGCCGGCTGCTCTCGCAAACCGATTTGTTGATCCACAACGTACATCCCACACGCATGGCGGCGTGCGGGTTAGACTACGACCGACTTGCCGCGGTAAACCCAAAGTTGGTTATGACCTCGGTCACGCCTTTTGGCCTGGGTGGACCGCAGAGTCATTATCAGGCAACGGACCTCACGCTCTGGAACGCCGGGGGACTCTGTTATGTGAACGGCGTGGCCGGAGGAGAAGACCTGCCGCCCCTCAAGGTGTTTGGGCAACAAGCCGGGTTTCAAGGAGGCGTCCATGCCGCCGTTGCTTCACTCGGCGCGCTGTTTGCCCGCATCCGTGATGGCGTGGGACAGCACATCGATTTCTCCATTCAAGAATGTTTGATGGGCATGTCTGAGTTCGCTGGTATCATGCCCGCCTATATTGACCAGATTGTCGTGCGATACACCGGCAACAAAGCGATTCGCCCGCTCGACATCATGGAATGTAAAGATGGCTGGATTTACCTCTGTTGTGTTGAGGAGCATCAATGGAAAGGGTTCGTCGACATCATGGGCAATCCCGAATGGGCTGACGAGTCATTGTTCGCCACACGACTTGAGCGCGCGGAAAACTGGGACGCGCTCAAACTGTTTCTTGAACCGTGGGTGAAAGAACAGAGTGTCGAGGCGCTCTACCGCGAGGCGCAGTCTCGTCGTATTCCGTTCGCCCCGGTCTCGACCATGGGTGACATGTTCAGTTCCGATCACCTCAAAGCCCGTGGCTTCTTTGCCGAGATAACGCATCCCGTCGCTGGGACGCTTCCCTATCCCACGGCCCCGGCGCTTTTTTCCGCGACTCCCTGGACACTGCGCCGCCCCGCTCCTTGTCTTGGTCAGCATAACGCCGAGGTCTACGGCGAGTTGGGCATCACTAGAAAAGAGCTAGAGCAGTTACAGAGAGAGGGAATCCTCTGAGAAAGCACAAGTGACCGGAGAAACGGGGGAAACGGGTAAGAGGGTAAGAGGGTAAAGGAAATAAAGGGGCTCTTCTTTTCCTTCGCGTTTACCCATTTACCCTTTTACCCGTTTCCCCTTTTCCCCCGTTTCTCCCGCGATTAAGGAGCATGAACTATGAATAGACCGCCGTTAGATGGCATTCGCGTCGCCGACTTTTGCTGGGCCTGGGCGGGACCATACGGAGCCTTGCATCTCGCGCACCTCGGAGCCGAGGTCATTCGCATCGAAAGTAACACGCGGATGTGTCCCACGCGGAACATCCCCCCTTGGCCGAATAACGACCGTGGCATCAACCGCTCTGGCTACTTTAACCAATATAATCAAGGGAAACGGTCCCTGAATTTAGACTTGAAGAAGCCGGACGGGATCGCGCTCGCCAAGCAACTCATCGCGAAAAGCGATATCGTGATCGAGAACTACGCGGCGGGTGTGATGGACAAGATGGGACTGGGGTATGAAGTGCTCCGCACAATCAAACCTAACATCATTATGATTGCGTTGTCCGGTTATGGCGCGACTGGCCCGGAAAAAGGCTACGTGTCGTATGGTCCGCCACAGGTCGCGCTGAGCGGTATGGCATCGTTGACTGGCTATCGTGGCGGCGACCCAGCCCAAGCGGGCTTCTCGTACGGCGACCCGAATGGTGGCATTCACGGGACGTTTTCCGTCATGTGCGCCTTGCTTCATCGCGCACGCACCGGCGAAGGACAGTTTATCGATCTCTCGCAACGAGAGGCGTGCGCGATGCTATTACCCGAAGGACTGATGGAATACGCCATGAACGGCACCCAGCCGGAACGGAATGGCAGTCGCGATCCGTATATGGCTCCGCATGGGGTCTTTCGCAGTCAAGGCAATGATCGTTGGGTCAGCCTCGCGGTGAGGGATGAAGCGGAGTGGCAGCGGTTCTGCACGGTCATCGGTCAACCGGGATTAGCCACCGATGCGCGATTCAAGACCTTGGCGGGCCGTAAGGAACACGAGGACGTGCTCGAACAGATTGTGAATGCCTGGACCCAAGAACGATCGGCGGATGAAACGACACAACGGCTGCAGCAAGCAGGGATTCCCGCGTATCCGTCACTGGACGGCAAGGATATGCTCGCCAACCCCCAGGTGACAGCGCGCAAGACCTTTGTCGAATTGGAGCACCCGGAGGTTGGCAAACGGCGGCATCTCGGCATCCCCTGGAAAATGTCCGGCACTCCGTGTGAAGTCGTCCGCCCGGCTCCGTGCATGGGGCAAGATACGGACTATGTATTGGAACAGGTGCTGGGACTGGGAAAAGCCGAGGTCGCCGCGCTGAGAAGTCGAGACGTGTTGGTGTAAGGGACAACGTCATGCCGTCTTTCACACCAACCGAGCGGACAACCCTGCACCGCCGTCCACAACGTGCCTCATACGACCGCGCGGTAGTGGAAGCGATTCTTGACGAAGCCTTCTTCTGTCACGTTGGTTTTACCGTCGATGGTCAGCCCTACGTGATTCCAACGATCTACGCGCGAGTGGGAGACCACGTCTATATCCACGGCTCGGCGGCGAGTCGCATGCTCCGCTCCGTGCGCGAAGGGATTCCGGTCTGTGTGACGGTGACGATTCTTGATGGGCTTATCCTCGCCCGCTCAGCATTCAAGCATTCCGTGAACTATCGCTCAGTGATGATCTTGGGAACGGCGACCGAGGTGCTCGACCACACGGAAAAGAACGACGCCCTCAAGGCGATCGTCGAGCACGTCGCGCCCCAACGGTGGGCCGACGTGCGATGGCCAAACGAGCAAGAACTCAACGCGACAAGCGTCCTCCGACTGCCACTCGAAGAGGTTTCCGCGAAAATTCGCACCGGGCCACCGCTCGATAAAGAAGAGGATTATGCCCGGTCATGTTGGGCGGGAGAACTGCCACTCCAATTAGTCCCACAGCCTCCGATCTCGGACCCAAAGTTGGACGCCACTACCCCGCTTCCGCCGTATGTGCGTGAGTATCGACGCCCCTGAGCACCGGAAGCACGGCGCTCATTCCGCATTCGTATCTCCACGGACGAAACATCCTCGGCCCTTGAAAATCCAGCAGGACTGAGTGAGACTCGGCGCATCAAAAAGGGAGAGCGGAACGATGCGATACATCATTTACGGCGCGGGCGGAATCGGCGGAGCCATTGGCGCCCGGTTATTTCAACACAGCCATGAGGTGGTCCTAATCTGTCGTGGCGAACAGATGACCACGATTCAGCAAAAAGGATTGACACTCAAGACACCGAAAGAAATCGTGCGACTTCCTCTGCGTGCGGTGGGTCACCCGGCGGAACTCAAATTCACCAACACCGATGTCGTGATCCTGACGATGAAGTCGCAAGATACCGAGGGCGCGCTCCGTGACCTCGAACGCGCGGGTGGGGGTGAGGTGCCGATCATCTGCGCGCAGAATGGCGTGGATAACGAACGGATGGCGCTCCGTCGTTTCGCGCGTGTGTATGGCATGGTGGTGGTCATGCCCGCAACGTATCTCGAACCTGGCGTGGTCCTGAACCACTCCTCGCCAGTGGAAGGCGTGCTTGACACTGGCTGTTACCCCGCTGGCATTGATCCTCTGATCACCCAAGTTGCCGCCGACCTCACCGCTTGTGGATTTAGCGCCAAACCCGATGCCGCGATCATGCGCTGGAAATACGCCAAGCTCCTGACCAACCTCCAGAATGCCCTACAAGCGGCGTGCGGACTCGATTTCCGGGAACGTGAGTTCGCTCACAACGTGCGCGACGAAGGGCTGGCCTGTTTACGTGCCGCGGGGATCGACACCGCGTCACAAGAAGATTTCCGTCAACGCATGGCGGAGGTAAAGATTCTCGATATTCCGGGACATCCCCGGACTGGTGGCTCGACTTGGCAGAGCCTCATGCGGGGTCTCTCAACCACCGAGGCGGACTTTCTCAATGGTGAAGTAGTGCTGTTAGGCAAATTGCATGGGGTGCCGACACCGTATAATCGCGTGTTGCAGCAGGTGGCCAATGAGATGGCACGGACCGGGAAACGCCCCGGAAGTATGACGCTTGAAGAGTTGCAACAACGACTGGGAGAAAAATGATCGAGGAGGGTGAGCACGCAACACGAATAGCGGCATGGACCAGAAGCGCAGTGTGGGAGAGCCGGGTAAAACGCTCGGCTCGGTCAACGGAGGCGAATGGAGGGTGACGATCACAATCGGCAACCTCCATATAGGCAACGCGCATTAAGAGATTCTAATCTTCTTCCTCGCTCAAGAAGCGAGTTTTTTCGTTGACGACTTTCAAGAGTTTGACCTCGCGGCCTGGATGCCCTGTCTTTCGCGTCTTAACTCCCATCTGCCCCTTTGCTCGGTGTAGAGTGCGGACGGCAATGCCAGTCTGTCCCGCCTCTCGGAACAACACGTTGGCGGGGATCGGCCCGTCAGCGAGTGCGTCTACCAGAAAGCTCCGGGCATCTTCAAGGGCGGAGCGTGCCCCATCAGGAGTCTTTTCGGTGTAGTAGGCCATTGAGGATGGTAACGCGGCGAGATTCGCCTTGGTCGCCACCAGAATCCGGCGCTTCTTAGTGGGGTCGTCTGGGTCAAGGGCGACCAGCAATCCGCGCCGCGCCGTGCCAATGATGCCAATGCTGTCCCCGCCACGGTAGAGCGCGTTAGTCATGAAGGTCTTGTTGAGGTGACGAATCACCAGCAAGGCGACGCCGAGTTCCGCGGCTAAGGCGATCAGGGGACCCAAGACCGAGCGGATGTCTTGGTCTCGAAAAGAATTGACCGTGCTGGGCAGAAACGCCATCAGCGGATCAATAATCAGCAGGCGCGCATGCTGCCCTTGTAGCGCCTCACGGAGGCGATTGATGTCCGCGATGCTGACCATCCGTTCAGAGCCGTCAGGCATCCCGATTGCCCGGAAAAAGCCGACGCGCGCGAGGTCAGCACCCGCGAGGATGAGGCGTGGGACAATGGTGTCTTCAGGTTGGTCTTCTGACGACAGAATCAGCACCCCGCCTGGACCAGTGAGGTCACTGAGAGAGCCATCCGGCATCGGACGCGCGGTGGTCACTCTGGCGGCCAGATCGAGCGAGATCAGGCTTTTGCCGAGTCTCGGATCGCCATCCATGACCGTGAGCTTGCCCAGGGGAATCCGCCCAGGCCACAGCCAATGAACCGGGCTGGGAGTGACCTCCGAGAGGTTCACCACGATAGAGCGCTCTTGTGGCGCGTCCTTCGGTGTCGGGTCTCTTGATGTCGAGTCCCGTCGCTGCTTTCGCCCTGTGCGCACCTGGAAAGGCGCGCTGTCTGGCTCCATCCCCAGTTCGCGAGCAATCTCGTCCTGACTTTTTCCTTGCGCGGCGAGGGCTTTCGCTTTTTCCATCATTTCTCGTGCGGTTTGCCGGTCATCGGCTGGGCGGATTCCGATCTTCTGAGGTTGAGGCAGGAATGGAGCGAGAGAGGCTAGGGATTGAAGCTCAGCAATCTTTTGCTGTTTCGCTCGTACAACTTTGCGAGACGCCTTTTTCACGCCTGCTTACCTCCAGGCTGTACCTGCTGAGTGAGTGCGGGGTCAGGGCGGGCAGGTAAGAAGCCGCCTTTTCGCTGGCCAAAGCTAGACCCCGCAAGAGGAGAGAGCGTTCAAGGCGTGTCTACATGCTGACAACTTCAACCTGAAGTCGTTCCTTCACTCTATGGTCGGCCACCAGATACTGCTCAATTTCGTCCAGGGTCGTCGCGTGAAAATAGCGCTCTCCACACTCCGTGCAGACCTCGGCTTTCACATTCTCGACGATGTACAGCTTGCCCTGGTGCCAATGTTGCCGCTTGACTCGCTTTGGTCTCGTCTTGCCATCACAAAATTCACACGTCATAGATCCTCCGTGAGGGCATAGGCAGTGATGATAATGAGATTGTCATCTTCCTTGAATCGACACACCACATGCACCAGACGCCCGTCCGTTGCTGGCCCTTCGATCCGATACCGCACCCCGCGCACGTCCTCGGAGAGTTTTTTCTGTACCCGGCCTTTGAGGCAGCATACGAAGATTTCGCCATGATGAGGGGGCGTTCTTTAGGAGCAATTCCGACATGACCTGCTTACCTCTTAGGCGATTTCTCGGAATAAATATCCCAGTTCACGTTACTCCGAGCGGG
>JANMSE010000107.1:0-27569 GCA_031389045.1 Deltaproteobacteria bacterium | reverse complement strand
CTGTGGCAACAGCCATTGGCCGCCACTTTCACCCGCACTTCCCCAGCTTTCGGGGGCGCGAGCTTGAGGTCTTCAATCACTAATGGTTTGTTCGGTTCGTAGAGTACTGCGGCTTTCATAGCATCTCCTTTTCGTGAAAGTATCGAACGTGCGGCTGTCTATAAACCGTACCTCGTTCAGGGTGTCAACAACCGGCGGCGTGACTGCTCGCCACTCGCGCGATTTTCGCTATTCCACCATCGCCTTCTTGCGGGACTTGCCCTGGAGTGGGACTTTGCCCATAGGAAATCACCAGGGGATGCCACTTGGGATTCTATCGGAGGTAACGGCAGGACCTAAACCTCCCGCTCGCGTGGTTATGAACCAGCAAGCGGTGGCACTCGGGCCTGGACGATATTACTGATGCGTTCGTATGTCGGAGCAGCGCCCGGTTGTTCGCGCAGACCTTTGAGTGAGACCTGACAGCATGTGTCTTTCGCCGCGAGTGCCTGCCAATCAATGCCCGCATCGGCTGGGATGTCTAAATCCACGGCGACGGAATCGTTGGAGAGTATGAACTCCGACAGAGCACCAGCGATTTTGACGCTGGGTTCAAGCGGAGTCACGACAATGGTTTTGTAGGGGAGGGGAAGAGTCACTCCTAGTTCGAGGTCGTAGGAAAGAGTGACGCGGAGGGTTTGCGCATCGAGTCGTGCGAGAGCGACGTTCGTGATCTTGACGAGGGATTTACTTGGCTCTGGAGGAGGGGTGCAGGCAAGGAAAAACACGAAGAGGATAACAATGGTGCCGTGGGTCAGTAATGCTGCGTGTCGAAGGTATGCCATGCGCAAGACTCTGCCCGGCTCAGGCACGGCTGGCAAGGGTGGGGGTTATGCCGATTTTCTCTGCTGGTTGTCAATTGAGGCAACACTTTCCATAGATCATTATGAGTGACAGAGAGTCTTATCGACTATACTGGGGTTGTGCCTCTTCTCCCCCTGGAGAGCCGTCTACCCCTCCTCCCTCTCGCGGTAGCGCCTCAGGTGGCGTAGTGCCTCCGGGCGATTCCCCTTGTATGGAGGGGTCTGGAATGGCTGGGGTCGGCATAGGCTTCGCTTTTCTCATCCGTTCAGGCGTCCAATAAGAGGGATCTGTGGAAGGATCGCTGTTCTCACGTACTGGAGGATTCTTTCCTTGAGAACCATCTCCTCCTCCTCCTCCTCCTCCTCGCTTTTGGTGTTCACTCGCAGGTGGCCTGTTTTCCATAGGTAACTCCCCTCGTATGGTGGGGTCAGGAACGGCTGGTATCGGCATGGGCTTCGCTTTTTTCATACGCTCGGGTGTCCAATAGGAAGGATCTGGCGAATCTTGTGGTGATGTAGAAAGACCACTTTCCTCACGTACTGGGGTATTCTCCGTGTGAGGAGATTGAGAGTGGCTTGTGGTAGGCTGACACGCGGGGAGAGTAAACAGACTTTGAAAGACAAGCACACCAATGACAAGGATTCTCAACGCTTGTGAGTTCATCAGGAATCTCCTTTGCGCCCATTATAGAGAGGCACAGAAAGCAAAAAAAGGAGGGAGAAGATATGTCTCTCCTCCCTCCTCTGCAAATACTCTTCCGAATCATCCTTGACTTCGGAAGAGTAGGCCAAGGCTATTGACGCCGTAATTACTTTACGGGTTGTTGTTCGCATTCGCCAAACATATACGTATCACATCTTCAGATTCATTGAGATCGGTAGTGCTGCCGAATCTAAATGGAGGCGAAGTCATTTCTTGCCAGAAAGTTCCACTTGTGGCGGTTGGAGGCGTTTGAGGATTAGTGTTGGGGCTGCAATTCACTAGGCAACGCTTGTGGCTATTGACGCCATTAACCCAGTTGGTTCCGGGATCCGTCGCTAGTGAGCCGTCGGTATCGGCAGTTTCAGTCAATCCGCCTGTCCAACCCAAAATCCAAGGGCCGCCGCTTGCTCCGCCGGTTAAATCGCTACCGATGATTTTAGAAATCTGATTGCCAGCACGAAAATCATGGGTATACCACTCGGTCGACGCCGTCGTCTGGAGAGTTGTGCCGGTGAACGGCGCAGCTTGCGGATAGCCGAATGTACGTTCAGCCTGACTAGAAGCAAAATTCCAGGCCCGTCCCAACGTTCCAGTGATATTACCGATTTTATTGGCTACTCTCCTTCCCGTGGTAGCTGTGACTAAACAGGAATAATCGTAATCCGGATCTCCCGAGTTGTGCCATTGAGACGATACGACGCTTGTAACGACCGACCAGCAGTCTCTTACTGGATCTGGGGTGCCATTAAAGCTTGGGCAAAACAGCCGGTTCGTGGCGAAAACTCCCGCTCCGTTCGAGTTACAATGTCCCGCTGTAATCAAGGTGCTTCTGCCGATTACTGAAGCAGAACAAACGCGATTTCCAATTGGTAGTGTGAAGAATAATTTTCCAACAGTCGATTTGGGGTAGGCGGTAATTGGACTGGCCTCTCTCCACCGCTGAAACGGACCGTAGGGGCCGCTTAGGGGGTTGATGGGTTTCGTGCCATGCATCGGTTGAAGCAGATCGCCAGGAGCAGTGCTCTCAGAAGAAAACGCGTCTTGAGAAGAGAGGGTGCGCGCTACGGGGCTGCAGTTGCTGGCGTTGGGAGGACAGCCCGGGACATATCCTGGCACTGCAAGTTCGTCGCCTTCTTGGCTAGCCGGGGGAAAAGCCAAAGAAAACGAGGTGACAGTGACCGTGGGTGTGGGCATAGGTTTAGCGCTAGCCATTCGCGCCGGCGTCCAGTAAGACGCAGTCGCCTGCGCCTGGGCAGCTTGTGCCTGAACAGTCGTTCCTTCCAGAATAGGACCGTTCTGTGCGTGCACGTTCGTTATGGCCATGACAGACCATAAGCCTGTGCCGATGATAGTTTTGGAATATCTCATAATTTCAGAGCTCCTTAATGAGTAGTTATAGACAGCAAATCGACAAGAGTTGGTTCTCGTAGGACAGGCGGAGGGGCTCGCACCGCAGCAGAACCACTCCTGGACAGGGGCTGGTTTTCCCAGCGAGCAGGGGATGGAGTCATCTAATTCTCTCTTCTTAAAAAATTGTTTCACAACAGATAAGCGAATGCAAATGTACTCAAGTACGAGCTTGAGGAAGTAAACGAAATAGCGGAGAACAAGCGGTTAGTGATCGGAGCGGATTGTTTGTCCAACTCGCTTCGCTTGTTGGATTAAATCCGTACAGTAAGGCAATCAACTTGTCTATTGCCCAGGATCGTTTGAGCTGCTTCATCTTCATCCAATAAGTAGGTCCTTGCCCACGCTCTACAGCGTTCAGCGAAAACCATGCCATTGTGTCGCGGACCAACTATCACACCAGAAAGCGACGAATTTATGGGTGGTTATTGAGGAGAGGGTACCGGATCGTTTGGAACCTGCACCTAACATAGAGAAAGCATAGCAGGAAAATCATTGGTAGAGAAAATTTTTGAGACAGCACGTCAATAAAAGTTGACGGCGAATAAAATTTGACTCTGCTTGAGGCAGTCCACTGAAGGGGATACTGCTCTTCGCGAGCGAAGCGTTCCAGCTTCTGCTCTCATAAGGTGGGTGTTTCTATGGTGATCCCGATAGATATTGGTGGTGAAGGTTTGTTGCCTGACTCTGGTGTTTCAGGCTCTCCCTCTCCTTCCGTAAAAAGAAGAAGAGGGAGGGGGCGCGGTAGCATGCCCAATTTAGAAGAGCTGCCCCCGGACGGCGCCAGCGGGGAACGCCGCGTTATGGACATTCACGTAGAACTGCGCGGGGACAGCGCGGAGGGAAGAAAGCAGCGCTGCGGTAATCGCGACACACCCGGATACCCTTCCCAAAGGACTTCCCACAGGAGGCGCGAGGGGGACTACAACGATACCATTGAAGCCGGATTGCCCCGAATGAATGTGGGCGGCCGTTGCTGCGGCAATGTTAGAGACGAGAATCGCATAGCACAGGGTGGCGCCAGTGCTTGTGATGTTGGAGAAGGTGACCGTGGCGGACCCAAAGCCGTCCGGGTCTCCGACGTGCGCAGCCCCAGCGTTAGTCACTTCGTTCCCCCCATTCAGGACCGCGAACAGCGGGGAACCCTGGGCGAACGCGCTAGAATGGCTGACGGTCAGTATGCCGACAGCGACTATTGCGGACAACAGGAAACGACGTACATACATAAGCATCCCTCCTTGAGATGAAGTATTGATATTGGGCGATGCTCTACCACGCCACGAGCGGTATGGCAAACGCGCAGTAGCACGAGCGGGGGAGACATGCTAACAGGGGCAGAATTTGAACGGCTCGGTGGGACGGGCAATCTCAGAAATTGCTCACGATGGGGAATGCGATGGCGAGTGTACGTCTGCTCTTAGTCCGACACGGTGAAACGACATGGAATCAGGAAAACCGCTGGCAGGGGCAAGCGGATGTGCCTTTGAGTGAGACTGGTCGCGCTCAGGCGCGTCGCTTGGCGCAGCGGCTGCTCGCTGAAGGGCGACAGCTACGAGCCATGTATACCAGCGATCTCTCCCGCGCATCACAAACCGCGGAGATTCTTGGCGCGGCGCTCGGCATGCGTCCGGCCGCGGATCTCGCGTGGCGCGAGCTCGATATTGGCGTCTGGAGTGGCCTGACGACGGCGGAGGTGATTGCGCGACATGCCGCCGAATGGGAGCGGATCCGCGCCGGAGAAGATTTACCGCGTGGTGGCGGGGAGACCTTTGCCCAGTTTCAATCGCGGCTTGTGCGCGGCGCGACGCGACTCCTGGAACAACACGCGGGCGACGATGTCGCGGTGGTGACGCACGGCGGCGCGGTGCGGGCGTTTCTGCTCGCGTGCCGTAAACTCCCCATGAATCAGTTCCGTTCCGTTGATAAGATCGGCAATACCGGACTGAGTGAAGTGACCATTTTTGCGAACGGTGACGCGGTGATTCACTCCGTGAACGACACCAGTCATCTGAATGAGCAAGCGCTGTTTGGCGAAACGGTTGAGGCGTAGAGGAAGGGCAATGCCATGACGCTCGCGCTCCCGCCTTCATGCAGAGGCGCAAAGCCGAGGGCGTGTCGCCGAACACGTCCTCTCACGTTCCCTCTCAGCGAGATACGGTTCTCCTGTCAGTAAGGGTTTGCTTGTTACGTATCCTCTCTTCTCGCTGGTTCAAGATCGGTCTCAGTGTTGGGTTGTTCACGCTGTTGTTCCGTTCGATTGACTTTCACGCTTTTCGCGCACAACTCACCGCCGCGCGACTCGATTTGGTGGCCGTGGCGTTCCTTGGGTATCTGCTGACGCAAGTCCTCAGTGCCTATAAATGGCAAGTGCTCGCCCGCCCGCTGGGCTTTCATCACCCGCTCCGTGTATTTGGGGTCTACTACTACGTTGGGATGTATCTCAATCTCTTCGTGCCGAGCACGATCGCTGGTGACGTGGGGCGTGGGTTGTTGCTCGCGACGCAGAGCGGTCGCGTGTCCGCGGCTCTCCAGTCCGTGCTCGCCGATCGGGTGACCGGGGTCGTGATGTTGTTGTGGGTGAGTGCCGCGGGGTTCATAGTGTTTGGCCCCACGGTTTTCCCGGCGGCGGTCGCGTATGGGGTTGTTGCCGTCGCTGTGCTTGCGGTGGCGGGGTGGTGGATCGCCCCACGAGTGATGCCGGTGCTTTTCGCGCCTGGCCATGCGTTTCATCGCCTATGGGGGAGCCTCATCCAGCCGTATCACGATCAGGCCCCGTTGCTGGGATATGCGTGCCTGGTCTCGTTTGGGCTGCATTGGTTGCAATTAAGCCTGCAGGTGGTGCTTGCCCACGCGCTCCATCTGGCGGTTCCGCTGTGGTACTTAATCCTGTTCATTCCCCTCGTGCACATTCTGAGTGCGTTGCCCGTGAGTTTTGGCGGGATCGGCGTGCGCGAATCGATCTACGTGGTGTTCTTGGCGCTGATTGGCGTCGGACAGCCCGAAGCGATGGCCTTCGGGCTGCTGTGGAGCTTGCTAGGACTGGGCGGGGGACTGGTCGGCGGCGTGGTGCTGATACTGTCGCCGGAAGTTCAACACGCCTTGGCGCGGATTAGAAAAACGTCGGACGGATGAGAATGGTTTCCTCGCGCCCCGCGCCAACGGAAACCATCTTGATGGGAACATTCACAAGCTGTTCCACCCGTTCGACGTAGCGCCGCGCATTCAGGGGCAAGGCGTCGAGGCTGCGAATGTCGGTCAACGGCTCTGACCACCCTGGCAGGTCTTCATAGACCGGCGTGATGCGGTCGAGGACGTGCACACTGGCTGGGACCTCGTCGTACAGGTTCTCCTGATAGGCATAGCCGGTACAAATGCGCACGGTGGGCAGTCCGCTCAGGACATCAATTTTGGTCAGTGCCAGACTGGTCACCCCATTGAGCCGCACGGCGGTGCGCGCGACCACGGCATCCAGCCAGCCGCAGCGTCGTGGGCGACCCGTGACCGTCCCGAACTCACCACCGTCGTGGCGCAGTTTTTCGCCTTCCGGGCCAAATAACTCCGTCGGGAATGGACCACCGCCGACCCGTGTGGTGTACGCTTTGGAAATGCCAATCACGCCGTGGATGTGTTGCGGAGCGATGCCCGCCCCTGAGCACACGGCGCCAGAAACCGTATTGGAGGACGTGACATACGGATAGGTGCCATGATCGACATCAAGCATGGTCCCCTGAGCCCCTTCAAACAAGACCTTGCGCCCTTTGACGATCTCCTGGTGGAGGTAGCGCGAGGCATTGGTGACGTGAGGGGCCAGCCGATCACGAAAGCGACGATAGCTATCGAAAATTTGCGTGTAATCAAGCGCTTGTTCCTTGAGAATTTCTCCCAAATAGGCATTTTTCTCTCGCAGGTTGAGGGAGAGCTTGTCCTGAAAGACCTGGTCATCCAGGAAATCGACAAAGCGAATGCCTACGCGCGCCATCTTATCTTCGTAGCATGGACCAATGCCGCGGCCGGTGGTGCCAATTTTTTCGTCGCCACGGAGCCGCTCTCGCGCCAGGTCTATCGTCTTGTGATAGGGCATGATGAGGTGCGCGGTCTCGCTGATCTTGAGCAAGGCTGGGTCGAGGAGACGGCCTTGCTGTTGCAAGGTGTCGAGCTCTTCGATCAAGACCTCTGGGTCAAGCACGACCCCGTTGCCGATGACACAGACCTTGTCATCGTGCAGGACCCCGGACGGGATCAACCGCACGATGGTCTTCTTTCCGCCGACGACCAGCGTGTGGCCGGCGTTACTGCCGCCCTGGAAGCGCGCGATGATGTCGGCTTCCCGTGCGAGGAGGTCAACGACTTTTCCTTTACCTTCGTCACCCCATTGGATGCCGACGACGACGAGCGTGCTCATAATGCCTCATTCTTCTTGGTTGACTTAGAGACGAATCTGTTGCGCGGAGATGATCGGCACCAATGCCTGGAGCGCGGTCAAGACCTCGGTCGGCACTTGTCCGTCCACATGAATCAGCGCGATGGCCTTGCCACCAATTTTTTCCCGCCCCAGTTCGAGTCCGGCGATGTTGATGCCATGCGAGCCCAGCAAGGTTCCCATCAGGCCGACGACGCCCGGTACGTCGTGGTTGTGGATGACGAGCATGTAGCCTT
Organism: Deltaproteobacteria bacterium; assembly: GCA_031389045.1. GTDB lineage: Bacteria > Desulfobacterota > Binatia > Bin18 > Bin18 > JABFSC01. The sequence goes on along the minus strand of JANMSE010000107.1, from coordinate 19,961 downwards.
CCGGGACCGCTTCGAGGTGAAAGGCGTTGAAGCGCACGATCCGCACGGCCTTGTTGCTGAAGACCGCGCCTTCCACGCTCTTGAGACCGCTGGGGCTAGTGACTTGCACGCGGATCGAATTGAGGAAGTCACTCGGCAGGCTGCTGCGAGATTCGACCACGCGGATGCCGCGTTCGCGGGCGATGAACGGGGCGTTGACGTAATTGATGGGCGATTCGAGCACGGGGCTCAAGATGCCACGCAGCACGGCCGCCGTGACCGGGGCCACGGAGTATTCCGCGACTTCCCCACTGTACTCAATCTGCACTTCCAGTGGCGCGTCGGTGGCGAGCTGCGCGAGAAAACTCCCCAGCCTCTCACCCAGAGTGATATACGGCTGAAGAATGGTCCGCTGCTTGGCCGTCAACGCGGGGAAATTGACCGCGTTCTGAATTTCGCCTTCGGTGAGAAACAGCGCGACTTGATCGGCGATGGCGACGGCGACATTGATCTGCGCTTCGTCCGTGGCCGCGCCGAGATGGGGCGTGCCGATGACCTGCTCCAGTTGGAGCAGCGGATGTCCGGCGGGTGGTGGCTCGGTCTCGAAGACATCCAGCGCGGCCCCAGCCACCGTGCCATTGGTGATGGCGGCGAGGAGCGCGGTTTCATCGACGATGCCACCACGCGCGCAGTTAATGATGCGCACGCCCTTTTTCATCTTGGCGAAGGCGGTGGGACCAATGAGCCCACGCGTGTCCTTGGTCAGCGGGGTGTGCACGGTGATGAAGTCCGCCCTGGCGTAAATATCGTCCAAACTGCCCAGCTCCACGTTCAATTTCGCCGCCGTCTCCGGTGACACGAAGGGGTCGAACGCGAGGACGCGCATTTTGAGGCCCAGCGCGCGATCAGCAACGATCGCGCCGATATTGCCCAAGCCAATGACGCCGAGCACCTTGTTGCAGACTTCACTGCCGGTGAATTTTTCCCGGACCCAGCGTCCGGCTTTCAATGAAGCGTTCGCTTGGGGAATGTTGCGGGCGAGCGCGAGCAGAAGGGAGATCGCATGCTCGGCGGTGGTGACGTTGTTCCCGCCGGGCGTGTTCATAACCACGATGCCCTGCTTGGTGGCCGCCTCGACATCGACGTTATCGACGCCGATGCCCGCGCGGCCAATGACGCGGAGTTTGGTGGCCGCCGCGATGACGGCTTTGGTGACCTTGGTGCCGCTCCGAATGATCAACGCCTCATAGTCCGCGATCACGCGAACCAATTCGTCCGGCGGGAGTCCCGGGCGCAAATCAATGTCGAGTTCGGGAACGCCGCGCAAGCGCTCCAGTCCTTGTTCGGAGAGCGTGTCGGAAATAAGCACTTTGTGTGACATAATCGTGACTATCCTACGGTTGGCCAGCCGTCGAGGAGAATTTCTTCCGCTTTCTGGACCCCGCGACCGAGCGGAATCTCTTGTCCAAAGCGGCGTAGCGCCATTTCCAGCGTGCTGATGGCGGTGATGATGTCGAATGGACCCGCGTAGCCAATATGCGAGATGCGCACGATTTTTCCCTTGAGATGGTCCTGACCCCCAGCGATATCGACCCCCATGCTGTCCCGCATGTACTTGAGTAACTTCGAGCCATCGACGTCTTTGGGGAGCCACACGCCAGTAGCCGCAGGACTGGGAGAGGCGGGAGCGAGGAGTGTGAGGCCCAACGCTTGGGACGCGGCCCGCGCGGCGGCGGCCAGTCGAGCATGACGGGCGAAGAGATGTTCCAGCCCTTCTTCTCGCAGCATGCGGAACACTTCTTGTAGCCCGTTGATGAGCGAGATGGCGGGTGTGTACGCGGTCGTATGTTTCAGTTGCTCCTTGCGTTCGCGGCGAAGGTCGAAGTAGTAACGTGGTTGCGTCGTCCGTTCGACTTGTTTCCAGGCTTTGTCGTTCAAGGCGATAAAGGCGAGACCTGGCGGTAGCATCAGCGCTTTTTGTGACCCCGTGACCAACACATCGATACCCCAGCGGTCCATCGGCGTGTCCGCGGCACCGACCGCGGTAATGCCATCAACAATGAGGAGCGTTTCCGTCCCCCGGGTGAGCGTGGCGATCTGTTCGACGGGATGGAGCACCGTGGTGGATGTTTCACTCGCTTGGATGAGCACCGCGCGGGTGCCGGGGTTGGTTTTGAGTGCCTGCGCCACGGTCTCAACGGCGACCGCTTGCCCCCATTCGACTTTCAGTTCAACGACCTTGAGGCCGAACGCTTGACTGATTTTCAACCAGCGTTCGCCAAATTTTCCCCCATTCACGACGATGACGGTGTCACCAGCGGAACAGGTGTTCGCGACCGCTGCTTCCATCGCCCCCGTGCCCGATGCCGCAAGAATGAGCACTTCCTGCGTAGTCTGAAACAACCACTTTAAGCCTTCTTGGACTTGGGCGAACAATTGTTCGAATTGTGGGGTACGGTGGTGAATAAGAGGCTGCGACATCCGTAGCAGGACTTCAGGTGGAACCTCGGTGGGGCCAGGGGTGAGTAAGTAACGCTTTAACATGGTGTCTCCAGGGCGGTAGTATTGAAACCTGGACTCCGTTTTGGACCCAGGTGCGACTAAGGTCTCTTCTTCTGGTGAGGTGTGAAATGCTGTATCGCGGCGAAGAAGTTGAGTCAATGAGCGGTCTTTACGGGATAACTACATCTGACGCTTCTACTTTTTGCTTGACAGCAAAAAAACGAGGTACTATAGTCGTGGAGAAAAGTGGGGGAAAGTGGGGAGAAAACAATAAACCGTGTTCCGAGGCAGTTTTGAACACAGTCTCGACGATAAGGGACGGGTCAGTATCCCCTCTTCCTTTCGTAAAGTGCTGACCGGATTGCAGGATGATCGGATTATAATCACCAAGTATCTCCTTCACTCGTTCCGCTGTCTTGATATTTATCCCCAGGCGGAGTGGGAAATTCTGGAGCAACAAATGCTGAACAAGCCTCGTTTTGATGAAGCCTTCGCCAAAGTGGAAGCGTTCTACATGTCCAACGCCCATGAATGCACGGTCGATAAGCAAGGGCGCATTTTGCTTCCTCCCATGTTGCGCGAGTACGCGTCGTTACAAAAAGATGTGGTCTTCGCGTCGGCACGCCAGAAATTCCGTATTTGGGATAAAGCGATATGGGAACGATTTAACCAGGAATCAGAAAAGGACCTGCTGCAGAATCCTCATCTTTTTGCTGGCCTGAATGTGTAGCGCAGTGTACACGAACCACGGAACGATTGCTAGAGAAACGACATGGAAGCTACCCCGCTCATCTCCCCGGCCATGCCGATTGCCCGCCACGTACCGGTGATGCAAGACGAGGTGTTGCGTTATCTCAACCCCAAGTCCGGTGAAACCTTCGTGGATGGGACCGTGGGTGGTGGCGGGCATACTACGGCTATCCTTGGTGCGTGCGCACCACGGGGCCGGGTGTTGGGCCTTGACCGTGACGAGCATGCGCTTGCCGTGGCACGGCAGCGGTTGGACACTTACGCGGACCGACTGGTGTTGGTCCATGCGAACTTTAGTCAAGCCGCCGAGGTTCTCGCGCGGCTTGGGTGGGAGTCGGTGGATGGCATCCTCCTTGATTTGGGCTTTTCTTCCCTCCAAGTGGATGACGCGGAGCGCGGCTTCAGTTTCTCGCACGCTGGTCCGCTTGATATGCGCATGGACCAAGACGATGAGTGGTGCGCGGCGGATATCGTCAACTCGGCGAGTGAAGGCGAACTGCGTAAGATTTTTTATGAATTTGGTGAAGAGCGGGCCGCCGGTGCGATGGCGCGCGCGGTCGTGCGCGGACGTGCGCAATCGCCGTTCTCGACCACCACGGCCCTTGCCCAGACCCTTGAGCGGGTCGTGAAACGAACGCCTCAGACGCGGATTCATCCGGCGACACGCGCGTTTCAAGCGTTGCGGATCACGGTGAATCGTGAGCTGGAGCATCTCGCGGACTTTCTGCGTGAGGGCTATCGCTTGCTCCGTCCAGGGGGACGGCTGGTGATCCTCGCATATCATTCGTTGGAAGATCGATTGGTGAAAGCAGCGTTTCGCCATTGGGCGGCGACCTGTCTGTGTCCGCCACAGATACAGCTCTGCTGTTGTGGCTGGAGCCCGAAAGTGCGGCTTCTGACTTCCAAGCCTCTTTTTCCAACGGAATCAGAGGTCGAGCGGAATCCGCGTGCGCGGAGCGCGCGACTTCGGGCCGTGGAACGATGCGTGGAGGAGAAGAGGCAGTGATGGAACGGTTCCAGCTTTGGCGTCGGTACGCCGTTGTCGTCGCGGTTGGGCTCGGGTTAGCGTTGGCCCAGGTGTGGACACGATTACAGGTGGTTTCCGTGGGGGCTCAGATCGCGAGCACGCAACAATTGATTCGCTCGCTCGAAGGAGAGCGACAAGCCTTGGAACTGCAATGGAGTATGGTGATCGCGCCCGGTCGGTTGGCGAGCCAAGCCGCCGCGCGATTGGGTATGGGTGCGCCACAACCAGAACAAATTGTCCAGATACCGTGAGGAGAGAGGGGGGGATGATGGAGCGGCGGTTGCTGATGGCTGGGGGGATACTCTGTATCGGGCTGAGCGTAGTCTTGGGACGGCTCGTGCATCTGACTACTGTGCAAAATCAAAAGTTAGCGCAAATAGCGTCGGGACAACATCAGAAGAATCTCACACTCCAGGCCCGTCGTGGCGCGATCGTGGACCGCCGCGGCGTGTCGTTGGCGCTCAGCGTTCCGGCTGAATCGCTTTATGTGCATCCCAAGAGATTGACCGAACGAGTAACGAAACAGGCGCCCGCGATCGCGACGGCTTTGCACCTTCCCTTAACCGTGGTCCAGGAGACGTTGCGTTCTCCAGAACCCTTTCTCTGGCTCAAACGACGTGCCACGCCGCAGGAAGCTGGACAAGTGCGAGCCCTGAGGATTCCCGAGATAGAAAGCGTTGAAACGGAACGGAGATTTTACCCGCAAGGGACGTTGGCCGCGCCCGTGCTCGGATTTGTGAATGTTGATGCCCACGGCCTCGCCGGCATTGAGCAGGCGTACGATACGGAGCTTCGTGAAGAGCCGACGAAGGTGATTGGGGAGAAAGATGGGAAAGGACGGACGATTTTTGTGCATGAAGGCGTGGCCCCGGAACCACTGACGGTGCGCCTCACCCTTGATGTGGGGTTGCAGAATTTCGCCGAGCAGGAGTTGGGACAAGCCGTAACCGCGACGCGGGCACAAGGAGGCTCGGTCGTGATCCTCGATTCGCAAACCTCCGCCGTGCTCGCGCTCGCGCAAGTGCCGACTTTCAATCCCAATACCCCCGCGACGGTACGTCCCGAATCTCGGCGGAATCGGGTCATTAGTGACCCTTATGAGCCAGGTTCCACGTTGAAAGCTCTTTTGGTCGCGGCGGCTTTGGATACCAAACGGGCACAGCCCGGAGAAAAGATTTTCTGCGAATACGGCAAATATCCGGTGGGGAGGTTTATTATCCACGATCACCATTCTTACGGGTGGCTGAGTTTCTCCGAGGTGTTGCAGCACTCCAGCAATATCGGCATGGCTAAAGTGGGAGAGCGGCTCGGCAAGGAGACCTATTCCACCTATTTACGAGCCTTCGGCCTCGGACGTGTTACTGGGATCGGTCTTCCGGGGGAAAGCGCGGGACTGCTGCCTCCACCACATTCGTGGTCGCGTATTGATCTCGTGACCGCTAGTTTCGGACAGGGATTCGCGACGACTCCCCTACAGCTCGCCAATGCGTACGCGGCCCTCGCCAACGAGGGAGTGCTCATGCGTCCGTATGTTGTCCAAGAGGTGTTGAACGCGGACGGTAAGGTGGTGGAAGCGCATGGTCCGCAGCGGCTCTGGCAGGCGGTCCGGAGCGATACCGCTCATCAGGTGCTCGCCATGATGGAGAAAGTAGTGGCGAAAGAAGGGACCGGGTGGCGTGCGCGGATTGATGGATTCCGCGTCGCTGGCAAAACCGGGACCTCGCAAAAACCCGATCCGCGTGGCGGATACTCGCCGCACGCGCGCATTGCCTCGTTTGTCGGGATTGTTCCCGCCGACCGTCCTCGGCTCGTGGTGTTAGTCGTGATTGATGAACCCAAGACCGCGGTCTACGGCGGCGAAGTGGCGGCACCGGTATTCAAGGCGATCGCGCAGCAGGCGCTGACCTATTTGGGAATCACGGGAGATCACCCCAAGTGGGAAGGGCCAGCTCCTGAGACGCCACCTTCTGGAAAAGATGGGCAACGAGCGGCCCGCCCGCTCCTGCAACAGATTGTCGCGGATGCCCGCGACACCGGAGCGCTTGACGGGCAGAAGGCTGACCCGGCGATGGATGGGGCGAATTTCATAGGGCTGAGTTTGCGCGAAGCGGTGCTGGCCGCGCAACGCAACGACTGGGAAATTACCACACGTGGGAGTGGATATGTGATCGCGCAAACCGCGGGGCGACGGTCAGGAAAGCCGCTGTACAACCTCACGTTGGCTCCCACACGCGAGGCCCACCCATGATTTTACGGGACCTCCTGCCCACTGCGCCGCCCGCGCGGTTCCAGGGAAACTGGGACGTGGAGGTCACGCACTTGGCCTACGACTCGCGTGCCGTGCGACCGGGCGCGCTGTTTTTCGCGCTGCCAGGAACGAAAAATGACGGCACACGCTTTGTTGACGACGCGATTCGCCGTGGAGCGTGCGCCATTGTGGTTCCGCCAGACACCGCGGTCCCTCCCCAAGTGACCGCAGTGTATTCCCCCACTCCCCGGCGGTTGTTAGGGATTTGCGCCGATCGTTTTTACCAGCGGCCTAGTCGCCATCTCACCATGGTCGGAGTGACGGGGACGAGCGGAAAAACCACTACCACCTATCTCGTTGAGGCCATCTGGCAGGCGATGGGATGGTCACCCGGTGTGATCGGTACGATTAACTACCGCTATCGCATGCGGACATTACCCGCGCCCTTTACGACGCCAGAGGCCGTCGAGTTGCAAGAATTGCTCGCGACCATGCAGGCCGAACAGGTGAGCCACGTTGTCATGGAAGTGTCCTCTCACGCGCTGGCGCAAGACCGCGTGCATGGCTGTCGGTGGGATGGCGCGCTCTTCACCAACCTGGGGCGGGATCATCTCGATTATCACACGGACTTGGAGGACTACTTCGCCGCGAAGTCGCGGCTGTTTTTCGAGGAGCTGGCCGCATCGGATAAGCCACGACGGTTCGCCGCGATCAATGCCGACGATCCGTGGGGCGGGCGGCTGTTGAGTCAAACGATTCCTGGACGCGTGGTGACATACGGATTACAACCTGGAGTCACTATTTCCGCCCGCGCGGTGGAAAAAAGTTTTGAGGGGCTCCGTGGCGTCTTGCGCATCGCCAGCGAGGAAGTGCCCTTTTCGTCGGTGCTGATTGGTGAGCCGCACCTCTATAACATTTTAGCCGCGTCCTCGATCGCGTATGCGTTAGGTGTTCCCGCCGAGGTCATCGCGGCGGGGATTGCCCGTTGTGCCGGTGTTCCAGGACGACTCGAAACGGTCGCGGTTGGACAACCGTTTGGTGTCCTGGTCGATTATGCGCATAAACCGGACGCGATCGAGAAGACGCTCCGCTCCGTGCGGCAACTGACCCGTGGGCGATTGCTGACCGTGTTTGGCTGTGGTGGGGATCGCGATCGCGGCAAACGTCCGTTAATGGGGGAAGCGGCCGGACGGTTGAGTGATGTGGTGATTCTCACTTCTGACAACCCACGGACCGAGGACCCGCTCCACATTCTGGCCGAGGCGGAGCCGGGGCTGATTCAAGCCGGCATGAAGAAGGTGGATGATCCCGCGACGCTGGGCGAGCTCACGCAAGGATATGCCGTGATGGTGGATCGTCGTGGTGCCATCCAGGCCGCGTTAGCGGGCGCCCGACCCGGCGATGTGGTGGTGATTGCGGGTAAGGGACATGAGGACTATCAGATCATTGGCACAAAGAAATCGCATTTTGATGACCGGGAAGAAGCGCGGAGCTATCTTGCTCCATTATACAGTGAGACCAAACCTTATACGCGCAGGTAACTCTCACGTGGTGACTGCTAGAAAGAACTTGCAATGTTGTACGCCCTCTTGTACCCCTTACACACGCTCTACTCCGCGCTCAACGTGTTTCGTTATGTCACGTTTCGCACGTTGATGGCCTGGTTCGTGGCCCTCACGGTCTCGCTCTTATTGGGACCGTGGTTGATCGCGCGCCTTACCGCATTGCAAGTTGGTCAGGTCATCCGACCCGATGGACCAGCCGGGCACTTCAGTAAAGCAGGCACGCCGACAATGGGAGGAGCGTTGATTTTATTTTCGCTCACCTTCTCGGTCTTGCTCCTGGCCGATCTCACGAATCCCTATATCTGGCTAGCCCTGGGAACGACGCTCGGGTTCGGCTTTATTGGATTTTTTGATGACTACCGCAAATTGCGACGACGCAACTCGGCGGGGATGAGCGGCAGACAGAAACTGTTCTGGCAGTTCGTGGTGGCCTCGCTCGCGGCGGGGATTCTCTTCCTTTTGCCCGGGTTCCAGAGCACGGTGACTATTCCCTTTTTTAAGGATCTCCAGCCGGATATCGGTCTTTGGTATATCCCCTTCGCGGCGCTGGTGATGGTGGGCGCGTCGAACGCGGTCAATCTGACCGACGGACTTGATGGTCTTGCCATCGGACCCGTGATGATCGCTGGGTTCACGTATGGGCTGTTTGCCTACGTGAGTGGGCACGCGCGGATTGCCGACTATCTTCAGGTCCCCCACGTGCTTGGTTCGGCGGAGATCACCGTGTTTTGTGGTGCCTTGGTGGCGGCCGGCATGGGATTTCTTTGGTTTAACGCCTATCCCGCGCAGATGTTCATGGGCGACGTGGGGTCGCTCTCCCTTGGGGCCGCGCTGGGGATCGTCGCCTTGATCAGCAAGCAAGAAATTCTGCTGGTCGTCGTGGGTGGAGTTTTTGTTGTTGAAGCGATCTCGGTTATCTTTCAAGTCACGTCCTACAAGTTGACGCGTAAACGAATTTTTCGCATGGCTCCCATCCATCATCACTTTGAGTTAAAGGGATGGCCAGAGCCCCAGATTATCGTCCGCTTTTGGATCATCTCGGCTATCTGCGCGGTTGCCGCTTTGAGTACCTTAAAGTTGCGGTAGGGAAGTTGAGGTTGGCCCGTGAAGTTGAGCGGGAAAACGGTCTTAGTCATTGGCCTGAAACGAACAGGCACAGCAGTCGTGCGTTGTGTGGCTGAGCGTGGCGGCCAGGTCCGGGTGACGGATCGCCAAACGGCTGCGCAGTTGGCGACTGATGTGGCGAGTCTGGCGGACATTCCTTTCGATCTCCGGCTTGGCACTGAAGACGAATCGTTGCTGGATGGGATCGACCTGGTGGTGCCGAGCCCCGGTGTTCCGCGAACCGCACCGTTACTCACGGCGGCGGGGCGACGCGGCATTCCTATTTGGAGTGAGATTGAACTGGCGTTTCGGTTGCTCTCGTGTCCGATTGTGGCGGTCACTGGCACCAACGGAAAAAGTACCACGACCTCGCTTCTGGGTGAATTTTTCCGCGCCAATGGCAGCCGTGTCTTTGTCGGGGGGAATCTCGGAGTCCCGCTGCTAGAGGCCGTCGGTGGGAACTACGATGTGGCCGTCGCCGAGATTTCGAGTTTTCAGTTGGAGTGGATCGCGGAGTTTCACCCGCGGATTGGGGTGTGGCTGAACCTGACGGAAGACCATCTCGACCGTCACGGCACGTTGGCTGACTATGGCGCGGCCAAGCGCGCGCTGTTTCTCCATCAGACACCAGCCGAATGGGCGGTCATCAACCGTGACGACTCCGAAGTGGCGCGGTTGATGACCGGGCTACCCGGTCGGCGGTTCTCTTTCGGCTGGAGTCCGGTTGCGCGCGGTGCCTGGGTGAATGCCCAAGAGAAGACGCTGATAGTGAAACAACTGGACACGGAGCTGCGGTTTTCGTTGGAGCAGTTGCGGTTGCATGGGCATCATAATTGGGAAAATGTCATGGCCGCTGTGAGCGCGGCGACGTTGTGGGGAATCCCGCAGGCAGTGATCGAGCGGGTGTTGGCGAGCTTCACTGGCCTTCCCCATCGTTTGGAGTGGGTGGCGACGAAAAACGCGGTTGCCTACTTCGATGACTCCAAGGGGACGAACGTGGGCGCGGTTGTGCAGTCGCTCGCCGGTTTTGCTGGGCCAGTGATTCTCCTTGCTGGCGGTGTGGATAAAGGGGGGGATTATGGTCCACTCCGCGAGCCCCTGCGGACCAAGGTCAAAAAACTGATTCTCTTCGGAGCCGCGCGGGAGATCATACAAGAGGCATTGGCGGGAGCGACCGATACGTTGGTTGTCGAGACGCTCGCGGAGGCGGTGCGAGCGGCCGCGGCCAGCGCGTGTCGGGGAGATACGGTGCTGCTCTCGCCCGCGTGCGCCAGTTTTGATCAATTTCGTCATTACGTGCATCGTGGTGAGGTCTTTCGGGCGTGTGTGGAGGAGTTATGAGCGTAATCGTTCTCACGGATGCAGTTCCGCGGTCGTGGCCACGAACTCCAGCGTCCTCCACCGGCGAGCATGCCATCCGCCGGGGAGTGATTGACTCGTGGTTCCTGCTCGCGGTGGTGCTTTTACTCCTGATCGGCGAAGTGATGGTGTTTAGCACCTCATTCTTTCCTGGGTCCGAACGGTTTAGCGATCCGTATCGGTATTTCTGGAAACATCAATTCGCCCTGGTGTTAGGGGGTGTCGGCCTCACGCTCGCGTCCTTGATCCCGTCGCGCATTTATCAGCGAATGACCTATCCGCTCCTCGTCTTGGCCATTCTTGGGTTAGTGGTGGTGTTCGTGCCGGGTGTGTCCCACGGCAAGATTCATCGCTGGATTCATCTGGGGCTCGTGAACTTTCAACCGTCGGAACTCGCGAAAGGGGCCATCGTGCTCTATCTCGCGATGGCCTTGGCCAAGAAAGCGGAGCGCGTGACGGATTTTGTCTATGGCATTCTGCCGCAGCTCATCGTGACTGGGGTCGTGATTCTGCTGATCGCGCTGGAACCGGACCTGGGGGGGGCGGTGTCGGTGAGCCTGGCCTTGTTCGCGCTCTTATTTGTCGCTGGAGCGCGGCTGCGGCATCTGGGAGCACTCGCCCTTTGTGGGCTGGTCCTTTTTCTGTGCGCGGCGTTCGCGGCGAGTTATCGATTTGACCGTCTCCTTGCTATGTGGGACCCCGACGCTCATAAGCAGGGACATGGCTATCAACTGAATCAATCGCTGCTGGCGTTTGGCGCTGGTGGGGTTCACGGTGTTGGGTTAGGGGAAAGTCGCCAGAAAATGTTCTATCTCCCCGAAGCGCACACCGACTTCATTTTCGCCGTGGTGGGAGAAGAAACCGGTTTGTGGGGAACCGGTGCGATCGTTGGGTTGTTTGCCCTCCTGGCATGGCGTGGGACCCGAGTCGCCCTGCGGCACCCACAACCCTTTGGGCGACTGCTCGCCTTTGGCTGTATGTTCCTCCTGGTCTGTCAGGCCGGACTGAATATGGCCGTGGTGCTGGGGTTACTGCCCACGAAAGGACTCCCGCTCCCATTTATTAGCTACGGGGGATCCTCATTGGTGATGTCGTCCATCTACGCCGGGGTGCTGTTGAGCTTGTCGCGCGAGAGCATGCGGGAGAATCAGGTCCATGCCTAGAGAGATGCGCATGCTCCTGGCCGCGGGTGGCACCGGAGGCCATCTGTTCCCTGGCGTGGCGGTCGCCGAGGTGGCCCGCCGCGAGTGTGGGGCCGACGTCTTATTTGTCGGGACTCAGCACGGTATGGAGAAGGAGATTATTCCTCCCTTGGGATTCGCCTTGCGTTTTATCCCGGCGGAACAGTTACGTGGTCGCAACTGGCGCGGGATGCTGCATGCGCTCTGGGCGGCGTGTCGGGCGGTCGGCGTGGCCTGGCGGATCGTGCGCGAGTTTTCACCAGATGTGATTTTTAGCATCGGCGGCTATGCCTCTGGTCCAACGGTCCTGGTCGGATGGTTGCGGCGGATTCCCTGCGTCCTGCTGGAGCCCAACGCCATTCCGGGCATGACCAATAAATGGTTAGGCCACCTGGCCACCAAGATTTGTCTCGGCTTTCCACAGATCGCCGCGTATTTCCCCGCGCATAAGGCGGTGTGGACGGGCAATCCCGTGCGTTGGAAGATGGGAGCCCAACAGCAGCCGACTCACGAGACTTCCGCGTCGGGGGATCGACTGACGGTGCTCATCTTTGGCGGGAGTGCCGGTGCGCGTCGGCTCAATCAGACTCTCCCCCCTGCGCTGGCGTTGGTAGGGAAGGGGGCGGACTCCCCGCGGATTGTTCATCAGACTGGCAAGGCGGACCACGCTGAGGTCTCTTCCGCTTACGCCAGTGTGGGTCTTGAAGCGGAGGTGGTTCCTTTCATCACGTCGATGCGTGAGTATTACGCGGCTGCCGACCTCGTCATTTGTCGAGCGGGAGCCATCACGGTGGCCGAACTGACGTCGTTGGGGAAGCCAGCGATTCTGATTCCCTATCCGTATGCGGTGGATGACCATCAACGGGCGAACGCGGAAATTCTCGTGCGGGCTGGCGCGGCGCGCATGGTGCTTGATGCTGACTTAACCCCGGAACGCCTGGCCGAGGAAATACGCTCGCTATTGACGAACCGAGACATGCTGACCGCGATGTCACGCGCGGCACTGACGTTGGGCCGACCCGAAGCGACAACGGCGGTGCTGCGTGAATGTCTCGCGTGTCTACCCCCTCACGTCCGACCGGCGCGGGAGGTGGTATGCCAATAAAGACAGTTCGGAGTTCTAAAACAGTTCGGAGTCCAGAGGAAGTTCGGAGTTCGGAGTCCGGAGTCCGGAGTTCTCGAACGAAGAGCCAAAGTCCAAAGTCTAAAGTCCAAAGCCCAAAGTCCAACCCCGAACCCCGAACTCCGAACTCCGAACTTTCCAATGGCCAAGTGTTGTTCGATACCAACCGGCGGATTCACTTTGTCGGTATCGGCGGCATTGGCATGAGCGGTATTGCCGAGGTGCTCTTAAATCTGGGCTATCAGGTGGGCGGGTCCGACCTGACGGAATCCGACACCACGCGCCGCCTCGCGTCCTTGGGAGCCACCATTGTTCTGGGCCATCGCACGGAACATGTCGTTCCCGAAACCGACGTGGTGGTGATCTCCTCGGCCGTGAAGTTCTCGAATCCCGAAGTGGTCCGCGCGCGGGAGTTGAAGATTCCGGTGATTCCACGAGCGGAGATGCTCGCCGAGCTGATGCGCTTGAAATACGGCATTGCCGTCGCTGGCACCCACGGCAAGACCACGACCACGTCGTTTGTCGCGGCGGTGCTCGCGCATGCGCATCTCGATCCGACGATCGTGATTGGCGGTAAACTCAACGTGTTGGGCTCGAACGCGCGTCTTGGACAAAGTCGGTATCTCGTCGCCGAGGCCGATGAAAGCGATGGGACTTTTGTCCTGCTCAGTCCAACCCTCGTCGTGGTGACCAATATCGACCCCGAACACCTCGATTATTACGGTGACATGGAGAAAGCCAAAGCGGCCTATCTGACGTTTATCAACCGCATTCCTTTTTATGGGCGTGCGATCTTGTGTCTCGATAGTGTGAATGTGCGCGCGCTCTTGCCGCACGTTCATAAACGATTCGTGACGTATGGTCTGAGTCCAGAGGCGGAGTGGACGGTGCGCGATCTGCACGTCTCCGGGTTGACCACGACTGGGGAAATCTGGCACGGACAGGAGCACCTGGGACCGTTGCGCTTAAACCTGCCGGGGCGACACTACGCCCTGAACGCACTGGCCGTGGTTGCCGTGGCGCACGAGTTGGGGATTCCCTTCGTGCAAGTTCAGGAAGCACTGGGCGCGTTCGCGGGCATTCAACGGCGCTTTGAAGTGAAGGGCGAAGAAGCTGGCGTGTTGGTGATTGATGATTACGCCCACCACCCGGAAGAACTGCGAGTGACGCTCCGCGCGGCGCGCGAGGGGATGGCGCAAAATAGCGAGCGGCGTATCATCGCCCTCTTTCAACCTCATCGCTATACGCGGACCCGCGACTTGTTTGAGGAGTTTCTCTCGGTGTTCGATGACGCCGATACGGTGATTCTTACGGAAATTTATGCTGCTGGAGAAGACCCGCTTGAGGGGGTGAATGGTGAGGCGCTCTACCGCGCGCTGAAGAAACGCGGCCACGTGGATGTGCGGTTCGTTCCCCATAAGGAAGAGCTGACTACGGCATTGCTCGCGCTGGTCCAGCCGCACGATGTCGTGCTCACGTTGGGTGCTGGCGACATTCATCGGACTGGGGTCGAATTACTCGCGCGGTTGCGAGAGGGGGGCGTGTATGCGTCCTGAGCTGCGCGACCAATTGGTCGCCCTCTTGGGTGAGCGGGTGCGGTTCGCGTTGCCGTTGGCGCGCTATACCTCGTTTCGCATTGGCGGTCCGGCTGACGTGTTCGCCGAACCGACCACGTTCGAAGAGCTGCGGACGCTCGTGGCGCTCCTCCATGCCGAGAACCTTCCCTTCTTTCTGTTGGGTGGTGGAACGAACATTCTGGTGAGTGACCACGGGGTACGTGGCGTGGTGATCAAACTTGGTGACGGGTTCAACTACGCCTGTTGGGAAGAGCGAGAGGATGTGGCGGTCGTCAAAGTGGGAGCAGCCTCCTCACTGGGACGCTTTGTTCGTGAGGCCGTGCGCAAAGGCTATCACGGCGTGGAATTCGCTGAAGGAATCCCTGGGAGTGTTGGGGGCGGGTTGCTGATGAATGCCGGAGCCTTCGGTGGTGAGCTGAGCCGGGTGGTGACCACGATTCGCGGGGTTGCGAGAGAGGGACGGGTGGTGCGGTTGTCGGGAGAAGAAATCGGCTTCGCCTATCGTCGGACCGCATTACCACCACAGTTTGTCGTGACGGAAGTGCAATTGCATCTCCACCGTGGTGAACCGACGGAGATGGCCACGGCGATGGAGCGCGCGCAACGCAAACGGCAACAGCACCAGCCTCATGGCTATCCCAACGCGGGCTCGATTTTCAAGAATCCGTCGGGGACCTATGCCGGACGACTGATCGAGGCTGCTGGCTTAAAAGGGCGTACCCAAGGAAAGGCGCGCGTTTCCGAGCAGCACGCCAATTTCATCGTCAACACCGGCGGTGCCAGTGCCACGGACGTGAAATGCCTCATGGAACAGGTGCAACACGCGGTCTGGGAGCGGCATCAGGTGTGGCTTGAGCCGGAAGTGCGCTTCGTCGGCGAATGGAACGAATCGGAGAGAGTAACGAGTAACGAGCAAGAGCTGGTGCGCGGAGCGCACCCTACGACTACGACTACGACTACGACTACGACTACGACTACGACTACTGACTACTGACTACTGACTACTAAAATGACGACACAATGGCATAACAAACGAGTCGGGGTGCTGTTCGGTGGCCTGTCCGCCGAGCGGGAAATTTCTCACCTCAGCGGCACGGCGATCTGTCAGGCCTTGCGGGAGCGTGGGTATGTGGTGACGCCCATTGAGGTGGATGCCTCCGGTACGTGGATCCCCCAGGTGCGTGACACCGACGTCGTCTTCATCGCGCTCCACGGCAAGCTTGGGGAAGACGGGACGGTGCAAGGAGTCCTCGAATTGCTCGGCGTGCCCTACACCGGCTCTGGCGTGCTCGCGAGCGCGTTGGCGATGAATAAGCCGATGGCCAAGCGTGTCTGGCAGGTGTACGGATTGCCGACCCCCGCGTGGCAGATGATCGAGAAAGCGCATCCCACCGCCCTGACGTTGCCTTACCCCGTGGTCGTGAAACCGAGTACCGAGGGGTCAAGTGTCGGCGTCACCATTGTGCGGTCCGCGGAGACCTTGGCTCCCGCGTTAGCGGAAGCCTGGCGGTTCGACCCCCATGCCCTCGTCGAGACCTATATACCGGGGAAAGAAGTCACCGTCGGGATTCTTGATGAGCAGGCCCTGGGAGCGATGGAAGTGATCGCCAAGGGGGAATTTCATTCCTACGACGTGAAGTACACCGCTGGCCGCGAGGAGTTCATTCTGCCCGCGCCGTTGTCACCACTGGTGTATGAGAGAGTCTTGCAGGTTGCCCTTGACGCGCATCGTGCGCTGGAATGTCGAGGCTACAGTCGGGTGGATACGCGGGTCACCGAGCAGGGAGAGGTCTTCTTATTGGAAGTGAATTCCTTGCCAGGATTTACCGGGCTGAGTTACCTGCCGCGCATCGCCGCGCATGCGGGGCTGGATTATGGCGATCTGGTCGAAGCGATTTTGCGGCGTGCCACGTTACATATTCATAGGAGTACCCGATGAATGCGCTCTCCCTTCCCGGCGCGGTGACGAATTGGTGGCGTGGCTCGGACCGACGCGCGAATCGCCGGACCACGGGTGCACCCCCGACACGGCGGCGCGGGACCAGGCTCCTGTTGATACTGTTGTTCGGCGGGGTGATATGGGGGTCGCCATCGGGCTGGGTGGTATTCCGGCAGTACATCCTTTCCAATTCCTACTTCGTGGTGACGGATATCGCTATTGAGGCGGAAGCGCCGTTCTCTCCAGAGGACATTCTCACCCAGAGCGGCTTGACCCGTGGTATGAGCGTGTGGACGATTGACTCCCAACAAGTCGAGGAGCGCTTGCTTGCTGTTTCTGGGATTCGCGCCGCGCGGGTCCAGCGCGAATTTCCACAGCGAGTGACGATTCACGTGCAAACCCGTCGCCCACTAGCGGTGATCGCTCGCCCGACGGTGACCTATCTGGATGACAGTGGCGTGGCCTTTACGTTGCCAACTCAGCACCCTGATCTGGATTTACCTTACGTCACTGGTCTGACGGACGTGGCGCTGGATTCGGCGACGGCGCGCGCCGCGTTGGCGGGCGTCAAGTCACTCCTCCCGCTTACCACGGTGTGGGCGGAAACACTGTCGGAGATTCATTGGGACCAGCAGCAGGGCTATACGTTATTTCTGGCGCGCCGTCATATCACGATTCGGTTAGGGTGGGAGACAGCACCGGAGAAGTTCGCGCAGGTCGGGGCGGTGTTGGCGCGCTTCCCCGTTGGTGAGGGAGTGGCCGTCGTGCTTGATGCGCGGTTTGTGAACCAGGTAGTCGTGCGACCATATCTCGACGATCAAGGCGGAGGCGTGCGGACGCCTGCCCGTCCACTCTAGGGGAACACTATGTCTAAGGAAAATGCGCTGTTCGTGAGCCTTGATATTGGGACGTATAAGACGGCGGTCATCGTCGCCGAAGCGACTCCTGACGGGATTGAGGTGATCGGCATTGGCACGGCGCTCTCGCAAGGTGGGCTGCGCAAAGGGCTGATTATTAACGTCGAGACCACTGTGCACGCGATCCGCAAAGCGGTGGAGGAAGCGCAACTCGGCGCTAATTGCGAGATTCATAACGTCTGCGCCGGGGTGACGGGCGGCCATGCCGGAGGGATCACGAGCCACGGGATGGTGGCCGTGAAGGACCAGGAAGTGTCCCTCGCCGATGTGGCGAATGTGATTGAGATCGCGCGCACGGTGGCCTTGCCCACGGAATGTGAAATTCTGCACGTCCTCCCGCAAGAGTTTCTCGTGGATGGCCAGGAACGGGGACGCAAGCCAGTGGGGACATCGGGCGTGCGGCTGGAAGGCAGTGTGCACCTCGTGACCGTGGCGAATGGCGCGCTTGACGGCATCCGCCGCTGCTGTGAACGAGCCGGGCTGCATGTGAACCATCTCCAATTCGCGCCGTTGGCGGCCGCCGAAGCGGTGTTGACACCAGAAGAACAAGAGATGGGAGTCGTCCTGGTGGATATTGGTGGTGGGACGACCGGCCTCGCTCTTTTTAGTCGTGGGGCGGTCGTGCACACGGCGGTACTGCCCGTGGGTGGGTATAACATGACGAATGATCTGGCGATCGGGATGCGCATCCCGATCGCGGAAGCCGAAAAAATGAAGCAACGGCACGGGTGCGCGCTTGGGGACCTGATCACTCCTGGTGAGATGGTGGAGATGCCTAAAGTCGGCGGGCGTGATCCCTCGCCGGTACCGCGCCGTCGCTTGAGCGATATTATCGAACCCCGCGCGGAAGAGATTCTGACGCTGGCCAGGGAACAGTGTGAGGCGGTGGAGATGCTCGGCAGACTGGGAGCTGGGGTGGTCCTGACCGGTGGCGGCGCCATTACTGAAGGGATGGTGGAATTAGCCGAGCGCGTGTTCAAGGTGCCAGTCCGGCGCGGGGTGCCACGCTTCCTGGGGAGTTTGGTCGATGCGGTGAATGGTCCCATGTACGCGACGGCGGTGGGACTGGTGCTGCAGGAGAGCCAGCAGCCCCGCTTGAATGGCTTGGTCCACCATCGGGAAGGACCACGCTGGGGACGGATGCGAGAACGAGTAGTTGAATGGTTTCGGGAATTTTTCTAACGGCGATGGCCTCCTATGGGGGGGCATTTTACAGGAGGTGTGAGATGATCGAATTTGTTGAACTCAATGGGAATAAGGCGCAAATCCGGATTGTTGGGGTGGGAGGTGCCGGCGGGAACGCCGTCAATACGATGATCTCCGCCGGTCTGACGGGAGTCGATTTCATCGCGGCAAACACCGATGCGCAGGCCCTGCGGGTCAATTTAGCCCCGACGAAAGTCCAGTTAGGCGGCGAGTTGACCAAAGGGCTTGGCGCCGGCGCGAACCCGGAAATCGGACGCCGCTCGACCCTGGAGAGTGAAGAGGAAATCCGTAATCTGCTCATCGGCGCGGATATGGTCTTCGTGACTGGTGGACTGGGTGGTGGGACTGGGACTGGTGGCGCACCAGTGGTGGCGCGGATCGCCAAGGAAATTGGCGCACTGACGGTGGGCGTGGTGTCGAAGCCCTTTTTGTTCGAGGGGAAGAAGCGCATGCGTCAAGCGGAAGAGGGCTTGCGGGAACTGAAAGCCAACGTGGACACGTTGATTTCGATTCCTAATCAACGCTTGTTGGCGGTGGCCAGTCGCAGTCAGCCACTTCTGGAAGCGTTTCGCAAAGCGGATGAAGTGCTCCTGCAAGCCGTGCGGGGCATTTCCGATCTCATCACCGTGCACGGCCTGATTAACCTCGACTTCGCCGACGTGCGCACGATCATGTCCGAGATGGGCATGGCGATCATGGGGGCGGCGACGGCGAATGGCGAAGGACGCGCCGAGGAAGCGGCCCGGCGCGCGATCGCGAGTCCCTTGTTGGAAGACATTTCCATCCGTGGGGCGCGAGGGGTGTTGATTAATATCACTGGTGGTGAAGGACTGACGTTGCATGAGGTCAATGAGGCGGCCACGCTGATTCAGGAAGAGGCCGACGAGGATGCCAACATCATCTTCGGAGCCGTGATCGACGAATCGTTGGGAGACGAGCTGCGCATCACCGTGATCGCCACGGGGTTTGGCGAGGTGGAGGCATTACAGGCCCCCCCTGTGAGTAAATCACCGCTCAGTGCTCTTCGGAGTGGTGTCGGCTTCCGTTCCCATCCGGCTCCGCAGACTCCGCGGAAAGTGGTTCACATGGGCTCGGTGGATGATCTTGATGTTCCGACGTGGCAACGGAAACGCCAGGCCGAAGGCACGTCCGACCACGCCTCACCCGCTGCCTCGGCGGGAGATGACAAGTACGACATTCCCGCCTTCTTACGTAAGCATGCCAATTAAATGGCTGGCGGGACTGGTCCCACACCAGTCCCGCTGCTGACTTGCACGACTGTCTGAAAAGTCGCAACGGTTGACTCTTAGAGCGCACCCTCCTTTCGCGGATGGCTGCGGGCAGGTACTGGTGAAGGCATGTGGTTGACTACCGAACGTGCCCGCCAGCGGCTTGCTCAAGAAAAGCGACTGTTTGTTTCCACTAGTGAAGGTGAGATTCCCGTCTGTCTGATTTACCCTAATCGCTATCCAGTCGGAATGGCG